>QYPM01000016.1 GCA_007280465.1 Nitrosopumilales archaeon
CTTAGACACATCTGTCCTAAAGAGAAGGCAGCTTCGTGTCTTACCAATTCATTGACATCATTTTTCAAAACACTTGCAACATGTGGGACAACGTCTTCTCCTCCCATATCTACAAGGATACAAACAGTTCTGCATCTTATCACAAAATCTTTGTGATCTAGTAAATGGACAAAGTATTCCTTGTCTTTTTTCTCATATCTTTCTTCCATTTCTGACAATAGCTCAAGACGGTCTGCTGGAATAACTTCCATGCACGTGATTTTATTGTCGAATATTTAGTCGTTATTGAAAAGATTTTGTCAGTCAGGGATTGATACAATAAATAGCATATCTAGTAAGAACTAGCATTTCATCGGTAACATTGTTACTGAACAATGTGTAGTAATTCTTTATAGATTAAATCAAGAACTAGAGCCATGAATACAAAGAATCTGAGCATGAATCAAAAGATGCTTGCCATCATAATCGGTGTAGCAATAATTGCTACAGCAGGAGTGACAGCAGCATCTGCACAAGTTGCAGGTTCTACAACTCAGGAAACAACACCCCAACAACCACCACAAATCCAAGGTTCCATAAACCTTCAACAGAACTTGTTGTCTAATGTACAGACCAAGTTCCCAGATGCAGCAAATACTGCTCAATCCTCAGTGCCAAACGGCAGAGTAATTGGAGGAAGCTTGACTGTCATGCAGGGATATGTGGTATATGCCTTCAAAGTAATTGATGATAAAAACTTGGCATATTCTGTGATCATTGATCCAGCAAATGACAAAGTTTTGTACACATCGCCTGGTCATCAAATGAATTTTGAGGGAATGTTTGGAATGGGACATTCAGGAATGAAACATGGATTCCACCAGAGAGGTCAGACACATAACTCACAGCAGACCCCTGGAAGCACCATTGCTCCATCAGGAAACTTGGGTCCATCATCGGGCTCTACAAATAGTGGACTACAATCCTAATTCCCAACTTTTTCTCTTTTTTTATTATAATCTAGAAGACTCTATGATCGAATGAACTCCTAAAAATGTAAAATGAATACTGTTGATTAATTCTAGAACATGTGTTATATTGTCACTGGAATTTTTACATATTATTTATTAGTAGGTACCGGACAAAAAGATCTATTGCCTAGAAAAGAATACAAAACAATCACAGTAAAATCAGAATCTTTTCAAAAATTCATCAAGGCCATCAAGAATGCAAAAAAAGATGATCCATCTCTTGATAATAGTACATTTTTGAATTCACTCTTATCCAAATACAAGAAAAATTAGAGTTTAACATGAAAAGGGACAACTTTAGTTCCTAGTCAGAATTTAAGATAAACATAACAAAAACCACCAAACTTCATTTGAAGTAACACCACAGAACATACTTTACACCGTGTTTTGTGTCTAGTAAGGCTCATTAACTGTCAATATTCATTTATTGATCATATAATGAGCCGCTTAAGATATTGGAAACTCACAGTAGACGAGGTAAGAAAATCCAAGTTTGATCCAAAAAAAGTATTGATCTGGGAAATAAAATGTCCAAAAGATGATCAAGGTGCAGTCTTTGGAGTATACTCGTATAGGAATGGAACTCCGTGGGATTACGAGTCAATCAAGGGAATAGTATTCTATCACAACATGATAGAAAAGGAAGAATTGGACAGATTAACCAAGTTCATCAAGGAGAAATTTGGTGGAGACCCTGCAGAAAAGAGTTCAAGAATATTTTTCAAAGGCTCACGTGAAATCTGGGCACCAAATGAGATAGCAGATTTAGCAGTGCAATTAGGAGATAATTTCGAGGTAAGCACTGAACTTACAATAGAGCTTGAGAACTTTACTGAACCAGAGCAGCAAGAAAGCAACCTGCCATCAAGCAAGATATTACCAATTCCTGGCAAGTAAGAACTTTAGAAATACACTATTAATACAGAACAACATATTTCATAATCTGCAATGGATAAGCCAATGAGCATTAGCCAGCACATAGAGGATTTGCGAAGGAGGGTATTTAGATCAGTTATCGCAGTAGCAATATTTTCATTTTTCATCCTAAGTTTTCATCTTAACCAGTTTATGTATAATGGGACAAAATTGTACTATCCGACATTTAGTCCGTTTAACAACATGGCTGCACAATTTACTATATCCATGAAACATCATCTGTTACCATCAACAGTCCAACTAATCCAGACTGCACCGGGGCAGGCGTTTTTTTCACAATTTTATATTGCAATATTACTTGGAATTGTTTTTGCAATGCCAATAATAGTAAAAGAGTTTGTGGGATTTTTAGCTCCTGCGTTACACAGAAAAGAGATTCGCATAATTAGAAACATAACAGTTCCAGCCATTGCACTTTTCATTATAGGTGGTCTTTTTTCATACTTTTTTGTCACGCCATACATCCTACAATTTCTCTACAAGTATGGCCAATCTGCAGATTTACTTACATTTTTGAATATAATGGACTTTATCACATTTGTACTCCAGTTCATTCTTGCATTTGGGTTATCATTTCAGCTGCCATTGATAATGTATGCACTTACTGCATCAGGATTAATTGATCCAAAATTTTGGAGAAATAACATAAGATATGCAATTATTGGAATGGTCATACTGGGCGCTGCAATCACTCCAGACGGAAGTGGTGTTACCATGTGGTTTGTTGCAGGTCCCATGATTGGATTATATCTCATAGGTATGGCAATATCAGAAAGGCAGGCAAAAAAGATTGCAACACTTAAATCTTGATCTGCCGCATTTAAGCCAATAATGGCATACGAGAATGTTATAATTGCAGTCGTAATAATTGGAGTTTTGATTTTCGGTGCAAAGAAGATCCCAGAGCTAGCAAAAACATTTGGAAAGGCAAAAGGCGAATTTGAAAAAGGTAAAATCGAATCCGAAAAAGAGCTAAAAGAGTTCAAAGACAAAGAAGACCTGAAGTAGTTCTGCCAATTAATTCACTATTCCATAATCAACCTTTAGTTGTTTGTACCGCCCACGCATAGAACAGAGAATAGTAACATCAAATAACAATGACATAAAATAAAAGGTATGAAATTCGTTGGATCCAAAATCCCATTTCACATCTTTTTGGGTAGCATTATTTTCTGTGTAGTTTTATCAATATCAATAACAACTCACCAAGTATATGCAGATTCTTTAATTGGAGCTGGAATAAATTTAAAGATTAATGGCAATTCAACTAGTGGTACATTAACTTTCAAAGGACAGCATTACAAAGCGCCTAATTTGTACACAATAATAAAAAAAGACCAGATAACATTAACGGGTAATATTATTGGATCTTATCAAGGTCTTTTGATGACAACTGGAATTCACACTAATGGAATAGAATACAAATTCAGCGGAGTGATTTCACAGAATGGTAAGAACACACCCATAACATTTACAGTATTACGCACTAATGATGCAAGTAAACCAGCCCCCATCATTACAACTGTAAAACAACCTGTTACAACTACAACACTAAAACAACCTCCAGGTCTTCCCATGTTGATGTTAACAACTCATAATGGTCAGGTGTACATGGCATACACCTACAATTTTGTGGTAAAAATCTTTGACCCAAAATCTAACCCTCAAAAAATCTTTGATCAATTTTTTGGAGGCATCTCAGATGTCAACATAATTGCAACCATCATAGACCCAGACAATAAGATCATAGGTCAATCTATTGGTAAAACAGACAGTAAGGGGATTTATCAAGACGGAATTACAATGCCCTACACACAATATTCACAAGAACAAGTGCAAGTAATGATTAATGCAACCAAAAAAGGATACACTACACAACTAGCTACTTTGCCATTATTGTTGATACATCCCAACAGCGGATCCGCGGTTTGTTCAATTACTACAAGTAGTTTACCAAGCGGAACAAATGGTGTGGCATATAGTCAAACGTTATCATCTAGCAGTTGTAGTACTCCAGTAACTTGGAGCCCTACAGGGGCAATAGGCGGTTCCGGATTATCGCTTTCTTCATCAGGTGTAATATCTGGCGCAAATCCAGTTGCGGGTACGTATTCTTTTACTGTCACAGCAACTTCAAGTAATGGCAGAGTAGCTACTACATCTCTTAGCATTACCATCTCATAAAATTAGATAACGCTTTTTTACCCAAGTAAAATAGATACGGCGTGATAAAAAAATCAGAGATTCAAAACATAGTTAGTGAATATTCTGAGCCTATCATTGGTGTACTTGGGAGCCACTCAGCACTTGAGGTAATGGATGGTGCAAAAGATGAGAACTTTAAGACCATAGTAGTTTGTCAGAGAGGAAGAGAAGTTCCTTACAAAAGATTTTCAAGATTAGCAGATGAGATTATAATGGTAAACAAATTCCAAGAGATGCTATCTCCAAAGATTCAGGCAAGGCTTAGAGATTCAAGTACAGTAGTTGTTCCACACAGAGCGCTGACTGCATATTTAGGATATGATGGGGTTGAGAACAAATTCAAGGTGCCCTTGTTTGGAAACCGTGCTTTATTTCAAGCAGAGGAGAGAGCAAACAAGAAAAATCAGTATTATTTACTTCAAAAAGCAAAGATAAGACTCCCAAGATTATTCAAAGATCCAAAGGATATAGACAGACCAGTCATAGTCAAAGTTCAAGAAAAGAAACGCAAGTTGGAAAGGGCTTTTTTCAATGTTTCATCATATGCAGAATACAAGGACAAGACTGAAACAAAAATAAGACAAGGTTTGATTTCAAGAGAGGCACTGAAGACTGCAAGTATAGAAGAGTTTGTCATTGGTACTTATTTTAATTTCAATTATTTCCACACTCCAATATCAGACGAGGTGGACTTTCTTGGAATAGAAAGAAGGTTGCAAACTAATCTTCATGACTTTGTCTCATTACCTGCAAAACAACAGCTTGAGATGAATATTGAATTACAAAACATAGAGGTAGGTCACACTCCTGCAAGTATCAGAGAGTCTCTACTTGAGAAAGTCATTGATGCCGGAGACAAGTTTGTCAATGCAGTAAGAAGAGAATATGCACCCGGAATAATCGGTCCATTTTCTTTACAGAGTGTAATAACACGTGACTTGGATATTGTTGTATATGATGTATCATTAAGAGTTCCAGGAAATCCAATTCTTGCCACAACCAGTCCATATACGAAATACAAATATGGAGAAACTTTTGGTGTCGGACGCAGAATTGCAATGGAGATAAGAAAAGCGCAACAAGAAGGAAAACTAGACCAAGTATTAACCTAGGCTTCCATCTTTTCTTTTAAGAGATTTTTTCTAACCAATATAGGAATGTTATAAAATGAAGCTAGTGCTATTGCATCAGATGCGCGATAGTTACGCATTACAAGATCGCGTTTTCCGGTGAAATAGACATTTGCACGCAAGACATTACCGCTTTCGTATACTTTGATCTTTACCAGAACAAGTTCATTGAGTTCTGCAATCTCTTCAACCATATTGTATATGGTAGGTATAGCCCCACGTTGACCCTCTCTAAAATTAGTAATGTGTCTTGCCACCTCACCTGAGAAGGCACGCATGTGAAACTCTTTTCCATCATTTGCCGTCAATATCAAAAGTCCTTCAACTCCGTATGGGTCTACAAAACCAACATGTGTTATCTTGGTTTCAGCATAATCAGAATCTTGAGGTTCGTCGATCTTCACGACTATTGGTATAACCCCATCACCCAAGATAAACACTTTGGAGAAATTCAGAGATAGAATTTAATGTCAGGATACAGACCTTGGACAAGTGGAAAAACAAAAGTCTCTGGTAAGATCAAATGTTGCCCTCATACTAGTCGGATTTTTAGCTATAGCTGTTTCTTTTTTGGCATATGCAAAAAACAGCAACCTTACAATCACTCCTGCTGCCATGCCTGCATTACATAGCTTGGCAGTTGCAACATATGTGGTATTGTTGGCATCGTTTGTTGCAATAGGGTGGGGTTTGTACAAGACATATAAAAAAAAGATATCATCATCTGATACAACTATTCTTTCTGTTATTGCAAACTCTATCAACAACAAGAGAGCAAAACAGATTTTCGTAATTAGTGCAATAGGGTATGGATTATTCTTCGCTTTTACCTCCGGGATAATAATTTACAAGCCTGACATCAATGCCACAGATTACGGTTTTCCAAAACCTCCACATGCAGAACTTTCGCCGTGCTGTGACCTACCTGGATACATGCCAATGATCTTTGTATTTTTCACAGAGCATATAGGACTACAAATCATTCCCATCAATTTGTTGCTGCTAGTTTCAGTATCATTTTTGGTTGGTTTGAATTTTGCAGTATCATCAACAGTGTTTTCAATTGCAAAAAGCGGTGGAAAACTAGGAGTATTTGGAGCAATAACAGGACTCTTTGTTGGATGTCCAACATGTGCTGGAACGGCTTTTACTATGCTATTTGGTTTTGGGGCAGGAGCTACAACTTTTACATTGTTTCTGACAAGCTTCGAGGCACAGGTCCAGACCATATTTATTGCAATATCAATTCCAGTTCTTCTTGCAACTCCAATAATCATGGCCAAAAAAATAAGATCACAAAATGAAAGCTGTGCAGTAGAACCTAAGAAATAGTTTTTTTTACAAGAGGTCGCTTCCAGTCTCCAATGTCATAGCCATCTTGTCGGAGATATTTCAGAGTGAGTTTATAGATCAGTTCATCATGCTCTGCAGATTCCAAAATTACATCCCACCCCACTTGGCCAGTTTGTTTTATTTTTTCTTCCAGTTCTAAAGAAAGTGTTTTTGCAATCTCTTTGCATTGATCAAAGGTCTTACCATTCTTGTATGCTCTAGTCCTGGAATCACATGCATCCATAACATTCAATGGTTTACAGGTCAAATAAAAAGTTCAACTAATTTACAACACTAGTTTGAAATTCATATCTTAATAGCCCCCCAATCTTGACCATTTTTCATAGTGAATAACCCTAATCCCATGGATGTAATCTTGTGGACATTAAGACGCAATGAAGACGATGTCGTAAATCTTTACAATTACCTTTCAGGACTGATGCAGATTGCAACAGGAGGAAATTTCCTCAATTTTGGATGCTGGGACGAGTCTACAAAAAATCCAGTAGATGCTCAATCAAATCTTTGCAATACAGTAGGAAAGATGGCACAACTAAATGATGCAAAAAAGATTCTAGATGTCGGGAGTGGTTTTTCAGAGCCTGCACTACTTTGGAAGAAAAATTATCCAGATTTAGATATAACATGCTTGAACATAAATTCAAATCAACTAAAATCTGCAAACAAAATATTAAAAAAAACAGAAAATAAAATCAACCTGCTAAATTCAACTGCGACAAAAATTCCACTTGCCAATGAGTCCTGTGATAGGGTAATAGCATTAGAATCAGCACAGCATTTCAAGCCAATTCACGAATTTATATCAGAGGCAAAGCGGGTTCTCAAGAAAAATGGATTTGTAATACTTGCAATTCCAGTTCTTTTAAAACCAACAAAGATGGATATTTTAAAAATTGGCATACTCAAGTTTACGTGGTCTTCGGAGCATTATGACTTTGAGACTATTAAAAAAACAATTAATGATTCAGGTTTGAATATCATAGAAACCCAGTTGATTGGATCAAAAGTATATTCGCCCTTGGCAGATTATTATATAAAAAATCATGAATTTCTAAGATCAGAGATACTAAAACGGTATCCTTCCTACGTAGAGAAGATATTATTCAAATCAATGCTAAAGATGAAAGAAGCTGCAATAGATCAAACTATTGAATATGCACTAGTAAAGTGTATAAAGTAAAACCTTATCAATCTCCAAAATCTGTAACTTTTCATAGCATACCATTTCCGTCTGGATGCTTGTCTGCGTAGGTACTCTCTACGCAGCGCCTTCTTAATTTTCAAAAATAACACAAGTTATCCATTATGAGTTTTAACCGTAAGAATTATTATCACAAATCAATAATGGAAAACCATGGGGCTTTTTAAGAAAAAAGAAGAAGTTGTTTCAACAAAGTGCAAGGAGTGCGGTCTTGAGTTGCACGATCCTGTAAGACTTGATAGACATATGAAAAAAGCACACAAACATGTATCACAGAAAAACTTTGATGAACCTGGAACCAGTGCTGGCGGAATGTGGTAAGGTACAGGCCTTGTGTGTAACAAGAAAGGTAATGTAAAATGGTTTCTTTAGATATTATCAATAATTTAGCAAATTTTATAATTCAAACTATATCAAATTCAGGATATCTCGGAATCTTTGCTCTCATGATAGCAGAGAGTGCGCTAATACCAATTCCAAGTGAAATCATCATGCCGTTTTCAGGATATTTGGTATCCACTGGAAAATTCAATCCAATTCTTGTCATAATTGCTGGCTCTATTGGAAATCTTGTAGGTTCTCTCATTGCATATACAATTGGAATAAAACTCGGCAGAGAAATTATCTTAAAGTATGGAAAATACATTCTTATAAAAAAATCTCACCTAGATTTGACCGAATCATACTTTAAAAAATATGGTGACAGGTCTACATTTGTAAGCAGATTGCTACCTGCTATTCGAACATACATTTCATTGCCAGCAGGTATTGCAAAAATGAATTTGAAAAAATTTGCGTTATACACTTTTGCAGGTTCCATCATATGGAGCACAATGCTGACTTATGTTGGAGTAGTACTGGGAGAAGAATGGACCAAAATCAGGCATTATTCACACTATATCGACGGACTGGTCATAGCAGGAATCATAGTTATTGCAGTAATTATAATAATCAAGAAAAGAAGTGGTAAGACAGAAACTAGCTAGCGGTCTTTATACTTGCTTAGTTCTTCCAAAATTATCTTAAACATTGTTTCATTGTCAAGCAATACACATAAAATATTATTTTCCTTACATGCCTTTCCAATCTCCACATCTTCTGTAACTACAATCATTCCATTTTCTTCGGCATATTTTATTACAGAATAATCACTTGATAGCTTTTTGCCTTCTGCAATTAGTTTCTTGACACTAAATGCCTGATATCCAAATTCTTTGAGTTTTGTATCTATTCCATCATACATTTCATCAACTAATACCTTCATTGTCAGTATTTCGTTTCAGACTTCTATTATTATGTTAGGTTATGGAAGATCCTAGAAACATAATTTCATGTCAGAAAAGATTTGATAAATTTTACAAATACGTGTATATAACTGGAAATTTTTCCCAAAGTTATGATCAAGACAATCAGTATTGCAGGATTGCAAGAAGGTATGCCATTTAAGAAACCATCAGTAGACCTTGAAGAACTTCCTACAATAACATCATCCGGGCATCTTACTTGGATTGAATGTGTGGTGGATAGTATTATTGATGATTCACCAAAAATTCTAGAAAAATGCGGCATTACCATGGAGGCATCTGTGCTATTATCAGGATACGTGTCAAGTTATGAAGACAGGGGAGACACTCTAGGTCTCATGATTCCATTTGTAGTGCCTGGAAATAACAAGGCATTGACTGCACCAATTCTAATATTTATGAAAAAAGATCTAATTGTAACTATTCATGATGATTACGGAGGAAAGATTACACGACTATACAATTATGCACATACACTTTTAAGAAAACTTCCAAAAAATGTAGATACTTGGGCAGATGGACAAACCATACTACTTGCAAGAATTATAGACGAGATCAGTGAATCTAATTTCTCAATATTGCGACTCATTGTAGAAAGAGCAGAACAATTTGAGATCGACATTGCCGCATCAAGACAGGTTACAAGAGACTTGTCACTAGAATTATCAGATATGAAGACTTCGCTTTTGACTTTTTTGAATGCCGTATGGGCAAGCTATGACACAGTTCATAATCTAAAATACGGTGATGCAGACATGGTTTCAGATGACGAAATAATCCTTGGAAAGTTTGAGGTAATTCTTGGAAGACTGGATAGACAGATACAGATGGCAGAAAACGTCATGCAAATGGTGGCAACAGGAGTCAACGTAGTCCAAGCAGAGATTACAAACAAAGTTACAATATTTATCATTTGGTGGACAGTGGCTGGAACTGCAGCGCTAGTTCCAAACACACTTGCAACAGTCTTTGGATTATTCCCAAACCATGAACAATTGTTTGGGCCCATATCCTATGGATTGATTTTATCAACAATACTAGCAGCGGCGTTTGCATATCATTATGTTAGAAAATTCTTTGGCAAGTCCATAGGATTAGGAAAACTGAAAAAATTTCGTAAAAACCCAACCTAGTTTATCAGGACAAATTTAATTTGTAGCCAATATAGAATTTAGTATGCAGTTATCTATGAAATTTATCACATTTTCACATGAAAATGTAAAAACCAGCTATAAATTACTGAAACTGCGATCTTGGGTACAGAGTTAAAGATTCATAAATCGAGTTCACTAAACATCGGGGAATTACGATCTATGAAAGATTTTGGCACCCTAGAATATGTCTTGGACATATACTCAAAAAATTGGACTTGGAAATTAACTGGCCCCAGGGCAGTAAGCATGGTAGCCCGTGTCATACCACATGCATGGTATGGTAACGGTCCAGAAGAGGCAATCGTTCCAGATACTATCCAAAATGTAGAGAAGATAAAATGGATTATGGATAGATACCCCCTTGAGATTAGATCAAAATCAATATGGCATAGAAAAGTTCGCAAAGTTGTAGTTCCACAAAAAAAGTGGACAAGAATTGAAAAGCTCAGAAAGGCAAATCCTGGACTGCAATTTCGAGGAAAACTTCTTGACTTTCAAAGAGAAGGACTAGACTTTCTACTCAAGTCATATGGAAATGCACTTTTAGCAGACGAAATGGGGTTGGGCAAATGTTTGATAGGTAATTCTAGGATAAACACTACAAGTGGAAGTGTTACCATACAGGAAATCTGGGATCAATCTAAAATTACAGAGCAAGAAGGAAATGAAGAATGGGCCAAATTAAAAATTCCCATAAGCGTACAAACATTTGATGGAAAAGATATTGTTCCAAGACAAGTAAATAGAATATTTAGACAAAAAATTAGCGAACCAATAACAAAGATAATTCTCAAAGATGGTTCAGAAATAGAATGTACCAAGCGCCATAGATTCCTTACTCCCGACGGATGGAAAAGAGCTGGCGAATTAAATGCAAATGACAAAATTGCGGTACCCTCAAAGACAATACATGATGGCAAAAGTACATTACCACAAGATATTGCCGAATTAATGGCATGGCAGATGGCAGAAGGTTACGAATACGTGGAGGCCGGCAAATATCCACATGGCAGATTCTATAATTCAGATCCAAAGATACTTGCAAGAGTGCAAAAATTAGCAAAACAACAAGGAATAGATCTCCTCAAGGCAAGAAAGGAAAAAACAACTAGTGTGATTGCCACGACTCAATTTTATCAACTGTTTTCAAAATGGGGGTACGAGTGGGGCAGAAGATCAAAAGACAAACTAGTTCCAAGATCAATAATTGAAGCACCCATAGAAACACAAAAAACATTTGTGCAAGCCATGTTTGATTCAGAAGGTCACGTAGGAAAAACACATTGTGAATTAGCCACTGCAAGCAAATCTATCGCATTCACACTAGGTGAAATTCTTCGTCACTTTGGAATATGGCTTCGCATCAGAGTAGCTAGGAAATATGCAACAAATGGTACAAGAAAACGTCGAACATACTACATTTGCACATTCGGTGGCAATTCAATAGACAGATTCGTCGAACATTTTCATCTCATATCAACACATAAACAAATAGCACTTGAAAAACTGGCAAGAAAAAAACACAATACAAACATAGAAGGAGTGCCATCACAAAAAATTGTTCAAAAAATTGCAGAGTCGGGAGTATCACTACGGTCTCTCAACCAGTATACGCCATACAAGTACACCCAAGGCATGAGTAAGCAACTGGCACTACATGTTTCTAACAAATTAGAGTCATCACATCAGGATTTGGCCCAACAATTACGAGAAATATCTTTAGAGTCAATCAATTGGTGTCCAATTAAATCAGTAGATGAAAAACAATTTTGTGGTTATGTGTATGACCTATCTGTACCTGAAACACACAACTATATCGCAAACGGAATCATAACCCACAATACAGTCCAGACCTTGGCGTATCTTGCTACAGAGAAACAAACATTTCCAGTCTTGATTGTAGCCCCGCTGGTTACACTAAACAACTGGCAAAGAGAGACTCAAAAATTCCTAAAAAAACGTAGCCGCAATGGAAGAATAATTGAAGATGGATATCCATCATCTGTTTTAATTCGAACCGGTAAATCCCAAGAGATTGAGAAACATGATGTATACATCATAAACTATGATTTACTTCATAAAAGAATTGATGACCTTTCAAAATTAAATATCAAAACAATTGTCTGTGATGAAGTACAGCATCTACGATCAAAGACTACAAAAAAATATACAGCTGTAAAAAAACTTGCGGCTCTTGATTCAGTAAAATATAGAGTTGGGCTTTCTGGAACACCAATTTACAATAGAGGTTCAGAGATATGGCCAATTGTAGACATACTAAGACCCGGACTTTTAGGTACCTTTGATGAGTTTTGTGAGTACTTTTGTTATGTCAATGAAAAAGGAAAGGCAATTGTACTTGAGAACAAGCGGGCAAGTTTGGGCGAAGAGTTACGTAAGCATGTAATGCTGCGAAGAAAAAAATCTGATGTTCTAAAAGAGCTCAAAGAAAAGGTGCGATACAAGGAACTAATTGATTCAGATATCAATTACTATCAAGCAGAGCTTAGCAAGATTTGGGAAAGATTAGAAAAAGAGCAGAAGAGTGCAACAAGTGCATTTGACAAGTTCTCTTCATACAAGAGGGCAATACAGAGTGAGAGACAAGCTGCAGGTGTTGCCAAAGTTCCTCATGTAATTGAATTTGTCAAAAACATAATGGAGATTGAAGAGAGTGTTGTGGTATTTTGTCATCATAAAGCAATACATGAATTGCTTCACAGAAACTTGGCAGAATATACACCAGCTTCCATAATTGGAGGCCAGAGTGACAAGGAAAGACAAGATGGCATAGACAGATTCCAAAATGGTGAAACTAAACTCATCATAGCAGGTCTGCGTGCCGGAAATGTTGGAATTAATCTAAGCAGAGCAAGATATGTAATATTTGCAGAACTGGATTGGAGTCCGGCAATTCACAGACAGGCAGAAGATAGACTACACAGAATAGGTCAAAAGAATACAGTCTTTGCATATTATTTGATGGGCAATGGAACATTAGATGATCATGTAGCAGACGTATTGGTTGACAAGAGTTATGAAATTGACGCCATAATGGATGAAAAAATAGAGACGTTTGAAAACAAGGAAAAAGCTGAACTCATTTTGGCGCAGATTCATGATAAATTGGCCGCCAGTATGGGCAGATAGATTACGCTTCTCTTACTTTATACTGGTCAAAAAAATCCTGACCTTCGCCTAGTTTTTCCTTTAGAAATGATTCTAATTTCTTAATAATCTCAGCCCTTGGCATTTTTCCTTCTATTGTATCATACAGTGGAGCTTCTGACTCTCGGAATTTCTTGTAACTCATTGCCTTCATGATATAAAATACAAGACACTAACACAAGTAGTTTTGTATTAAGATGCAATGAAAAGATGGATTTAGAATTACGATGATATTACTAGTTTTAGCATTTCTATGAATTTGTGGTGTTCAAAGCATGACTTAGATTATGGGTTTTTGCATATTACATACGCTCATCAATGTAATTAATTTATCATAACATTAGATTATCGAATGGATTGTAGATCATCATTATGATCATGGTATAGGTTTAACAGTAATAAGACATCATTTACAGTGTCAAAAAACATGATTGTATACAAGTAATTATGACCTTTGTATTGTATGAAAAAAAGCCCTACATGTTTAGCAAGTTATTTGTGCTATACACTACAGATTACGGATTAATGGACGATGATGACGATGATGATTAGAAATATAGCAAATCAAAATTTGTAATTAATTCAATAATTATCCACCGTGTTTCTGGATTATATTTAAAATATTAAATGGGATTTTTCCAAGATCAAGTTGCCTCTCAGACGATACAAAAAGTACATTCTCACCCATTGGAAAACTTATCAAGATTACTTTTCCTCGGTATGAAAGTGAGAATTCGACTTTACCAAATTCTTCATCAAACTCATGACGCATTCTTACTCTTAGTGAGAGTTCCATGAACAGCATCTCATCTTTTTTGGCATCTTCAAGTGATTTCAGGCCTTCTCTCATTCCACCTGCAACAAGTTTTCCTCTACCATTAATTATTCTAGCAGACCTTATCTTTTCATCCAATTCAAAGACTTCCTTACATATTACATCAAAATTAGACCTAGGTTCGTCATCAGACATCATTTTAGATACACACTAGCCATTCTTAGACTTATTCAGATCAGTAAAGTTTATGCGTTATAACCAAGTATATTGTTCACGGACTACAAGCCATTATTTGATAAAGTGATGGGAATTGATCCCAAAATTCGATTTGCTACAATATTTGATATGAACGGGACTGTTTTGTTTAGCGCACATCGAGAAGGTGTAGCGAACTTGCTTTCATCAGAAGAGAGCCAGAAATCATTACAACTTGCAATCAATGCATGGAAGTCCAGAAATGAAGTTTCAGACAAGATAGGAAGGGGAAAATATGCTTTGGTGGAATATGAAAAACTAAAACGAATTACAATGCCTTTAGATTCAGAACACATACTCTACATTACAACTGATGTTGAAGCGGATCATGGCCCAATAATTTACAGAGCGTTGAGATTAAAGAATGACGCACTTCATTCACCTGAAGGAATGCCCTGACAAGTCAAGATATAGAATCACCAAATTAAAATACTTTACAGCCCAATTACTAGATAGAAATGCTAATTGATCTAGTATCAGTGTTGAGTCACATAATCACACTATGCACTGGAACCGTTCACCCATAATCAAAAATTAGCACTGGATTTTCTAAAACAAATTTTCAATAGATGCATACAATCACATTTCTAGCGGATTTGGATAGACTATGTGGGATTTCAGTGGATGTTCTAAATAGTGCAACATATCCAATCCTATTGAATTGGATGCAATACCTTCAAGAGACAAAATAAAGATTGGAATCAGTGTATCCATAGTACAAAAACAAGACCAAGGCTCTGGCAAATTAACTGATGGCATAGTGAAAAGAATTCTTACCTCAAGCAGCTTTCATCCCCACGGCATTAAAGTAGAATTAGAAAGCGGCAAGATAGGCAGAGTACAAAAAATATCTTAGACTTTATCCTCTATGATTTATTGTTTTTTTCTTTTAGGCAGAAACAAAATCACAGTTCCCAGAATAATCAATATGCCAACCAGTGCAGTATACATCAACGCCAACGGAAGAGACTTGATATAATTAGATTCCAGGTTGGGAATTAGAAAGTTAGAACCTGTCGAAAGTTGCCATATCAGAAAAAAAGATCCAACTAATGCAATTATATCAATGATGAGAATTTTCCTAAATGGCTTCATAAAATTATTAGCAAAGTACTAGTGTTAAACAATTTCCAGGAATCCACGAATGGTTTTTTATGATTTTCTTTTCTTGGGCGTATTTCCTTGTTGCTTCCTTTTTGGTCGTTTAGATGCATCATACTCTTTTGCCCTATTTTCAGTATAGTTGATCTGAAGCATAACATGTCTAATTTTTTTTCTTTTTGCATCATCTGGGAAATGAAGCAACATGAATTCATCTAGTTCTTCAACACCCCGTTCCTCAAGTATCTCTAATGCAATTCTACCGGCTTCACGTGAATTATCTAATCCACACTTGGTACACTTGGCACCTCGTAGAATTTTTGATCTGCATCTAGAATCAATACATCGCATCATGGAATAAAATCTGTAAACGTTCTATAAAAACAACCGGAATTTTTCAGAGAAAACATCAAAAGTGTCAAACCGCCACAAGAATTCAATTGAAAATCAATAAAGAAGAATGTCTAGAATGCATGTCCAAAAATACCGGCCAGTATATGGACCCAATAGAAAAAAGTGATGGAATGCATTATTATTTCCTATGCGAAGACTGTAAGCACGAATGGGAAATAATAAGAAAATAAATTACAAATATTAGCATTTGTTTCACTAGCATAATAAATCGAAATTGCTAAATCACCTGTTTAACTTGGAATAATAATGAGTTTTGAGGGGATAGACAACCAGATTGAGCGTTATACAAAGAAGATTAATGAGATAATAGAACAACTCAAGGATCCTAATCTGAAATATGATACAAAAAAGAAACTCGAATCCGAACTAACAATTGCAAAAGATGAAAGAACAAAATGGAAGATTAGAAAAAATAATCAATTCACTACAAGACACAAGAAACAGGATTTAGATTAAATTTTAGCAGATTTTGTAACAGGTCTCATTCCGCCATGAATGTCATTTGCACATCCACTGCATACATACTGGTTGACAGAACCAGGTCCATAATGACCACATCGACATTTTGTACATGAGCATAATACTCTATCAAATACTCTCATACTGATTTGATGTTACATCGGGAATATTAATACTGTCTAGTTCTTGAATCCATCAACTAGACACTTGACAGATTTGAATAGATCTTTGATTGTTACGCCCATTTCATGTAGGTCTTGACTAGAACTAAACGAATCTACTGTAGTTTTGGCAGAATGAACCAACCCTTTGGTCTCATTTATGATTCCAGTCTCTTCGAGTTGTTTTAGTGTATTTTGCATCTTTGATGTTGCTTCGTTTATGTTCTCAGATATTACACGGATGTTTTCTATGTTTTTTACCATCTCAGGCGTTTTGAGAGCCTCGATTATCTCCTTTGCAATAATACCAGTATCCATAATTTTTCCAAATGATTCTAGTACACCAGGAGTCTTGATTTGGCGAATAATTTCTACTGCACTAAATACAGTCTCCTTGATGTCTTTTACCTTGCCAGTTTTTTCTTCTTGGGCCATTTTATGGCGCTCCTAGAAACAACGTGCAAAGAAAGACCTTGCCCATTGCAAGTAGGTGTTCTTTTCCTTCCACCCATTGCATGATTTGGACTGCATAGTCAAGGCATTTTGTAATTGTTGCCGAGTCAGTCATCAGAGTCTTCCTCCTTGTCTTTTTGTTGTCTTTGTTGTCATGACCATACTTGGTAGAAAAATTATATAGCAATTCAAGATGATTTTGCAACAAAAATGTTGGTTTGTGCCTAGAAGATACCCCATAATACCTTGAGATAGACTTTGAAGCATCTAATCGATGTCATAATTTGAGATCAAGCGATCAGTTTTAGCATTTAATCAAAGAGTAGATATTAAAAAATTAAATCGATCAAAAAATAAATTTTAAAAATAAAATAGGGTTTTTCAATGTGCCAAAAAGTGATGAACAAACGATCATTAAGTCCATCATGGTATCAGATATAGTAAAAAAATTCCATCGGATTTATGTTCAAATAAATTACATAATACATAATGCATAATTCCATCACAGTAAGATTACCGGATGCAATGATTCAAGGTATTGATGAAATTTGCAAAAAACAAGAAAGTACAAGACAAGAAGTGATCAGAACTGCATTATCATTTATGCTGTTCAACGATCATAAAAACATCGAATCCAATCATACTCATCCGGGAGCTCCAAACATATCAGACTCTAAAGTAGAGCAATTGCAGAAACAGAATTTAGAAAATTTAAACCCAAGATTTAGAGCCCTAGTGATAGAAGACGATGCAGACATGAAAGCAGTCTTTACAGAAATTCTTCAGATACATAATATTTCAGTAATTGGCACCGGCTCAAATGGCAAAGAGGCAGCAGACCTGTATCAAAAACTCCATCCAGACATAGTATTCATGGATATTCTAATGCCGGGGCATGATGGATTTGACGGAATAAATGCAATCAAAAAGATAGATCCCAGTGCAAAGATAGTGGTTGTAACAGGAGCTGTATTTGATCCGAAAAAGATCCTATTAACTAGTACAACACAGCTTGTGCAAAAACCAGTAGATATTGAAAATATCATCACCGCGGTAAACAAGATAATGATAAAGGCCTGATAATTTTTAAGATCGTATAAATCATACTAAAAACTAATAAAGCATAGAAACTTGATTTTAATCAAGTTGAATAAAATTTCCGCAATAACAGTTTGTGTCTTTTCGATATTTCTAGTTGTAGCAGTTCCATATACTCATGCTTATGCTGTTAATGGAACAAGACTTGTTGCAGATAGTAAGATGTGTCTTTCTAAAGTTGATCTATGTGTCATGGTAAAAAGAATGCACATGCCACCAATGAAGCAAACTGATGCAGGACTGGGAGCACTTGATGTAGAGTGCAAAGCAGATTATCAGCTAGTACTAAAAACAACAGACAACAAACCAGCATGTGTCAAAGCTGTTGATGCTTTAGAACTTGTAAAGAGAGGATGGGCGCTAAGCCAAGATGATTTGGCAAAACTTATGGCAACATACAAACCGGCTACTCCTTAGATTGAGCATAGACAATTATAATCTCTAAAAAAATACTACTCCCATGGGCGACGGAATAGGAGGTCCTGTAATTAGTTGCTTGTCTGGAGATACTTTTGAAATGTCAGTTACTCATTTCCGTAAAGACAACAAGGGAGAATATGGCAAAGTTGAGAGAATCATAATTGCCAAGGTTGACAATCCAGATGATCCTCAATATGAGGAAAAAACAATCTATGATCTAGAACAGGCTCTAAAGGGCAAATTTGTCACGTGTAACGTACAGTATAGGGACCCAAAGACTGACAGATTGATTTGTAACGTATTCATTCAGAACCCTCCAGAATAGTCATATCTGTGAATATAGTATCAGAATTAATCAGGAAATAAAGTAATTTTTATTTGAAATTAATGACCTGTATCTCCAATCGGTCAAAGGATTGCCATACTAACATCATTCCGTTTGGAGGTATACGGTCTGTAACATGATTGCACTTGATAGGATAAATTGCTTACTAGAACGTAAATTTCTTTATATCATCAATAGAAATTGCTAAATCTCCATACTGATTTCTTGATCTATTGCAAAAAACATGTGCTAAATGTGGAAGTCTCTTTGAATGTCAAGAGATTGATACTTGCTGGTGTTCTCAAGAACCATTATTAAAGGAAAAAGAGATCAAATATGATGATTGTGTTTGTAAGAGATGTCTTCTTTTACAATATGGTAACCGGTTGATAGGAAATGAATAGGGATCAATATAGCAAAAACACTTTTTTTCAAAACCTATATAGTTTGATGACGTATAGGTGTCGAACCGTTGCTGAAAAGTAAGGTTACGAAACGTTGCTGAAAAAAATATTTGATGGTCCGACATGCGAAGGTTTAGGCAGCAACGGTTCAGATATTATTAAAATATAATAGATGCACACATAGAAATTGCTAAATCATTGCATCAAGCTAAGATTGTGAATTGGAAAATAAAACTTGGTCCATCATATCGGTAAGCTTGCTGGGTCTTTCGGCATTATCATTTTTTATCATGCGCAGTTATCAATCGCCTATTGCAGGATGGGGAGCAGTGGTGTTTGGTTTTGCGTCAATTATTATAATGATAACTAGTGGATTGCGAAGATTAAGAGAGAACAAAATTGCCAAGTCTCAGAATTGAAAAGACTAGCGATTTTACCTAATAGATTGATTCAAAGATAACATCTGAGATATACTATCATGGAACAAGTGTTGGCATAATGGGGCTATTTGGTAGTAAAAAGACTGAATTTTGTACCATATGTGATAAACAGGTCTCTCGTGCAAGCAAGCCCAAAAAGGAGTGGAATGTCAAGGGGCCATTATGTACAGATTGCTTTGTAAATTTGATGAAAAAGCCTCACCCAAAGCCAAAGAATCCTGATGATAAATGCGTCATCTGTGGTGCCGAGCCGGGTGGGCTGTATCTATGGAAGCCAAAAAAAGAGTGGGATCTAAGGGGATGGCTTTGTGAGCCTTGTTTTAATGGAAAAGAAAAGGAAGACAATGAGTTGAAGAAAAATTGTGTTTTGTGTAATGCAAAACTTGGTTTTGTTGCACGTCGAGCAAAAAAAGAATGGAATGTGAAAGGATTTGTTTGCAAAGATTGTTGGAAGATTCAAGAATCTAAAGAATAGATGTCAATGGGTAGTTTGAGATGAAAGACAGACACTTGTGGTTTCTAGTATTTGCTGTTGGATTTTTTTGTCTAATGATTATAATCAGCTTTTTTGATAGGGAATCCATTGACAAAATTTTACTAGACCTGTATGGGTGGACAGTCATTGTTACTATTGGAACTGTGGCATATTATGGAATATTGTATGTTAGAAACAGAAAAGAGGTGTTGCAAGCTGGAGAATATAAAAAAATATTAAAAATTGTAATTATAATTTTGATTGGGCTATTTGTTATTCCAGCTGTGATTAATTTTGGTTTTGGCAAGCCATCATTTTATTTTAATAAGATTTGAGAAAACTAGGATGTTTTGGTAGGCTTGAAGCTAGATCAGGAATAACGATAAATATTTGATGATAGAATTACAATCATGGGAATTTTAAACAAAGTTAAAGACCTTGCACAGAAGGGCGCTGAAAAAGGAGTAGACCTTGGAAAAAAAGGCATTGAGAAAGGTACAGAATTAGGCGTAAAAGGATACAAAGGTGCCAAGGAATCTGCGAAAAAGGGTTACGAAAAAGCCAAGAAAGAATAATTTGTCTACTTTTTCTGGAAACAATAAAACACGAAAAAGACTTGTACGCCCTACAAAAATACAAGTTGCACGAAGTCAGAATTTCGTGTGCGATGGGTGTAAGGGGCAGATAACAAGTGACGATGTGTATGATATTCATCATAAAGATGGAGATTCCTCTAACTATAACATTACAAATCTAAAAGTAGCGCACGTTAAATGTCACAAAGTAATCAATAACAAAAAGAAAAAGGGTAAAAAATAACCCTCGGCAATTTTCTAAAGTGTTTGAATTGAATGATGATGTCGTTGATATAGTCAAAAACATATCAATGACTAATGCCAAACGCTATTCGTACTAGTACAATTTTTTTATCCCTTGTAATATTTGCAACTTTGATTACAACTTTTGCATTTGGACAAACAGCATATGAAATTGATATTTCAAAAGGTGCCGGATTTTCAGCTTATGGCAAATGTGTGACTACAAAGAATTGCTTTTACCCCAATCCACTTAGTATTACTACAGGATCCACAGTAATTTGGAGAAATACTGACAAGGTAGGTCATTTTGTAGTAAGTGGTAAGTCAAATGATAATAATGCCGAAAGTGTTTTTGACAGTCATGGAGTAATTCGGTCTGGAAATACATTTCAGTTTACATTTGTAAATGCTGGCACATATGATTATCACTGCTCAGCTCATCCATGGATGATAGGTCAGGTCATTGTCGGTAGTGTTTCCAATGTGACAACTACGCCTATAAAACAAAAGACCGATGTACAACCAACCCAAGTAAAACAAACATGTGATGCAACACTCTGGAATCATGTATACCATCCACAAAGATTGAAGGTAATAGATCCATGTAAGACTGTAACTGGCGTAATCCAAAGTATCAAGAAAGAAGCAGACGGTGATTATCATATACAGTTAAAGTTAGACGCTCAATTTTCTAATTTAGTAAATTCTGCAAATGTCAAGTATCAACATGGATATCTTGTGCTTGAGCCCGTCTGCCAGAATATAGTAACACAAAATGATGCAAAATCTGCATGTCTAAATTATAAAAGTATGCTAACAATACCGCCAAAAGGTAATCATGTTACAGTAACTGGTACATACGTTCTTGATCTACAGCATGATAGTTGGGCTGAGATTCATCCAATATCTAGCATTCAAATAATTCATTAAAAATCTACAATATCGGCAAGTTCACAAAAGTTACTAGTTAATCTTAATGCTGATCAGAAAAGATTTTGGCTAGAATCTTTGAAGAATGTTAAAGACAAGACAAGGAATCGAAGTTTTCCGTTAAACCCTCAGAGATTTCCTAAAGTGTTTGAATTGAATGATGATTATGAGATTTAGAGTATTTTTAGTATTACAAGGTAGAGATTATTGAACTAACATTTACCATCAATCTTACAACTAGTTGTAGTCGTGGGTTTTAATTTACTGCATTTTATTTCAAGCGCCTGACCTTTCTCTTTTGCCTTAAGGAGTATTGCCTTATCATAATCTATCACATCAGTGTGAGAGGAGTGATATTGTAAATCATATTCTAGTTTTTTTGTCAGATCCATTACTTTTTGAAGTTGATCTTTAATCTGTTTATCACATGACTTTATAGCAGGATTTATTTGCGCATCTTTTTTCTGAATCGTCCCAAAAGCAGATTCAGATAATGCGAGAGAGTTGGCAATCAGAAAACTTGATAGTAAAATTGCAATGAATTTTAACAATATTTGGTAAAACTCATTTGATCAGTTAAAGTTATTGTAGTACATTCAGATTTTGAATTAATGTTATACGTTTGAAACAATTTCCAACAAATCATAACGCAAGTAATTATCTAGTTAGCTTCAGTTTTTACTCACAAAGGGGGGCTTCTATTTTTATTCGCTGTCGACAAAAAGACAACCCCCCTTAATCGTGCCTGTAAATTTCCGTAATGACTAGAATTATGATGATTGTGTGATTTAATTTTAGTAAAAAAAAGAATTGAAGTTTAAGTTGTCTATCAGAGTGTTCAAAGCGATCATCCAAGGGTTCATCCTGAGTGGCGTACAAGAATATTAAATGACCCTCAGGATACTAATTGCAGAAGACTATAAGGAACTTGCAGACTCGTATCGAATGGTATTAGAAGGTAGGGGTCATGCAGTGACGATAACAAGCAATGGTATAGAATGTTCAGGTGTGTACAAACAATACTCTAAACAGTTTGATGGAACAGTTAAACCATATTTTGATGTGGTTATACTAGACCAAAAGATGCCCGGAATGGATGGTATCGAGACTGCAAAAGAGATACAAAAAGTAAATCCTAAACAAAAAATAATATTCATAACAGGTAATGGTATGGACGTATTACAAAAACTTGGACAACTTTCAGAGAATGCGGCAGTAGTGAATAAACCATTTACCGTGCAATCTTTACTTGCAGAGGTCGAGGGAATTGCAGTTACAAAATTCCGTAAAAAGATGAACACCGCCCGATAGCATCTTCACATTAATTGTCAAAAACCACTATCTAGTAATCTACTTAAACACTAGTGTTAACACCATCGAAATTACTTTTGATATTCCCTGAAACAAATTATTCAGTTCCGTTTTCTTTTCCAGAGTTTGATTCTGCTAAAATTTAATATTATTCTTGTCTGATTTTTTTTTCTCTGCATTTCGAGCATTTTTACGTCTAATATCAACAATTCCAAAAACAATTAACGAAATTATTCCTGAAATTACCAAGACCGCAATTGAAAATGAGATATAGTCATCAAAGAAGAGTTTGGTCTTAAACCATGCAGTGGGAAGTATAGTGATAAAATCTAACAGTTTGAAATCCTCAATCTCTCCTACTGCCAGACTATATTTTCCTCCAGTTCCTTGTGTATCAAAAACTAACAAGTAATACGTACCATCTGCCGGGATACTAGTCCTCACCTCTTGTCGTAACCAGTAAGTTACCTGTCCAAACGGTTCATAAAATTCCTCTGAAGGTACAGTCCCATGATATTTGTAAATGTGATTTTTTATTTCATCAGGAAATGTCATATTAGATATTTTCATGTCGTCTGAGAATATGCCAGGACCAACTAGTACCAGTGTAGGAGTAAAGTTTTCTAAACTTTTTAGTTTAGGTACAACAATCTGGGAATAGAAGTCATCTCCTGCTTTAGCTTGAAATTCATAGAATTTAATCCCGTTAGGGGAAATATTTTCGTATATTGCCCATGATATTTTATGATCCGGTATGATCAAAGATGTACTAAATCTGTCATTAGAACCACTTGAATCAATTAGTTTATGAGCAGACGCCGGTTGCGGCATCATAATCACAAATATTTCAATAATGAGAATTACAAGTAAAAAATTTCTCAATGATTTCAATCTTTTATGTTGTGTTAGAACTTGGTATTTATGATTAATTGATAAATCATCTAGTGCTAATAATAAATTATAAAAATTGCGAAATAAAAAGATAGGTGTATTCCTATTGAAAAAAGATATCTCTTAAAATTTGCCCAGGGGATGACCGTTTGTGAAGACCATGTATCCTGCAATAGCAAGGACTACAAATATACCAAGTCCAATTGCAATCCATTTGAATATGCTCATAGTTGCGTTGTATGTTAATAGCGCATATAAACAATCATGATTTTTTTTGCAGAGCTTGTTTTACATCGTGTCTAATTATCAGATTCTGCGGTTCATTGCTAAAATAATGAGAGCTATAGAATTTCCAACAAATCATAATGTTCTACATAACGAGAATGTCGGATTATTTGTGCGTAGATTTGGGGGATTCCCTTTTTACTCGCTGTCGACGTATTCGTCGGGAGTTGGCACTTCTGGTGCAAGTCCCTTTCTCTTTCTAATATCAGCAATTACTTTGGTAAGAATTGAGTTTGGAACAGGAGTCCATGACTTGAAGTGAGTGTTCCACATTGCACGTCCTGCTGTCTGTCCACGCATTATCTCAGACAAGTCAAATGTTTCAGACGCTGGAAGTTCTCCAGATATTATATGAATGACACCTTTTTGTTCCATGTTTAGTACCTTGCCTCTCTTGCCAGATATTACACCTGCAACGTTACCAATCATATCTTGTGGTACACGAACCTCGATTCCAAGCATTGGTTCAAGCAATACAGGCTGTGCCAAAAGCATTGCTCCGGTACAGACTCTTCGAGAAGCAGGTCCTAGTTGTGACAGACCTCGATGAGCTGGATCCTCGTGTGGAACAAAGTGTGTAAATGTAAACTTGGCGCCTCTCACTTGTTCTCTTGCAAGAGGACCTTCTTTAACAGAATCTTCAAAACCTGATAGTATAGAATCAGTAGACTCTCCAACAAACTGGACACCCTTGGTTCCATCCACCATTACATTACCTCGTATATCAAATCTCATAACACGTTTTGCCTCGTCGCCATCCCATCCTGCTTCTTTTAGTAACTTGGCAACTTCCTTTTTGTCCTTGTACTCGTTTAGTGTTCCGTTTCTTATCATCTCGGCAACTTTATCATCCAATGCCTCTACTTTCATGAAGATCTTGTTGTGTCTGTTAGGGGACTTGGACATGATGGGTCCAGCAGAGCCACGAATTGTCTCTCGGTAATTAATCAGTGGCTGCGATGTAACAATTTCCACTTTAGCATCGGCAATCAATGCGGTTGCAATCTCAAGGTGTAGCACACCCATTCCAGCAATTATAGTCTCACCAGATTCTTCATTAATTTTTACAATTAAATTAGGATCTTCAATTGTTATACGGTTTAATGCTTCAACAAGTTTTGGTAAATCTTTAGGATGTTTTGGCTCTACTGCAATTGATACAACCGGCTCTGATACATATTGGATTCCCTCAAATGCTGGGATGCCGGGAATAGAAGATAAAGTCTGACCTGCTCTTGCATGTTCTAGTCCAAGTAAAGCTGGAATGTTTCCTGCTGCAAGTTGCCCTACCATTTCTCTTTGATTACCCATGAAAAAGTTGACAGACTGGACTCGACCTTCTCGTTTTGTATCAATCAAATGTATTCTATCACCATCTTTTATCCTTCCAGAAAATAATCTCCCAATTGCGACAGGACCAGCTGCAGGATCTACTGTCATGTTTACAATCATCATAATGGTAGGGCCGTTATCATCACAGTTCATAAGTGCTTTACCAATATCAGATTCTAAATCTCCCTTCCAGATTTTTGGAATTCTATATCTTTGTGCAACATCAGGAGAGGGATGATGTTTTACAACCATTCCAAGTACTGCGTCATACAATGGAGCTTTTTCTGCAAGCTTCTTTACATCGCCGCCTTCAGAATATGCTTCATAAATATCCTTAAACGAAATTCCCTTTTTCTTCATTACATCTGCGTTAAATCCCCACTTGTCTTTTGCAGAACCAAATGAGACACTGCCGTCCTGAATGCTTACCTTCCATTTTTCCTTGTATTCAGGCTCTGCGTAAATATCAATTAGTCTGTTAAAGTTTGTAATAATATCTAGTAGCCACTCTTGCATCTTCTCTGGGGGCAATCTTAGTTCCTTTATGAGACGGTCAATTTTGTTAATATACAAAACAGGTCGCACTCGCTCTTCTAATGCCTGACGAGTTACGGTTTCAGTCTGGGTCATGATACCTTCAACAGAATCAGATACAACTACTGCACCGTCTATAGCTCTAAGACTTCTTGTGACTCTACCAGTAAAGTCAATGTGACCTGGAGTATCTATCATGTTAATCACATATTCTTCGCCGTTTTGTTCATAGAGTAAAGTAACGTTTGCCTGGACAATTGTCATCTGTCTGTCTTGTTCAAGTTTCATTGAATCAAGTGCCAAAGCTTGGCCTGCAACAGATGGGCTGATAATTCCACTTGATGCTAAAAGACTGTCACTCATTGTAGTCTTGCCGTGATCTACGTGGGCAATGACTCCAAAGTTTCGAATATTTTTCTTATTACCTATAATACTTAGAATCTGATCAGTTGCCTTGAATTTCATTGTTTAGCTAAATCCTTTTCCAGCCGGTATTAAACGTTTAGAGGAATTACAAAAAAAATTAGTAGATCATGGAAGAACTAGCGTTTCGTAATTTCTTTTCCTCTACAAAAAAGCATTCTTTTCTATTTTTTATTTTTGCTAAATGTAATGATAATAGTTCTGAAACAAAGATGAAAAAGATCACTTGGCCTACTGGATCGTTTGTTTGTGGATCCACAAGTATTGGAACCAGTCCGCATTTTTTTATCTGGTCTACTAGTTTTTGATTATGCTTGTTTGCTTTTTCAAATATTATTACGGTATCACCTTTTCTTGATGAAAACAGTCCCATGTGGGAAAACTGTTCTATTCGTTCATAGCGTACATCAGAGCCCAAGACCTCTTGCAATTTTGCAGCACAAAACATTGCAACTGGCAAGCTGTACAGATTCCCTAAAACATAGACTCTTCCAGATACAGGCTTTTTTGAGGCCTTGAGAGCCATTTGGAATAGTTTATGAAAATTTGGCATATGAAATTTAGTTACAAGAGAGATGCAGGCAAGAGCACTAGCAAGAAAGCTGATGCTTCCAGCAGTCTGGATTCCAGTGTTTTCAAACTTTAATGGAATAATATCACCACATGCTTTTCCCAGTCTGCTTGTAGGATTTGCAGTAATTGCAGTGGATGTTTTAGATTTTCTTGCAAGCTTGATGTTGGATATTGTATTTCCAGAAATTGATATAAAATACAGACGATGCTTTTGTAAAATTTTCTTGTACTTTGACAAGTCAAGTGGGTCTAGTGCTTTGACTCTAAAATTAGAAAAGACTTCGCCTAGTTGTGCAGATGCAAATGAATCCCCAGTTCCACAAAATATCGTCTTTTGTTGCTCTGAGATAGAAATTTGCTTTTGAGATTGAAATTGTTCCAAGAATTCAAGCTGCATCACAATCTCACTTTCATAGGCAGAAATTGTCGACACAAACTTGATTTTTATAATAGACATAAAAATCATCATTATGGATATTATAATTGGACATACTCCCGATGCAGATGATGCTTTCATGTTCTATGGAATGCTTAGCGGTAAAGTTACTTCACCGCACTTTAATGTAAAACATGTTGTAGAAGATATTGAGACTTTGAACAAGAGGGCTCAAACACATGAGCTTGATGTAACGGCAGTCTCTGTCCATGCTTGTGCATATTTACACGATTATACAATTCTTAGAAGTGGAGGAAGTTTTGGAAAAGGTTACGGACCAATCGTAGTAGCAAAACAAGAACTCTCTTTAGAAAAATTAAGAAAATCCAAGATTGCAATTCCTGGAAAACTCACCTCGGCATTTCTTTTACTAGAATTAATGATTGGCAAGTTTGATTATACCGAGATGAAATTTAGCGACATTCCAGATGCAGTTGCAAGCGGACAAGTAGATGCAGGACTAGTCATTCACGAGGGACAGATAACATATGAACAAAAAGGCTTGATGAAGCTTTTAGATGTAGGCGAGTGGTGGAGAGACAGTACTGGAGGATTACCAGTTCCATTAGGGGTAAACGTAATGAGCAATCATTTCGGAATTGAGACTATACGAAAGTTTGATGAGTTTTTCCGTGAATCAATTGTATACGGCATGGCAAGACAAAGTGAAGCACTGGATTATGCCATGCAATACGGAAGAGGTCAGTCAAAGGATCTGATTGACAGATTTGTTAGAATGTATGTAAACGATGTAACAATTGAGATGGGAGTTTTAGGAGAGCAAGCAATTAGAAATCTATTCCAGTTTGGAATAGAAAAAGGTCTAGTGCCAGAGTTTGAACTTAGAATAGCTTAACAGTTATTTATTACACTTGGAATAATTCTTTAATGGACAAGCGAGTCTTTGCTCTTGGCATTACAATGCTTGCAGTAGGTTTTGCAGTTTATGGATATCTTCATGAAATAGAACCTGCGGGAAAGTCGGACATGACTGATGAAGAAAAAATAGCCTTTGACCAAGATCTTGTAGTAAATGTAGGTCTTAGAAACATTGCAGGACTAGTTGGAGGACTTGGATTTTTCATCATACTAATCAGCATTGGAATTAAAGGAAAAAAGAAAGGCGGTACAGGAAAAACAGTTACACAAAAGCCAGCCGAGACCTAAAATGTTTTTAAAATATTAAAAAATGTATCTCTCTGAGCTGGTTCTCTGCCAATCTCTTTAATCATGTTTGCAAGTTCTATTATAGAAGCGTTCGTTCCCTTGCCTGCTGCTTTGTAAATCTCCTCAGAGAATGCAGTTCCCACCAAGTCATTTCCGCCATAAGTCAGAGCAACCTGTGCAAGTTTCTTGCCAAGTGCAACCCAGTATACAGAGATATTATCAAGTTCTTTTGCAAGCATCAACCTAGAGATTGCAGTTATTCTAAGATCATATGTAGAAGGACTCTCAGCTGTAACTAGTCCCTTCTTTTCAAGTTCGGTATTATCAAGGCTGAATTTTAACGGAATCAATGTAAGAAATCCCTTGGTTCTTTTTTGTACCTCTCTTAATTTTACCAAATGATCAATGATATGTTCAGGTTTTTCAATATGCCCAAATAACATGGTGGCGTTGCTTTTTATTCCAAGATTGTGGGCCTGCTCTATGGTATCTAGCCATTCTTGTCCAGAACACTTGCCCCTAACTATTTTATTTCGAATATCAGGATGGAAGAGTTCTGCACCGCCTCCTGGCATCGTATCCAGGCCAGCTGCTTTGAATCTAGTCAATACTTCTTTTACAGAATTTTTTGTAAGTCTTGCGATAAAGAAAACTTCAGCTGCAGTAAGTGCCTTGATATGCATTTGAGGATGATTCTGTTTTATTGTTCTAAACATTTCTTCATAGTATTCCATTGGAAGTTCAGGATGAAATCCACCTACTATGTGAACCTCTGTGGCACCCATCTCTTTTGCAATTGCAACTCGGCTTGCAATATCTTTTGCAGATAAAGTGTATGCATCACTTTCATCACCTTTTCTATAAAACGCACACATCTGACAGCTTGCAGCACAAACATTTGTGTAATTCATGTAGTAAGATGCAGCAAATGTAACTTGTTGTCCAACTCTTTGTTGTCTAATCAGATCTGCCGCTGCACCCAACATGTAGAGATTATCATAAGACATTAACTCCATTCCATCATCGTAGGAAAGTTCCTCTCCTGCAATTGCTTTTTCAAGCGCCTTTGATTCCTTTACTAGTTTTTCTAGCATGATACTACTTGAAGACGGTATCAATATAAAATTACCAAAGATTGCCATTCGTTAGATTATTGTACATGTATAATACCACACATTTCATGAAACTTCACCACATTGGCATTGTAGTAAACAGCATCCAAGAATCCCTAGGCGAGCTTAAAAATTACCTAGACTTTGAGACAACAAGTGCCATAATGCCAGTTGGCAGCCAAAAAGTCAACATTTGCCTCTTAAAAATAGGAGTGCCATTCCTAGAGTTGATAGAGCCAACATCTCTGGACTCTGGAATTAGCGAGTTTGCAAAATCTGGTGGAGGAATACACCACCTGTGCTATGAGGTAAAGGACATAGAATCAGAATTAGAATCATTCTCAAGAAAAGGTGCAACCATACTTGTAAATCCCATAAAAGGTTTTGATGAGCGCCGTATTGCATTTGTTGATTTGAATACAAAAAATACCAAATGTGGCCTTGTCGAACTTTTAGAGACAAAATAAAATTTTAGAAATTATTTTTCAGATGCACATTAGATCTTGACGATATTCCAATTATAGCAACAATTGATATCAAAAGTGCAATGGATGCAAGTGGACCAAATTCTGGAACAAATGTTGCGCTCTTTGAGAATACAATAGTATGATTGCCACGATTACCCTCTTGCCACGCTAGATAGACCGCGTTGTTCAATGCAACCATTTTACTATCATATGATTCGACTTTACTACTGCTGACATTGGTAGAATTGTCAAATGTTACTCCGCCATCAGAACTCTTGGTGATAAGTACGTCAAATCTTCCAGGACTGCTATCCACCCAACTGATGTAGATGGTACCATCAGACACAATTTTTGGCCAACCAGATGCACCAAAATTATTACTAATGTTTACGGGCGTGCCAAAAGTTACACCGTTATCAGTACTTTTTGCAAAAAAGACATCATAGTTTTGGCTAGCTATAGTCTGAGTCCATGTCACATAGACATTATTTCCAGTGACTGCAAATTGTGGATATCCAGAATCAGTATGTTGATTGCTTATGTTAATAGGAGCCCCAAAAGATTTTCCGCCATCAATACTTTTTGTAAATAAAATATCATAGTTTCCCGAAGTATTATCCATCCAAACAGCATAGATATTATCTTTTGATACAGAGATTTGTGGGGTCCCAGATTGACCAGTAGTGGAACTTACATCAATTGGGAGATGAAACGAGGTACCATAATCATCACTTTTGCTTAGAAATATCTCAAAATTTCCTTTGTTATTATCCTCCCAAGCCAAATATACTTGATTTCCAGTAGCAAGCAATTTTGGAATTCCAGAATTTCCTAAATTATGAGTCAAGTACGAGGGTGAGCCAATCGAGATTGCCTTGTCATCACTTTTTGCAAATACGATATTTGTGGAATTGTTATCAGACTTTTCAAGCCATGTAAAGTACACGTGGTTATCAGAAATGGCCATTTGTGGAAATGCTGCAAGTTTTGTGCTATCACTTATCATAACTGGTTTTTCAAAACTTGAACCGCCATCAGTACTTTTTGTAAGAAATACAGAGGCAGTGCCAGAAAGCGATGTCTGCCATACCACATAGACATCTTTGCCCTTTTGTGCAAATGCCGCATAACCTGATTGGCCAGAATTTGTACCAGACAGATTTATTGGATTAGTAAATGTACTTCCACCATCAGTACTTTTTGAAAAGAATACATCAGATCTTCCAGATTTGTTTTCCAGCCACAGCGCAAAGACTCCATCATTTGATGCTAAGATATCAGGACTTTGAGAGTCAGACGAAATATTGCTAATAGTTACAGCGTTTGTAAAACCTGGTGATGTAGTTTGAGCAAAACTTGGCAATATCCCCGATAAAACAAAAAGAGTCAGAATTACAAATGCGAATACTTTCACATGTTTATTCCAGATTCCCAATATAATATGGTATCACAGAGTTATTTCAAATCCACTTTATCTACTATAAGATTTAGTTCCACTGTTTCTTTTGTGTTTACTGCGTTGGTAAGATGAGTTGTCATGGTTACCAAACTATCTTTACCACCAATTTTCAAACTTGTTTTGATTAAAATTGGCTTAAAGTCAGTATTTGGTCCAAGCATCAGTTTTGGAATCTCATTGGTTATAGAAAGATCAGTTGTTGCCTTTACCTTATAGGCCTCAACATCTGTAAAATACACTCCTCCTCTCATAGTAGGTTCCCGTACCGGAATTTTGGATTTTACGATTGATATCTTTTGGACAGGATATGATTTTTCCTCAATAGTTATGACATATGAGAGATTTTGTCCCTCTGATACCTTGATAATTACATCTTCATTTTCTATCATTTGAGATTTAATTTCAAATCAACCTCTAATAATCTTCTGCATGATAAAACTACGATACTTTTACAACCAGTATTACCTAGTAGGTATTTATGAAAAATTACGAAGTAGAAGCTGCGTGGCACTATCACAACGGCACAAAACATCCAAACGGAATGCTACTAAGCAGATTCCACATGTATCATCCTTCACAAAGACCTACACCTTACAAGATTTACAAAAACGTATCACAGATTATTTTACCAATAGAAAAAAACTCAATAGGAGTTTCTACACTTGATGCCATTTCTACTAATCTAGATATCAAAGATAAAACAGTTCCAGATTTGCAAACCCTGTCAAGAATTTTATATTTTTCAGCAGGAATTACAAAGAAAATAAAATTTCAAGGTCTAGGAGAGATGGATTTTCGTGCGGCCTCTTGTACCGGTGCGTTGTATCACATTGAAGTCTATGTTGTATGTTCAAATATTGCAGGACTTGATGCGGGGGTATATCACTTTGATCCAAAAGAAATGAAACTAGATGTAATACGACGTGGAGACTATAGAGGAAAAATTCTTCAGTCTACTGCAGACGAGTCATTTACAAAACATTCACCAATCATGCTTATTTTCACTGATGTCTTTACAAGAAATTCTGTAAAATACCAATCAAGAGAATACCGACATGCATTTTGGGATAGTGGAACCATATTGGCAAACACACTAGCAATTACAACTGCTCACAAAATACCATCAAAGATTATCACAGGTTTTGTAGATTCGCAAATAGGTCACCTACTAGGATTAGATACAACCCAAGAGGTACCGCTCGTAATTTTGCCACTTGGAATAACAGACCAAGAGATTTCACCATATCCAGACGTGGCAGACGTCAATTTAGAAGCAATTTCATCAGAATATGAGATAGAATATCCAGAAATTAATGCCATACATGATTCATCTTGTCTTCTAAATGATATCGAAGTGAAAGCATGGAGATATGAAATGACAAGACAGTCAAAAAGTAATTCCCAATTTATGGCACTTGAAAAAAGGATCAATAGCAGCGAACCAATAGAGCAGACAATAATCAAGCGTGGTTCTACAAGAAAATTCTCACTAGAATCAATAACCCTAGAGCAGTTATCAACAATTCTTAGTTGTGCAACATCTGGAATTAATGCAGATTTTGTAAACCATGAAACATTATCTGATCCATATATCATTGCAAATGCAGTTGACGGATTGGATTCTGGCTCGTACTATTATAACAAAGAGAAAAACGAACTTGAATTATTACGAAAAGGAAACTTTAGACATACATCAGGAAATCTCGGATTAAACCAGGACTTGCCATATGATGCAAGTGTTACAATTTTCTTTATGATAAATCTCAAAAAGATTTTAGAACAATTTGGAAACCGAGGATATAGAGTAGCCCAATTAGATTCTGCAATCGCCGGAGGCAAGGCATATCTTGCATCATATGCACTAGACCTTGGTGCAACAGGACTTACATTTTATGATGATGCAGTTACCAGTTTTTTTTCACCGCACGCCATAGATAAAGAGGCCATGTTTTTGATTGCAATAGGAAAAAAAGAAAAAGCTCCCAAACAGAATCAAACTTCATCTTAAAGAACAACCAGTGATTTCCCCCTGGATCAAAGTGAATAAGACAATACTTGCCTTTTAGCCTAACCGTGAATGTTTACAATCTCTTTGCAAAATGACACCAAGTGTTAGTATTTCATGGCACAGCATAGTATCGATATATTAGAAGAATTCTTAATGCTTATATTTTTAGGACCAAGTTCAACACAAGTATGCACTCCAAGACAAAGTACGTTGTTCTCGCCTTACTTATTTTGATTCCATCATTTGTAAACTTGGGAGTTCCCATTTACAACAGAGATTCACCGGAATTATTTGGACTGCCATTTTTCTATTGGTTCCAAACATTTTGGTTATTTGCATGTAGTGGATTTTATTTTGCATATGCTAAACTGATGGAGAAAACAGTATGATAGGTTGGGATGTAATTCTAGTATTTGTTTCATTATTTATCGTCTTTATCGGATTAGGATTTTATGGCAAGTATTGGAGAAGAGGAGATCTCAATCACGTACACGAGTGGTCGTTAGGTGGAAGAAGACTAGGTACAACACTGGTCTTTTTCCTCATCGGAGCAGACCTGTATACCGCATATAGTTTTGTTGCAATCCCATCAGGAGTATTTGCAAAAGGTTCACTATACTTTTTTGCAATTCCTTATGTGATGTTAACTTTTGCCGTGGCACTTGTTACAATGCCAAAACTTTGGACACTCTCAAAAGAAAAGGGATACATCACGGCTTCAGATTTTGTAAAAGACAGATTCAGTAGCAGAACATTAGCTATAATGATTGCAATTACAGGTATTGTTGCAGAGCTGCCATATATTGCACTTCAGATAGTGGGCATGCAAGCAGTACTGACTGTGATGTTGGCAGGATACGCCAATTCCCAGATGGTTACAGAGATTTCACTTCTTGTTGCTTTTGTAATCTTGGCAGCCTTTACATATTCAAGTGGATTGCGTGGTGCAACTCTTACTGCAATCTTCAAGGATATTCTAGTATGGATTACAGTAATTGTGGTGATAGTTGCAGTTCCAATAAGCATAGGAGGGTTTGGAAATGCGTTCAAGGCAGCCAAGGATAATTATGTTACACTGCCAGAGAATCTAGTTCCGGCTTATGCAACTTTGATTTTAGGCAGTGCATTGGCTCTATACCTCTACCCACATGCAATAACAGGGGTTTTGAGTTCTCAAAGTGCACAAAAGCTTCGCTCTAGTACGGCACTTTTGCCTTTGTACGGAGTGGGACTTGCAATACTTGCACTGATGGGAATACTAGTCTATGCAGTTCCAGGAGCCATGCACTTTTTGTCAGGATTTCCCGAGAGTTCACGTGGAATATTGGTTGTTCCATCATTGATCCTATACTCTCTACCAGGATGGTTTTCAGGAATTGCATTACTCGGAATTTTTGTCGGAGGCCTTGTACCTGCGGCAATCATGGCAATGGCACAGGCAAATCTCTTGACTAGAAATATTATCAAAGAGATAAAACCAAATCTTTCAAACAATTCAGAAATTAAGATAACAAAAATGTCATCAACAGTATTCAAATTTGTAGCTCTTGCATTTGTGTTTTCAGTTCCTGCAACTTATGCAATATCATTACAGCTACTTGGAGGAATACTAATTGTTCAGATATTACCTGCAGTATTTTTTGGACTGTATGTAAAATCACTTAGAAAGACTCCGTTGATAATAGGTTTGATTGCAGGAATATTTTCCGGCATATACATGCTAGAGATGGCAAATAGTTTTGGCCAGTTGACATCATCTCTTTTCAAAACTGGCTTTGGTCCAATATACATAGCAGTAATAGCACTTGCAATCAATCTTGCAATATCATTTGGAGGAAGTGCAGTATTACACAGACGTGCAATTAAAAATCAAACAGGCTAATTAATATATAATAAAATGTAGTTGAGTGGTTTACGACTACTCGTATTCCATCAATTTCTTTTCTTCTAATAGTGTGTGAAGATTGTGTACTGCACGATAAACTTCTGCCTCTTTCTTTGTTCCAGTACAGACTAGTTTTCCAGAAGCAAAGATAAGAACTACTGAACGCGGATCAAGCATTCTATGTATCAAACCTGGAAATTGTTCTGGCTCATACATACTTCTTGGAAGACTTCTTGCTGCTTTTTCCAAGTGAACCTTACCGCCAAGACTAACAGACGCTACAATATTTTGAATTGTAATTTCTGCATTCTTTTTGATTTTTATCTTACCTTTTCGCAGTCTTTGTACTACAGTGTTTACGGCATTTATTGCAGCCTCTTCTGACTTGGAGCCAGTACAAACCATTTTACCCGAGCTGAAGATCAGTGTTGCAGTTTTTGGAGATTTCAATCTAAAAACTAGACCTGGAAACTGTTCAGGATGGTATTCTACGTCTGGGAATTCTTTTGTAATTGCTATGAGATCAATTTTTTGGTCTACGGTTGCAGAAGCTACTACATTTACGATGTCAACAATCGGTTTTGTTTGTGGCATTTAAATAGGTTATAAAGTGGTACCATATATAACCAATTACATAGAAACCGTGACTGTAAAGGTAAAAGATCTTACAGTATGTTTTCAAGACAGAAAATTTTCGATCTAAAAATTGATCGTAGTTTTACAGATTTTTAATTACAAAAAACTCGCCATATGATAATATCAAGTCAACACAGAAATATTTTCACGGTATATATTTTGGTAAAAAATCTCTACAATACAAATGCGTTCTAATGGAAACCATGGAAGATCTGAAGATGACGAGCATTCAAAGACTTCAGAGATATCCAAAATAAAAAAAGAGATTGAAACAGCAGATAAGGTATTCTATGACGAACTTGCTAGCAAATATTTTCTGCTTGACAAATTTAGCCTCGAACAATTAAGGGACATGTGTAATAGTCTACTTGGAAAAGGTCCAGATGTAGAATATTATGAGGATGAACATACGAATAAAATTACAGAGTTACCGCAGTACAAGGAAGATTTCATTCATTTCATAATTGACGAATTCCAATTTTCTGAAATCAGAGATTATGCACTAAGAAAACGCATAGTTATCAGCCGTTTTTTTGAGAATAAAAAATAAGTTATTTGTTCAGTATGGTCAAGTTAAGAAACACAGTCTTTGTCACATAACCATCTGATGCACTAATTCCAACGGTATAATTCCCAGGAGTGATTCCCCCATCATGAAGGGACATCAAAACTTGTCGATCATGTGAAATGTCTACCACATCAGATGCAAACCGTACTGTCAGATTACCCAGTTCGGCAGTTGAAGTAATTGAGCTTGACGCGTTTAAAGAGATAGGATTAGAATGATTCAAGTCACCTTGAATTTCCAGATTAATTATATCATCGAGTTTATTGGAACCTAGTGTAATCTCCTTTTTACTAGGCATTATTTCAAAAGGTACAGAAATATGCCCGTTTATCATCCCAACCTTATCAGTATTCCATTCAGAAAACCAGAGGATTTTTTCGTCATGAGGGTCTTGTGAAATGTTAAGAGGATATGTAAGATAGCCATCCTTTGGAACAGAAGGAATAGAGTATTCAGTTAGCGTCTTATTTTCCAAATCAAAACACCCTATCTTATTTCCCTGATGTTCATTAAACCATAAAATTTTTGGATGGTCTGTACCACGAATCCAAAATGGTAACGTTGTGGTATGAAAATGATTTTGTGATGTAGGATATCTAACTAATTTTCCAGTATCAAGATCATATCGGGTAAGAAAACTTGTCCCATGTTCTGTCAGCCAGACAGAATTATTGTTTACTAGTAAATCAGTTGGTGATGAAAATACAATGGTGTTGTAATTTGGGATGCTTTGAAGTGTGATAATATTTTTTACAAAATTATTTTCTCTAGTAACTTGATATTGTAGAATTTTTTGAGAATCAATGTTAGCTGTCCACACGGAATCATTTTGTAAAAATATACCAGCTGGAGTTGTGTTATTGCCAGTTTCAAAAGATGAGATTTTGTAGTTGCCGTCAGTAAATTTTTCTATCACACCAATTGTATCACCACGCAGAGTGGTAAACCATATTTCTCCATTCTTTGCAACTTTCATCTGAAAAGGTGCCCCAGATTCAGAACGAAATAGATGAAATGTGTCATTTCCAGGTTCTAGTTGCCAGATGGATTGAGTGCCAAGACCTGAGAACCATATCTTCCCATCACGGTCCTGTACCATAGTCCATACCATGGTAGAATTCCACTTTACCACGTCAGGCTGAGAGTTATCTCTAATCCCAAAATTGGCGATATCCCCACTTTCCGGATCAAGTGAGAGTAGATTTTTAGAGTCAGAAGTTGTTATCCACACATTGCCATGAGTGTCCACAAGTAGGGCATTTGGCTTGGTTCCTTCAGGTAGAGAATATTCTTTAACATATTGTATAGATGCAGTAATCTGACTTTTTGTCAAATCATTGCCCTGCCAAGTAATCACAAGGAGCATAATTGCAATTACTGTCACTGACGCTATCAAGATTAGTTTAAGGTTCAAATTACTGAGTTTCTTTTGATATGGTCTTTGCATATTAGTCTCTCGAAAATAGAGGCAATATAATATAGGAAATCATAGTAAGAAACTTTGTGAAGAAGCGGTTCTATCTTTTTCTGCCAATCTATTTCAGTTTCTTTGTAGGTCTTGGAGTCTACGAAGTAATTCATCCTCCATTTAGTACAGATTCAACAAGGATTGGAAATTATGAGATAAAAATAGAAACCACCCCACCAGTTCCAGAGATAGAAAAAAATACTAGCATACATTTCCTAGTTCTTGATGAAAATGGAAGATCAGTGGACAAATTTAGAATTGGAATTCAAATTTATTATAACGATGATTTAGAGAAATCATTTCCACCTGCTAACCACGGTTTAGGAAGATATGATTTAGATTATACATTCAAGGAATCTGGAAATCATGTAATCAGAGTTGATCTTTTTGATCTTAAGAACGGTGATGTGTTATCACACGCATTCAATGTTGGAGTGCTAAACTTTTACATGAACATATTCACATATCTAGTGATAGCAGGATTGACAGGAGTTGCCGGCATCATAATTGCGATAATAATTTTTCAGAAAAAAATCAGTAAGACAAGATAAAAAACATGGCATGGTCCGTTTGGCAGAATGCTTGGAGATTACCTCCATTGAATCAGACGCCATTGCGCTGATTCTTGTAAGATTTCTGCCGGACCATGCATCGTCAAGCCAGTAATGTGACTTTACGATCATAGTACATTATAATTACAAATTATTTAACAATTTGTAATTATAAACACATCAACATACAATTTATATAAAAATTACATACTAAAAAAGGGCTTTTTTAAGAATAATTATTCAAGCATGTTCCAGAATCTAGAATATCGAAATAGCCCAACCCAGCCAGATATGAAACATACAAGTGACAAAACAAATAACAAATACAATTCTCTCTTTCGGTGTGCAAGATCAAGATTTAGAAAAAGAAATGCACCTAATCCTATAAGGCCAAAAAAAAGTATCAACCTACCCAATCTTTTAAAATTCAATTATTGACACAATCAAGACTGCCCGATATAAAATAGATCTACTGCTACAATTTCATATCAAAATGAACTTTCACAATCACATGATAAAATGTTATACCAGTCCGCATTTTTGGTAATACTGTTGATGATATTCCTCAGCCTTGTAAAATTCTGTTGCGGGAACAATCTCAGTTACAATTTTTTTCCCATATTTTCCTGATTTTTCAAGTGCATCTTTTGATTCTCGTGCTTCTCTTTCCTGCTCTGGCGTATGAAAAAAAATTGCAGATCTATATTGTTTGCCAACATCGGGGCCTTGCCTGTTCAGTGTCGTAGGGTCATGATTACTCCAAAAGATATCTAAAAGTGTACGGTATGAAATTTTTGATGGATCATATTCAACTTGAATAACTTCAGCATGTCCCGTTGTATCAGTGCAGACATCCTCATAAGTTGGATTTTTAACATGTCCTCCCATGTAACCAACGCTTGTAGAAGTTACACCATTTTTTCTATAGTCATTTTCTATACACCAAAAACATCCAGCACCAAATGTAGCTTTCAACATATGAGATATAATTTAGCTTGAATTAAATTCTATCGCGAGAGTAGGTAAAGCGATTTTGCCACATCTTGATCAGAGACTTGACCAGATGCCCATTGACACAGCATTGTTTTGTCAGGAGTTTGCCCCAAATTTTCAGAATCACCTAAAATAATTATCGCCCCAGTCAAAGTAAGATATTTCATCGTAGAGTACAATTGAGTGTCATCAATGTCTCCACCACACCAATATCCTACTAGCTTTTTAGTCCATGAATGAATTTGACTTTGGCCTGGAACTACATTTACTACAAATGTCTTGATTATTGAATTTCCGTTCTGATCTTTTGCTGCACATGTGACCGTAGTCTTACCCATGCCAAAAAATGAGCCAGATTGAGGGTCACATATTGGAGCTTTGTACCCATACAATATGGCAGAATTGGCGTAGTTTACGATTGCCCCCTGAGAATTGGTTGCATGCATAGTCAATAGAGGAGCAATCCGGTGTGAGGTAGTACTTTGCTGCGCAATACCTCCCATAGAACCTACTGTAAGAAATACACTGGATGGAAACACATGGTCATTGAATCTAAACTCAAGGGTAGAACCCATCTCTACAGGGTAGCCATTAACTGAGGTGGGCATCTTTACAGTTACCTCAAACATGTTGGTATCAGGGCCTGTTTCTCGCAATGTGTACGGATTTGTTTGAAAGGCAGAGTCCCCCAATGTGGTTTGGACTCCACCCATGTGAAATTCAATCATATCAAGTGGGATATCATCAGGACGAAAAGAATCCAAGTTATAATCAGGTGCATATATTCTCAGTTTGAAATAATTTCCAATTCTAACATGTGATGATGAACCAGATACAGGGCCTGATGGCGCACTTGTTAGAACCTTGGATTGAGTCAGAGTAGTGGGATGTCCAGAATAATCTGCTTGCTGATGATATGTCATTAAAACAACATCACCATCTTTCAATGGTTGTCCATTGACAGAGTCTGGTAATGTGAGTTGAACTTGAAAGGTTCCAGTATCAATACCTGTTTCTACCATGGCATTAGGTCCAGAGACTGGAACTCCATTTATTGTAAAATCAACAAGACCTGAAGTTGGGATAATCATTACTGCTCGATGATCAGTGGATAAATTAATGTCCGTGATGTAAAAAGTCAGAATTGTTCCAGGAGTAGTAGGTTCTGCATAACATAAAGAAAAAGGTAACAAAAGTAAGATTAGAAAAAGTCTTTTCATGGAGTAGATTCAGATGTTTTAAAAGCACTTATCAATTCATCTGAGTTTTTAGTTATAGCATCTAAAACTTTTCTTGCAGAATTCATTTCTTCTTCAGATACTCCTCTGTACATCATCTTTCTTAGCTGAAGAACAATCAAGATTATGGAATCCACCGTTGACTCGGATTTTGAAGTAAGAAAAATTCTGTTGATTCTTCGATCATTTGGATCAGCCTTTCTTTCAATCAATCCATTTTGTTCCATCTTGTCTAATATTGGAACAAGGGTACTTCCATCAACGTAAATCTTGTCAGCCAGTTCTTTTTGGGTAAGGCCATCTGTAATATTTAATGCAAGTATTATCTTCCATTGAGAAGGTGTAAGCCCAAGTTGCTTTTTCATCTCAAGTTCTGCTAATCTTTCCTGAGATTTTGAGGTAAGAAAGACAGCCATTCCAATACTATTAGTAATATCCAATTTACGCATGATATGTATCACATCTACTGGTATACAAATCATTGGTACACCAATAGTTATATACCAATAGGTGAATTATAGACACATGAATTCTCAGACTGCACTGAGATATCTTATTCCGGGACTAGGGATAGCTCTTGCATCAACACTTGGGGTAGGTCCACAAAACTTGGCATATGCTGTAACTCCTACTACATTTGAGAGCCACGCAATAACAGGTCAAGATCTGAATAACAATCCAATGGTTGCAAAGATCCTAAGTGAGATAGAGTATTCAAAAAAACAGGTAGCAGATTTACAAAAAAATCAAAAAGATCTAGAACTGAATCAAAAACTCATCGCAGAGCAGAGATTGATTGCAAAGCATCTCCAGGACCAAGCTTATCAGATACTTCAATCACAGACTTCTGTAAATAGTTCAGACAATGCATACAATAGATTCTTGAGCACAGTTCAGAATAATAATACAAAATTAGTATTTCATGACGAATTTGCATTTACCAAACAAAGAGTAAGTGCAGGACATGATGCAATGAAAAAGATGCTTGACAACGGTGGAACCTATGAAGAAGCCATTCAAGAATTTTCAAAGTATGCTGCAATAAAGCGAGTAGAAATGGTTGAGATGAACAAGAATCTTAACATAAAATATGGGCTTGCAGATGCAAAGGTTCAGGCAGACTTTAACTCAGATGGTACTCTTCCAATAGATTACATTAAAGTTCCAACAGGGGTGGCAAGTCATTCAAGAACTTGATTTAAAATCCCCTTTTAGTTTTCTTGTTATTTGTATACTAGCTATCACAGTCGCCTCGTTTGTACCCTCGTCTTATGCAGACAGAGTTATCACATTACAGAAAGTCTCTGATGTAAACGAAGCATCTTTGTTAAACACAATATCAGATGTGTCAAATTATCCCCAGGTATTTCCAGATAATGTCAAGTTTGTAAAAATACTAGATAACAATACCAGATTAGTTGAGATGAACGCAGGAATAAATGGTATATTTTTTGACACGCAGGCAATATGCAAGACCGATGCAGATGGAAATTATGTTGTAGAGGTAGTCTCAGGGGACCTTAAAGGAACAACAATGACCACAAAACTTGAAAAAACATGGGGCTTTCATGGTCAAAAAGATGGTGGAACAGTGGCAGACATTTCTTTGAATGTAAAAACATCAGGCTTGCTCTCGTGGATGATAGACTTTGTTCCAGATAATTCTCTATTAGATGCTCTCGGATATGGGTTTGATAAATTTGTACAACACATACAGACAAACTAATTTTTCAGGTATAAAACAAAATTCAAAAACAGATTAAATCATTTTTTTAAAAGTTTCGGTTTTAATTTTACATTATTTTTTAAAAGTTCAAGTGCAATTGTCTTATTGTTTAATGCCAAGTCAAACTTTTTATCTATCTTCAATGCGGCGTTAAAACATTTTATCGCGTCCTTGAGCAAACCAAGTTCTCCAAGAGACAGACCCTTGTATGCTATTGCCAAGGCATATTTTGGTTGAAGCTTTAACGCTTTATCATAGCAATCAATTGCATCGTGATATTTTCCAAGTGTGTGCAATGCAGAGCCCTTGTTTACTAGAGCATCCATGTGTTTCTTTTCAATTTCAAGTGCCTGGTCATAACACTTGACTGCTTTAGCATGCTTGCCAACAGTTTGAAGTGTAACGCCTTTATTTATAAGAGCGGTAATATTTTTTGGATCCTTGAATAATATAAGATCATAGTATTCTAGTGCAAGAGTGTATTTCCCTTCTTCGCATAGTTCGTATGCTTCATCAAGAAGGGAAGAGTTTTTCATCGTCTTGAGTTAAAAATCTGTAGATATTATTCTTTTAGAAGATGTCATACTTGTGCAGGTTAATCCTCAATACCATCGATGATAAACTGTAAAATGCATATATTTGTCAAGATCGTTTGCTTTTATGATTTGGAAACTCCAAAGTGCGAGAATTGTGGAAAAATATTAGAAAACGCCTTAGTTACACATTGCTCTGACAAGTGCCTATTTGATTCAATCAAGAACAGTCAGCCATTTCCAGTGAAGAACAATAGTGAGAATTCCAGTGCTACAAACAGTTACTGAATATTGAAACCTATTCTAAAAATATAGAATATGTTCAATTTCTCGACTAGAAAATTAATAAATTCGAATTCACAACAGTCTTTAACAGCATTTTCTTGCGAAACTCTAATGCCTACAGTGGTCTTTGATTTTGACGGAACAATTGCAGATACGCTATCAGTAGTCATAAAAATCGCCAACAAATTTGCCGACCATTATGGATACAAAAAAATTCCACTCAGTGACTTGCCAAAACTTCGAGAAAAAAAACCAAGTGCGGTCCTGAAACATCTCGGAATATCAATATTTAAGCTTCCAATCGTGGTAAGAAAGATAAGATTTGAGATGAACAAGGAAATAGTTCATTTGAAAACTGCCGTAGACCTCAGAGACACACTAGTTGACCTCAAACAGAAGGGGTGTGTTCTAGGAATCTTGACTACAAACTCTAGAGAGAATGTTACAGAGTTTTTGAAGAATAATGATTTACAATTGTTTGATTTCGTATATTCTGGCAGAGCAGTGTTTGGAAAAAGCAGATTGTTGAAAAAATTAATGAAGGATAAAACAATACCGCATGCAGATCCAATTTACATTGGAGACGAGATAAGAGATGTCGAAGCTGCCAAGAAAGCAGGAATCAAAGTCATAGGGGTGACATGGGGATATAATACTAAAACTGCTCTGCTAACATCCCACCCGGATCATGTTGTAGAGAAACCTGAAGAACTCAAAAGTATAATTCTAGGCTAGAATTATATCACAAAATAAAATTACGTTTACCTCAAGTTAATTTCAAATAGCACTTCTAGTTGCATCATAATAATGAGCTCCGATGTAACAGAGGAAGAAAAAAAGACACTTACACCGGAATCAGGTTTTGATCTATGCGGAATTGATTATTTCGAATCACTGGGAAAAAGACTCTACTTTATAGAGCATTATGAAAAATACCAAGACGCACTCAATGCAAAAAAAGAGCGAGACCGCCCGGATGAATACATAATATTATACAAAGGAGTCTCTTGAGACGATTTCATATTAGTTATTTTTATGAATTAATTCCTATTTTTTACTTGTAGTCTTTTCATCTGACATTTTTTTGAAGATCCTCACAGCTTCAAGATGTGAGCAGTTTGCCTTCAGTCCCTTGCCATGATGAAATTTATAAAAATTTTTGAATCCTTCGCAGTCGCAGCTGTCGGATGTTACCATGTATGACTTGGACGGGTCACTTGATGATTTTACCTGGAATAGATCGTCTTCAATCATGACAACACCATTTTTTGCCAATGCTGTTGCCTTTTTGATAGTATTTGCGCTCATGACTTTTTGAATATATGCGCAATTAAATAATCCTTAAGTTTTTCAAGTTTATTTTTCTTCATCTATAGACCCACCCTGGCCTCTAATTGTAGCAAAGGTTGCAGTACTTGTGATATCTTGTACATCCCTTACACCAGTTATTGCAGCATGAAGATCTTCTTCTTTTTTTGCAGACACCTTGACAAATACATCATATCTGCCCATGATTCCATTTACTTCAACAACATTTGGCAATTTTTTAATTTTAGATATTGCGTCATTTTCCTGACCAGGTACACAGGTTGCAAAGATGTATGCAATCATGGCATACATAGGAAATGATCAGATAAAAGTTTAGAGTTAAAATTTAACTTTATTATGATTAAGTATCAACTATACATTATGCCTATAAAACCAGAAGATGTAGAATCCGAGTTAATCAAGCAGATGTTTGATGAAATAATGAAGATGATTCGTGAAAAACATATCAAGTTAGAAACTATAGTTCAAAGAATGGTAGAGCAGGGTGCCATATCTCAGGAATCATTTAACAGAGTATACACACTACTCACAGAATACGGTAAAAAGAAACAATGGATTAAAGTTTAGAACTATTCAGAAAGATCTGCCTCTTTAGTTTCAGGATTAAGTTTTGCACCAATTAGCAATATAGCAGAACCTATCATTAGATTAATTCCAAGAAAGATAGGGGCCAGTGGACCTACACGTGAGAGGATAGTTACAGCTACAAGTGGTGCCCATGAACCAACTAATAGTCCACCATTGTACGCAAATCCCGAGGCGCTGTTTCTAATAGATGTCTGAAATCTTTCTGCAAGAAATGCAGGTATGGGTCCAAAGGCAGTTGTTGCAGCCATTATCAAGATTATCACATATGCAATTCTTTCAAAAATTGTCGATGCGTGATATAGACCGTAGATGGATGGAATTGCAACTATAATTGCTACAGCAGCTATTATCATCATGGTTTTTCTTCTTCCAATATATTGACTGATAAATCCAGCAAATATTTGCCCAAGAAGTGATGTCACTGTTGCTACAATCATCAGAGTTGCTACCTCTGGTTTGTCCAAGTTGACATATTTTTGCAAAAATGTTGGTAGAAATCCAATTGAAGTATAATATGAAAACATCAAACCAGTCATAATTATAAGAGCAAGAAAGAATTTTCTTTTTTCAGTTGCAAATATTTTTTTCAGCGGAGCCCTCTCAATCTTGTGTTCTCTAGATTTTTGTAGCCATGTTGCAGATTCGGTCATCTTGAATCTTACAAAAGTTGCAACAAGACCTGGAATTATACCAGTAAAGAACATGATTCGCCATCCCATTTCAAGAAAAGAGTTACCTGGATAGTGTGATAGAACAATTTGGTATACAATTGATGCAATGACAAAACCTAGATTGTATCCACTCTGCAAGAAACCAGACAATAGGCCTCGATGCGGTTTGTTTACAGTCTCCATAGTAATCACAGTACCACTACCCCATTCCCCACCTGCAAAAAATCCCTGGATGAATCGTAGTACAATTAGAAGTATAGGTGCAAGGACTCCTGCCATCTGCCACGTAGGCAAAAGTCCTGTTGCAAATGTTGCAATAGAGAACCCAAGTATAGTAATGATCATGGGTTTTTTTCTTCCATACTTGTCTCCCAAATTTCCAAAGAATGCACCGCCAAAAGGCCTCATAATCAGAGTTATGACATAGGTTGCAAAGATTGCCATCAGACTAAGGGTAGCATCAGTAGATGGAAAGAAGAGCTGACTAATGGACGGAATTACAAGAAGCATGAGAACAAGGTCATACCCATCAAGTGACCAACCAAGCCAAGATCCTAATGCTACAACTTTTTGTTGTCTAGATAGTCCAAGCATTTGCCTCTTGAGGTTGGAATCTATTTAATTTGTGTTGCCCTTAGAATTTCCTCAAAAACCAGGCTTAGTTTTCATAATATCAGATGAATCAAAATACAAAATCAGTTTTACAACAAGATAGCATACTATCAGAGTGGGATGTTTAGATTTTTTATTTTATCAATTATTTCATCGTGATTTGAATCAGGGTTGGTTGAAAGTATCAAAAGACCATCATCGAGAAATAATGTAATTAATTTTACTTTTTCTTTGGATGTTATCATCCAGTTTGTCTTACCCAGTTTTTCGTTGAACATTTCATCCCATGAAGCCTTGACAGATGCCTGATAATGCACCATATTACTTAGTTCTTCATCAAGCAATGGTGCGGCAGTAGGCTTTCTTACAAACGTAATCAATTTTCTATCTTTTATCCTACCAACAAAACGAACGCCAGCGTCAAGATTTAAAATCTGAGTATATGGATCTGCTTGTTTTGTACGCTGAGCCAATTGTTGTGTATTAATCTCCAAAGGAAATTTAACTCTATGGAATTATCAAAAAATAAGCCATGATCGATAAAACTGACAAAATTATACTGGATGAGATAATAGTAAGGCATCATGTAGATCAGAAGACGGCCTCATTAATGGGACAGTCACTGGACAGAATAAACTCGATAAATGAATATAAAAATTTCAAATATGAGCCTCTTGAAGAATTTGAAAAAAGACTACCAAAGTTAAACAGTCTAAAAGAAAAAGCAACCGAGTCATTTAGGCCGTTTGCCAATAGATATCATACATCACTTTGTGCATCCATGGGAGTTCCCATGATGGAGTCAATCGCCATGTCTAAAAAGTCAGGAAATTATGAGGTATTTCATGCATTATTTGGGTTGACAAATGCCAAAGCCAAAAGATTTGGCCTTGCTGCACTCTATTCTGCACTACAAGGACAAAAAAACGATATTCCAAACACAGGAGACATCTACAATATAGTATTTGACAGAGACTCGCCCTGGACATATAGAAATGAAGTGGAACATATGGAAGAATATGCAAGGTATCATTTCAACAGCTATGTGATAAATGAAGTAGAAAACTTGACATCAAATCCATTTGAGCCCGTAATTTCATTATATGAACTTGGTTCTGTAGATTTCATATTCATGCAAACAGAACATGATAAAGTAAGAACTGAGAGATTGTGTACATTTCATACTGTGAACATTCCAAACAAGGGCGATGTTCTTGCAGTTCACATGACTGGAGATGAAAAATTAATCCATTACAGAAAATGGGGAGAGCCGTATTTTACAATTCATCCAGTTGATGGAAATATAAAATTAAGAATTGTCGGAATTGCAGATCAGAGATTTATGGCAGACTAGAATTTAGCTCAGTTTCTCAGCATCTTTTTTCCAGATTCTGACACCATCAACGAATACTTGTTCTGGTTCCTCAAATACAGTATGCCACCTACCGTCATGTGGAAAGAGTTTATCCATTTCCCTTATTTTGCCATTTGTTGGAAAAGCATTGGTCAGTGCCCCCCATTTCATATTAGGAACTTTGGGCATAATCTCGTTGATATCTCGCATATTACCATATATTACAAAATCATGGGATAAAATACTATGCATTCATGATACAAAATTACAAATATGAAAAATTCCACGTATAATTCCAGAGTGCAGTTTTTGCCAAATATTTTTCAAATTTGGATTTATTAACTAGTATATTCACTCGAAAATATTGAAAATTTTGGTAATCTTAATTTTGATATTAGTGGGACTAGTCATTTTACCCTCTTACGCAGAACCTGCTGTAAAAGATACTAATTTTGCTGTTCAAAAATACGTTACCGGAATTTGTTGTAGTCCTACTACAATGGCCTTTGAGGGAAATGACATTCTTGTGTTGTCAAAAGTATCTGGGCAGGTTCATTTATTCAGGGACGGGGTTTTGCAAAAAAACCCAGTTCTTCAGGAAAATGTAACAAGCGAAGGAGAACAAGGAATGCTTGGAATTACAACCGTAGGAACCAAGGTGTACATTTACTTTACAGAATCATCAACCATGGGAGGACACCCACTTGGAAAACGTGTATACAGTTATGATTGGAATGGACAAGAGCTAGTCAACAAGACTCTGATCAAAAACCTGTTACAAACACAGACATATCATAATGGAGGAGCCATGACAACTGATCTTAACGGTTCAGTCTATCTTATAGTGGGGGATGCAGGTCACTTTGGAAATTTGCAAAATCATCCTGTTGGAATACCAGATGATACATCAGTCATTTTTAGAATTGCCCCACCCGGTCCATATTATGCCATTGGAATAAGAAACAGTTTTGGATTAACAGTCGATCCTGTTACTGGAAAACTTTGGGATACAGAAAATGGTCCAGACTTTGGAGATGAGGTAAACATAGTCCCTCCAAATTTTAATAGTGGGTGGGATATCATAATGGGTCCTGCAAATAAAACTCAAGTCTCACTACTTCCCAAATTTTTAGGATACACGTACCACGATCCGCAGTTTACTTGGTGGAGGACTGTAGCTCCTACTGGAGTGGCTTTTGCAAAATCCCATGAATATGGAAAATATCAAAACAATTTGTTCGTAGGAGATTGCAATAACGGAAACATTTACAGATTTGAATTAAACCAAAACAGGGATGGTTTTGTATTCAATTCACCACAACTACAAGATAAAGTAGTAAACATAGGAGATTCCATGGATGAAATAATATTCGGTACAGGATTTGGCTGTGTAACAGACATAGTAACAGGTCCAGATGGTCTTTTGTACATAACATCTCTTAGTGATGGAACCATTTACAGAATAGTTCCAAGCAGCGTATCACAACTTTCGTATCTACCATATTTGTTCATATCAATCATTATTGTGCTGATTTTAATTTATTTTAAAAGATCACGTAAAAAGATACAACCAATCTAAAGTGGTTCACCCTACGCCAATTACAAGAATTAAGATCCATCTTAAAATACGATTAATACGTAACTATACCCATGCAAGGTTCAAGTGCATTAGATAATTATGATTTAAAAAAAGCCCACAAAGCTTTGAAGATGTTACTCATTGATAGAAGCAATGAGTTCAGAGTATTTGCCCAAGGCATTGGATATCCCACAAATGCAGAAAACTGGGAAGTAATAGTCTTGAATTTTTCTCTTGATTTTGTAGAGTGTTTCAATGTAATGTCTGGTGAGAATAAGCTTGACCACAATCAGATTCACAAGTGTATGACACTCATGAGACAAATTGCTAGAGGAAAGTCAAACATGACTGAAATGACACACCTTGAAAATACAGCATATCTAATTGCAGAAGACTTCAAATCAATTTACAAAAGAATGGAATAAGATCCAATCTTTACTGCATAGATAGATCCAGTTAGTCGATTAGCATCTGTGGATTCTTAATTATAGTGACCAAAAGAGCGATAACTGTTTTTATCATCAGGCATCTCTTGTCTTTCTTTGAGCAGTTTTGTTATCTGCTCTAGTATTTTATGAGCGTTGATTATAGACTCGGACTTGAGTTTTGCCCCCGAAGCATCACTTTCTACAACAGCATATCTTGAGACAAGTCTGAGATTTACATGGTACTTGTCACTACTTGTCCATTGTAACACATATCCACCATCACCTTCAACAATTCCTATCCAACGTAGAGTGCCAAACCATTTTCCAAGTAACTTGTTCACCACATCTTCTACGTTGATTTCAGGTGGGATGTATAGTTGAAGAATCTGCTCAAACTGACCATACTGATGTGAAATGTTCTTAGATAGATTTTCAAGATCAATTCTAGACTTTTTGACAAGTATAGAATCCAAATTCTTTGTAAGTTTGTAACCATAATCTGTTTTCTTTACCAAGCCCGCACTTTCTAGCCTATGCAGTGAGCGTGTTAGGCTTTGTTGGTGAATTCCTAACTTTCGTACAAGCCCATTGAATGTATACTGGTTATCATTAATATCGCTATCCTGGTTTAATAGCGACAAAACTTTTTTGTCATTTGTCTGAAAATCATCTAGTGATACATCTGCAGAATTATCAATTATAATCTGAACCATTTTATCATCTACCTTGACCTCTTTTTCGTTTGTAGGTTTGTCTTTTTTTTCTTGAGAGTCTTTGTTTTCCATTTCTTACTCCAATTGGTCCTATTACTTATTTAAAACTAGTTTAGCTGTTACCACTTGCTTTGATCCCAATATTATGGAATTTACAGATTTTATTAGATTACTTGTATTTTCTAACATCGTATAATGAGGTAGATTAAATCTATTTTTTCGCGACTTTGCATTTCTTGAATTCAATCTTAGTTTATTATTACAACATGGGCAACGTATTCCAGAAGATAACGAGTCTACAAATATTCCACATATAGAACATGGTCTTTGTCCCACTGCAAACCTAAATCCTCCCAATGGTTTTTTTGCTGCAAACCTATAGCAAATTCCTTTGCACTTCAAGTTCTTTGTGATCATATCAATACTACATTTCAAATAAAATAGACTAGGATCTGTAAAACCCAGTCACAGGTATTTTTATACCCATTCAAAAATAAATAGACGCTCCAATCAGTATCATAGAGAACGATGGTAGAGATTTGGACGCTAGTTGCAATATCTATTCCTACAATGATTTTCTTGGGGATGCGTCATGCCCTAGATGTCGACCATATTACAGCAATAGATAGCCTAGTACGGTTACACAATGCAGTAAAAAAATCACGTTGGATAGGAACTGGATTTAGCGTAGGTCATACCATCTCGGTTCTAGCAGAGATGATCTTCATTATTTACATAATTGGAAGTATAACCAGTACAAACAATCTTGCTTTTTGGGGAGGCGTAACGGGAGCTGTTGTACTTGGTACAATCGGTGCAATCAATATCTACTCAATGAAAAAATGGGGCAAGAGTGGTTCTGCAATACTTGCAAGCAAGATTTTGAAAAGGACCGGAGTTTTAGGACCTACAGGATCTGCTCTAATTACAGGAGTTGTGTTTGGATTAGGGTTTGATACAGCAACACAGATTTCGGCTATAACTTTGTCAGCAGTGACATCGGCAGTAGTAGGAATTCAGACTGCTTTGATACTATCAGGATTTTTTGCATTAGGAATGATTCCAATAGATACTTTTGACAGCATAATACTTCGTTCTGCATTTTCAAAGATACTTCATGGAAAAGGATTTCGATACATGTCATATGCACTAAGTGCTCTGGCTCTAACAATTGCTTCAGTTATAGCATATGAAACGTTTGCAAATTCAGAAATACTTCCCAAGATAACAGGTCCAGTTTTAGCAGTGGCGATAGTTTCAATATCATTCGGATATGCTTTTGCTACAAGAAAAAAATTACAAGGAACTAGTCCTGCAAATTAGAAATTTTAGTCAAATGTACTATGTAACAGTAAACAAGGCAAGCATTCCAGCTGTGAGATGATCATTGACATGACAGTGGTACAACCAAGTACCTGTATTGTCTGGATACATGTCAAGCACCTTCATGCTCATTGGTAACAATTCTACCATGTCGGTTCGCATTCCATCCATTAGAAGTGTCTGTCCATGCCAATGCGGAGTATGTAGATCAGTCTCAGTTCCCATACCTAAAACATACCATCTAACATGAGAATTGGCTTTCATTACTAGTCCAGGTAGATTTCCATACATGTATCCATTGATGGTATGCCTCATGTTGCTTTCCTGAAAATCAGCATCATCAAGATTTACACTTGAGGGGTTTTGTGTAAATGTCTTGATGTTGTAATCAAGGTACAGGCTCTTGTTTTCATCAAATATTGTAAACATTGTAACAAACTCCTTATCTACGCCCTTTGGAGTACCATCAGGGTTTGCCTCTCCATGTCGTGTTATAATAATTGGTCCTGCAAGTCCGGCATAGGTATCTTTTACTTCATCTACATGAGAGTGGTACACCCACACTATTGAGCTGGGATCATGTGGTCCAGGTCCTGCACGTTCGGGCACCTGCCAAATGTAGGTATAATTTCCACCGGTTGGTACTGCATCACCTTTTTTGTCAGATGCCGGAACTCCATCATTGTACAATGCCCCCTCTGAATCTTTTTGATAAAATACACCATGAGGGTGAATGCTAAATGGAAACCTTGCGTTATTTTTAAAAACTACTTTGATGGCATCTCCCACTTCGGCATGTATTACAGGTCCTAGTATTCCCAAATGTTGCCATTTATCATCAACTGGTTTTAGTGTTGTAAAAGTATCATCAGTATATTCTCGGTATATGGCTTTAAGAGATACTTTTCCAATCCTATCTTTGCCATTTTCCATGTAAACATTTGCTATATCATCAAATGGTTTTCCAGTCATCTGATTTATTCCAGTTGGGGTAAAATCCCACTTTACCTCATCTGCTGCAATATAGTAAATACGAGTCTGTCCTTGATAGTTTGTCTCTGAAAGACTTGCGGGTTGAGTATCACCATTGTAATTAAGATCATGATTGTGATAGTTACCAGATAAAGACGGGTAACCTACAAGAGATACAAAGGCTGCAAAAGATATTGTAAGTACGATAAGAGATATTTTGACAATATTCATGATTTTACTCCATTAAGAAAAAAGTGGAAATTGTCCATCATAGAATATCATCCTAACGACAGACTGGATTTCCATGACAGGACATGTCTACACCAGAATAGTCAAGACCGCCCACATCAGTTTTTGTAAGGTCGGCATTTGTGAGGAACCCTCCAGTCAAATCTGCATTTCTAAGTGTGGCACTTTTAAGATTTGCACCAGTGAAATCAGCATTTCGAATATCCGAACCAGTGAAATCAGTTCCTTGGAGATTGGCATTTTGCATGTTGGCTCCAATCAGATTTGTGTGTGAAAGATTGACTCCTTCCAGATTAGCATTAGCAAAACTCACACCTGGAAATCTTGCACCCGTCAAATCTGCGCCTCTAAGGTCTGCTCCCGAAAGATCCGTATGATAGAATTCTACGTTTCGTAGATTTGCACCTCTAAGGTCCGCCCCTGACAGATTTGAAAAAACTATGTCGGCACTAGATAGAATTGAATTTTTTAGGTTTGAGCCTGAAAGGTTCACATTATACAGATGCATTCTCTTTGAGATCATACCAGATAGGTTTGCTCCAGACATATCTGTAAAATGAATCGAAGTAAAAGATAACTTGCAGTTACTCCAATCTACTTTTGGCAACGGATCTGTATGACATGTACTTGATTTTGTCATGCTTGTATGTGTTGGAATTTTTCCAACACTTGTTGCAAAAACATTTGTTGTTGACACTGAAGTTATTACAATTGCGCTCAGAAACAAGAGTAATGTAATTTGTACAGTTTTCATAGTTAGGCAAGCCTAATTAGTGATATTTAATTTACTCAACTGACACAATTACTGAAAATAAATTCTAATTCTAACAATATAGAATGAACATACCTTCCTTTTTCATGCTCCAAAAGTTATTTTATAAAATTTTCTTTAAATGATTTAGTTTTGTTTCTTGTTTTTATTTATTGAAATTACTGCAATTACTATCCCAGCAATTCCAATACCGATACCAGTCATGCTTATCAGATACAACTTGTCAGTTGTATCCTTTACTTGCTGAAAAGATTCTGCTACGTTTGAAACACTTTTAGCTGCTGCATCTGCATTATTTTTTGCCTCTTCCACATCATTTGTTAATTGATTTGCCAAGCTGTTTATCTGACCAACACTTGCAGAGTTATCTGAACCAGAACCAGTAGAGGATGGAAAATTCAAGGCGGCAACACTTGCAACATCGTCTAATACGATTTCAGTATCAATTGCTTGGCCTTCTACAGTACCTTTGAAGACTAGGCTGTAGGTTCCAACTCTTGTTGGAATCAATGGAGCATTGTATTGACCATCAACCATACTGCTTGGAAGAAAATCAAGAGGTTTTGTCACACCACCATATTTTACTGAAATTTGCACATCTTTGAGAGCATTTATCACAGGTTTTGCACTGTCACCACTTCCTTTCTTTATTGTTACCTCAGCACCATTTACCAATCCAGTGTATACTGGTTCATTACTCCATCCTACTTGGACTAGATAATTTCCAAAGACCTTTGTGATGTGAGCTTCGGCAGGCTTGATAGAGATTGGAGAAACAAATACAATAGTTGCTAAAAGCAATAGAAAAACAGAAGGAATAAGGATTTGATTTATTCTAGTCATCTGACTTTTTTAAAATCCAATCCTTGATTTTAATCTAGTTGCTGCAATTACACCTGCAATTGATACTACTATCAAAAGTGCCGGCAATGGAAATTCAGGTATTGCGGATCCAGGATTAGTAGTTCCATGAGAACTCAGTGGCAAATTGTATGCATCAATAAGAACTGGATGTAGATTGACATGAATATCAGTCATTATTGTATTTGCGTCTGCTTTGCCATTTAGATCCCGTAATAGTTTTGTAAAGGCTGTTGATACTGTGGTATTAGCATCAGACTTGTCTGGATTCTTTGCAGCTACATTATTGAACATAATTTGTGCTGCACTTGCAAGACCTATTGAATTTTCATATTTATTCTGATCAACTATAGTACTGGTCATCATCATACTGCCACCTGACATGTTGTCCATCTGCATTTGAGACATGTCATTCAGATTAGTTGTAGAGTTTATTGAATCTCCATACTTCTCCAAGGCCTCTTTGAGTACAAAGGTAACAGCTAATGCTTGAATGGTAGAGTTGTCTAGTTTGTCCTTGTCAACTCTTACTGGTACGGACTCATCAAGATAGCCGCTGAGTTTTGTGATGTCATCGTTTACCAAGCTTTGCATTCCAGACTGTCTTGCATCATCAAGCGTTTTGTTAATCGTTGCTGGAATTTCCTGCGCCAATAGAGTGTTCTTTTCACCCATTTCCTTTGTGTCATTTGCATTCCAGTATTCTCCTAGTGCGTCAGAATAGTAATCAATTGCAGCATTATCACCAACATGCTTGGCAACTATGCTTGCTTCTGTTTTGATCTCCGTCATTTTAGCAATCCATGATGCACTTTCATCGCCACCAAAATTGTGGGCAAATGCAGGATGAGTGTAGATCAAACCAGATGCAATAATACCTGCCAGCAATATTGCAATTAATCTGCTGTTCACGATCGAGGAGAGATAAATGTGATTTAAAAGTCTTGTAGTACATCCGTCGAAGGACCAAAAGAAAAGATCAAAAGTTAGAAACTAGTGTTCTACGTTTGTACTACAAATTAAGCAAGAGCAATATAGTAAATCAAAGATTTGGAATATCATTAGATGCTCAAGATTGACAATAGGACTAAATTATTTGCAATATTAGCTGTCCTAGCAATTTCTTTAGTTATCACAGTTCCAAGCATTCCAAATTCTTACGCACATGCATTTATAGTAAAAAGCCAGCCATCACCATCGCAATCACTTTCAGTCCCACCAACTAAGGTTGATGCTTACTTTAGTGACCCAATAGATATCAAGTACAGTCAACTCAAAGTCCTGGATTCAGATGGAAAACAGATCCAGATAGGAGACCAGCAATACATCAACGGTGATCAAACCACACTTAGAGTATCACTTCCACCAAATCTCAAAGACGGAATCTATACTGTTTCAACCAAAGTTCTTGATCAAACCGATGGTCATGTTACAGAAAACGCATATGTCTTCGGGGTAGGTCAGGCAGTTCCACAAAATCTTGCAAATACCTTGTTGGCAAGCAATTACCAAGAAGTATCAATGCCTGAAGCTGCAGCAAGATTTCCATCCCTTTTAGGGCAGGTCATAGTTGCAGGAATTGCAACTTCGACACTGTGGTTATGGGGACCAATTAACAAAATACCCATACTCAGAGATGCACTATCAGAGACTAGAATCAAGATAGAAAAATCTACTATAAGATTATCAGTCATAGGCTCCATTGTCATTCTAGCTGCAGGTTTTGCAATGATTATCGTACAGGCCTATTCCATCAACGCAGGAATTCTAGACGCAATATCTACAAAATTTGGAAATATGTGGGTTTTACGAATGATTGCATCTACAATATTATTTGCTTTAACCATTACAGTTTATTTCAAATCAAAAAAATCAACCAATCTTCTTTCAAGAAAGTATCTGGGAATTTTATCAGTAGTAAGTTTTACAGTTTTATTTTCTACTAGTGTGATTAGTCATGGAGCTGCCACTGGAAAAATAATACCATTGGTACTAGATTTCTTTCACAATGTATTTGCGTCATTGTGGATTGGAGGAATTATCTATATTGCATTTGTAATAATGCCTCATTTGAGACAGATAACAAATTCAAGCCTAGGACTTTCCACAGTCTCACTTTTAATTCCAAGATTTTCTACTCTAGTTATTACAGTTCTTGGAGCAGTTACAATCACTGGTCCATTTTTACTCTACGCAATAGAAGGAAATCTTGCAGTAACTTTAGCGTCATTTTATGGCAAGGTACTCATAATCAAATTAGTTCTTGCAGCCACAATGATCACACTTGGTGCATATGATCACATGTTCGTCAGCAACAAGGCATATCTTGCAATCTCAAACTCTACCACACAAACCATTCATACAAAATCAATTCTGGACAACTTTCACAAGAGTGTAAAGATAGAGGCGGTTCTAGGAATTGCCCTTATTGCAGCAGTTGCAGTTCTGGTAGATTCAGGCTTGCCATCAAGTGAGTTCCAAAATCAATTACAAGGAATCCAAAATAATGTCTTTGCTTTGAGTCTAAATGATGCCTCAAATTCACAACAATTCACCCAAACGCAATTTGTAGAGAATGCAACCAGGGTAATACTTGCGGTCAACCCATTTTCTACAGGAAGTAACTCGTTTAACATATCGTTTCTAGATTCTGCTAAAAATCCCATAGATATGAAATCGGTTCAACTAAAACTCACTCAGACTGATAGTGAAATAGGTCCAATTACAATTGATACCAACAAGTCATTCCCAGGCACGTTTACTACAAACACTGATTTTGGATTTCCAGGCCATTGGACTGTAAGAGCAGAGGGAGTACAAAATAAAGTAAATTCACTAAATATTGTAGCAACCTACAATTTGTTTGTAAAACCAAAACTGGACAATCTACAGTTAAACATCAAAGAATTCAAGACTCCAGGAAATAGTAGCACCCCAAGATACCCAGTATATGATGCCATTAGAAACAAAATATGGGTTGGAGATACTACAATAAAGTCAGGCAAGATTTTAGATTTTGATTTGAATTCAGGTAAATACACTGAACACAAAATCGATGGATTAAACAGTGTAATTTATGCAGCATTAGATTCTCACAACACTTTATGGTATATTGATTATCAACAAAAAGCCCTTGGAAATTACAATCCAGATGATAATTTTAACAAGTACTATACAATCCCAGATCAAGGAATTCTTTCCAGCATGGCAATTGACAAAAATGATACAATTTGGATTACGTCTGCAACTACAAACAAGGTATTAAAATTTGAAATTAAAAATGAGAAATTTGATTCAATTAATTTATCAGACAAATCTGATCCTCTAGGAATTGCCATTGATAATACTCAGGGGAAAATATGGATAGCAGAAGGAATAGGCAAAATATCCAGCATAGACATATCAGATAACAAAGTAACAGAATTTGCACCTTCGGGAAACTACACCATGGATGGTCCGACAGGAATTATTTTAGATCCTGATACAGGTAAGATCTTTATTTCAGAGCACGAAGGTTACGCAATATCAGTTTTTGATCCTTTGGTAAAGACATTCCAGAAAATCCAGCTAAATCACGATAGCTTGCCATATGGAATGGTGTTTGACAAATATCACAATCTCTGGCTTGCACAACATACTCGTGACAAGCTTGCAATAATCAATCCAAGAGATGGTCAGATAGTTGAAAAAGACACCCCTTCTACAAATTCATGGGTACAATGGATGACTGCAGATTCTCAAGGAAATATCATAATTGCCGAAGAGCGAGCAAATGCGATAGCTACAATTTCAATCTCTGCCGGGCCTCCTGATACTATACAGATAACCAAATCAGAGATTCCCAAGTTTGGACTAAGTTATGCTCAACTTGTAGCTCCCGCAATTACAGGATTACTAGTGATTGTGGGATTCTTTTATTCTAAAGGAGTAGTTGACCTTAGAAAAGCCTCAAATCAAATAAGAAAAATACAAGAATTTTAAATATCATAGCCTCATAAAATAAGGAAATTTGTGCTGATAATCTTAAAAATACATATTAGTCTCGAAGCCTAATACGGGTTATGACAGGATGTGGATGTAGTGCAAGTGATTCATGTATTGATCCAGCATGCAAATGCCAGACAACCGGTGTGTGTACTTGCGGCCCCAAATGTGGTTGTGCATCTAACAAAAAATAGCTAGTATACAATATCTCATTTTTATTCATAAAATAAAGATAAAAAATCAACACAGACATTTAGAACTACAATTCATACAATTTTATGATACAGTCATGCATGTGCAGTTACCAGATCATAATACTAAATACGAGCAAATGAAAACCAACTCACTATTTATTTAGAGTCAAAGAGTAAAACTCGATGAATCAGATTTGATCAAGATTGTAATCCTATTTACTATTGCATGCATTTTATTTCCTAGTGTTGTTTTCTTGTCAGCCTATGGAGATGGACTTGCAAGTGAAACATTGCCACCCTCCATGATTGGCAACAAAAACGTTACATTATCAATTAACACATCACCATTTTTGATCGACAATTATCATGCAGGTACACAGATAAATTTCGTTTTGTTAGATGTTTCCAATCAACAACCAATTCCACAAGCAACAATCGCAGTTTCTGTTTTCAGGGGGGACAAAGCTGTATTGGGTCACGTATTCATGAGCGATAGTGGAAATTTTCTACTTGATTTGATACCAGACTCATCAGCAAACAAGATTTCAATTGATGAGCAAGGAGGACCATTACCAGGTCTACTAGGCCATAGTGGAGAGTATAACATCAGGGGACCTACATTTTCTGCCGGAGGATTATACAAATTCAAGATAGAGGTTCTCACTATGGGTTCATACGATAATCAGGTCAGCAAATCATTTAATGCCGGAGTATCAATTCCAGAAACAAACAATTACCAAGTTTATGATAAAGAATATGGAAACCAGAATGTCACAATAATTGCATACTATGATCAAATTAGTAATTTTCAATACAATTCAAATGATAAAACCATGAATTTTGTGATGCCGTTTAACTGGAGCCAAGATAATATTAAACAGGTATCAGTTGTGCATCAAGAATTAAAGATACCAAAATCATTTGGTGAGTTCATAGTCACAAAATATGACGCATCCATTAACGGAGTAAAATTACCTGATAAAGCTGTCAGCATAGATGACTATTCATCAGATGAACGAATTGTACACCTCATCGTATATAAAGAGGAATTAATAAAAATTGCAAAACAGCAGGACGGTACAAAACAAGAAATGAATTTTTCGTTAACCCCAAGTAACACCACTAGTTTTCCAATCATACAATTTACAAGAAATGCCCAGTACAAGGTAAGCATTAGTTGGGATCCACCAAAAATTCTTCCCGGTTCAACAACTAGATTTAGCTTCCAAATTCTAGATCCTTATTTGATAAACAAGACAGTTGATTCCATTGACTATGATTTTTCCATAATTGCTGGTAAAAATGGAGCAATATTTCACAAGAGCGGTACGACTGACAACAATGGAAATATGAATACAATTGATACTCAATTCCCTTCTAATTATACAGGTACAATAACAATTGCATTTGATAATCTAAATGGAAACAGTTTTGCAGATTCTGAATTCTCAGGAGTTGTCTCACCCCCCACAATAGTCCCAGAATTTCCCATCGGAGCACTGACGATAATAGCAATCTTGTTTTCAACAATAATATTATTTCCAAAATTAGTGAAAAAATAGATATGAAGCGAGGTATCGTAATTGTAATTGGAGGAGCCTGTATGCTCATAGGAGGTCATTTTCTTTCACAAACTTTACTTGATTTAATCCCAACAATAAATCCAGCAAATTCAAGCGTAATAGCAGATACAAATTATCACATGGTGACTCTAAGTAACCAATTAATTACAGTCAGCCAATTTGGAATCATAGTTTTACTTATTGGCGCAATCATTTTTTTTATTGACAGAAAAAATCCAATGATTCAAAGAATCACAATATTGACTAAAATTCAAGTCTGATTTTTTCATTTTATACCAGTCTAGCGTTAACCCTTCAAGTTCCAAAGGTGTTGTAAATTCTTCTACTTTCTTGTTTAATATGGATCTGTTCTAGTTAGCACACATTAGTGTCGTAGTATTCTGTATTCTTTCCAATTGCCTTATTTTTTTTGCTATGATTTCCCTCATCTCTTCAACATTAGGACATTCTATCTTCACCACAATGTCATAGTTACCAAATACACCTAAGACTTCCTTTACAGAATCGATGGATTTTACCCCTTCAAGAATTGCTCCCTCTGATCCCATCTCACAATTTATCATGACATAGGCAGTTTCCAACTATATTATAACGCGTTCATAATATATGAGATTTTTGGATCATGCAATTTTAAAACATCATATTTTTTCATTTCATCAATACATTACTAATTAATTATTAAAAATAAGACATTTTTTGAAATGTTTTGGTCTATTACTAATAATCACAAATAATAATTTCACTACAAGTAGATCTCAACATAACAAAATAATAAAAAATGTAAAACTACTGATCTCCAATTAAGAAGATAACACTTACAGTAGTTGTTACTTGTTGGTTTGAAGTAAATATTGGCGTAGACTTGTCAGCCATTGCAGACATTGCACCATAATACATTGGTGGTGGGGAGGAATTAAAGTCTGACAGGGTTACCATTTTTACTCCTATTATTTTCTGACCTAATGGATCAATTGCTTTTTCTGCTCGAGATTTTGCGTTCAAGATTGCTTTACTTAGAAGATCATCTTGGATACTTTGCTCTTTTTCAGGAGAGAGTGAGAACGATATATTGTCTACTCTGTTAGCTCCTGCTCCAACTGCAGTATCAACAATATCTCCAGCCATTGAAAGTTTAGTAGTTTTGACATACAAAGTGTTTGAAGTTCTATAACCTGTCAAGATGGATTTGTGTATTCCAGTGATTTTATCAGGTACCGAGTCTTCGTATACTGGATAGATTGAGAATCCAGCTGTGCTTAACTCATCTTTAGTTATACCAATTTTTTCAACAGCGCTTACTACGGTATTCATCATATCAGAGTTGGATCTGATTGCATCTTGTGCAGTATTTGCTTCAGTATCAACACCAAATTGAACAGTAACCAAATCTGGTGATATAGATGCAACTGCTGAGCCTGTTGAATACACGGTTCTCTCTCGTGATGCAGGTATTACAGGAACTTGTTGTCCATAGGCTTCTTTTTGAGACATTTCCAAGCTTACAAACACTGCAGTTGAAA
>QYPM01000038.1 GCA_007280465.1 Nitrosopumilales archaeon
ATTGATTTGATTTATTTTGTTAGCTCTAAGTAGCTTAGAATACTGATCAAAAAATTTACACAACTTATCTGCATTTTTTTTCTGCATAGTACTAAAAGGGAATATTCTGATTGATAATCGTGGAAAGACGTTCAAAAGTAATAATCATAGCAGTTTGTGTTGCTGCAGCAGTAGGAATATTTGCTTATTCTCAATATCTGTCTGCCACTCATCTGAGCATCTCTATACTTGAGAGCAAAATAATACAGAGAAATGACAATAATTCATTATATAATATGACACTTCAATTCCAGAATCCTTCATTACTTCCTATTAACGTAGGACAGACAGACTTTATGATATCAATCAATAATGAAAATCTTGGAATGGGTACGCTGCAACCACTTGTAATACCACCAATGGGAAAGATTGCCTCACAAGCACCATTTACTGCAGATAATACAATTCTTGATAAATATAATAAAAGTAACAATACGCCAAATGTCAAGTTGACTGGAACAAGCAAGTATGGAATATCAATAATATCAATCAATGTTCCATTCACATATTATCCGACAGAACAAGAAGCCAGAGAATTTATACACGGCCCTTAAAAGCAGAAAAATATGCTTACTGTATTTGGATCAATAGCTTATGATACAATAAGAACGCCTACAAAAGTGATTAGAAATGCGCTGGGAGGAGCAGCAACATATGCGGCAATCTCTGCAAGTTTCTTTGTCAAGCCTGGCTTGATTGGAGTTGTGGGTCAAGATTTTCCAAAAAGTTATCAAAACATACTTGAAAGATTTGTTGACTCACGTGGAGTAGTTCATGCAAAAGGTAAGACATTCAGATATGACGGTAGTTATGATTCAACTTTAAGCATAAGAACAACTAACAAAACAGAACTAAACGTATTGAAAGATTTCAAACCTGTTGTACCAGAAGAGTATCGCAAGTCAGAGTTTGTATATCTTGCAAACAATGACCCTGCTCAGAACACTGGAATTTTGAAAGAATTTGATAAGGTCAAGTTTTCAATGTGTGATACCATAGAATTTTGGATATCAAGTAAAAGAAATGATGTAATCAAGATGATGGGTTCAGTTGATTCAGTTGTGATTAATGATGAAGAAGCAAAATTGCTTACAAAGACTCACAACTTGATAAAAGCTGCAAAAAAGATTATGGAATGGGGAACAAAGTATGTCATAATAAAAAAAGGCGAACATGGTTCTTTGTTATTTTATGATGATGTCATATTTCCATCACCTGCTTTTTCAATGGAAGATATAGTAGATCCTACAGGCGCAGGAGACTCTTTTGCAGGAGGAATGATAGGACATCTTTCAAGTAAAAATAGTACAAAAATGTCAACTATTAGAGAGGCTGCAGTATATGGAAATATCATGGGCTCATTTGCAGTAGAGAAATATGGAGTATATGGAATAACGGGATTGAAAAGACCGGATATCAAGAAAAGATTTGATAGATACAAAAAAATGGTCTACTTCTAACAAAGGTTATAGATATCAAATTAAAAAATAAAACAATGGATGACAAGCTAGATACAATTTTCAATCTTCAAAAAAATCTAGAGAAAATGATGAATCTTGAACGTTATCCAAAAGATACTCAAGGAAAGATTTCAGCACTTTGCACAGCAATAATTCATGAGGCAGTTGAGCTTCAGAGAAATACAGATTGGAAGTGGTGGAAAAAATCCACACCTTTTGATGAAGCAGCGGCTCGTGAAGAACTAATAGATATTTGGCATTTTGTAGTTCAGGCATCACTTGAGCTTAATATGACTCCAGATGATATTCTAAAAGAATATCAAAAAAAGAACCAGATTAACAGGCAAAGGCAAATAGACGGTTACTGAATTTTCTTGAAAGTATCAACTATACCTTCTAGTCTTGAGATATTTGTTTCACCTATTTTGTTTATGATTCTTACTTGTCTCTGAAATTTTGATACTTCTTTTTTTGTAACTGCTAGTATTGGATGCGGACTGGATGAACCAATAATTTTGTGATTCTCATCAATTCCATTTTTGTACAAGCAAAGAAGGGAATCTCCCGGTTTGTGTCCTATTGTATCTTTTCCGCAAAGTATTATCATGTTAATTTTTTCATTTGATATTACAGATCTTACAAGAGAATCAATTCCTTTGTTTTCAGAAAGCAGTCTACCAGCTATTGCAATCTTTTTGATAATATCTGAATGTGTAATATCTTTTAGAAGACTAATACTTGATAGAGTACAAATTGTAATGTTTGATGAAGGATCTCCAAAGAATACTTCCGCCTCTATTGGAAGAAGGATTCTACATAATTCTCCTGCAATATCCTCAATTAGATTCATTTTTTAGTTAACTTGTGTAATACCTTGGAAATATGATGTAGATCATTTTCTGTGACCAAAGGATTCACTGGAAGACTTAGGACAGAGTTAGCAGCCCAATCAGTAAGAGGAAGTTTGAGATCTTTTTTGTAAAATGGAGTCTTGTGTACTGGAATGGGATAGTATGCAGTTGCTCCTATACCTTGCGAGTTTAGTTGTTTCATTATTTTATTTCGATTTGCAGTAGCAATTGTATAAAGATACCAATTTACATTAACACCGTCTCTTTCTTCAGGTAAGATAACATTCAGATCAGACAAGAGTTCATTGAGTATTATTGCATTCTTTTTTCTCTTTTCTAGGAATTTTGGAAGTTTTTTCATCTGGACTTTAGCTATTGCGGCACAAATTTCTGGGAGTCTTAGATTTAGTCCAAGTATTCTGGTATCATATCCATGAAGCATTCCATGATTTCGAATCTTGCGTAGTTTTTCAAAGAGGTTTTTATCATCTGTAACTATAGCTCCACCCTCTCCAGAGGTCATAACCTTAGCAGCATACATGCTAAAGCAACCCATTTTTGAAAATGTTCCAGATTGTTTTTTCTTGTATGTTGTCCCTAATGATTGGCATGCATCTTCTATAATCTCAAGATTATTCTTATCTGCAATTTCAGAAATTTCATCCATGTATGAAAAATTTCCATATAGATGAACAGGCATTATTACTTTGGATTTTTTTGTAATTTTCTTTTTAAGATCACTTGGATCCATGGTATAATTTTCTGGACGAATATCAACAAATACAGGCTTTGCTCCAACTGATTGAATAGAGTTGGCAGTTGCTACAAATGTAAATGATGGTATCAAAACTTCATCTCCTTGTTTTATGTCAAGGGCATAAAGTGCAGCTTGTAGTGCCGCTGTTCCTGAATTTACTGCTATTGCATATTTTGATTTTACATAAGAAGCTAAAAGTTGTTCAAATTCTTGTACTCTCTTTCCGCCAGCATTTGCAGCAGATGTGAGAGATTTCTCTGTTAATACAGAGCATACTTCATTTATTTCGTCTTTTTCGATAATTGGTACATTTATTGGAATTTTCAATAATACAGTAGAAAATTTTACGCCGTAATTAAACTTCCTAAATTAAAACCAATTCTTATATTTTAGAGACATACACCGAGATCAAATGAAAGTACATCTGCAAGAAAATGATCCTAGTTACAAGATATTTTTGTATGTTTTCTATGTTAGTGCGTTCATAATGTGTTCTATCACCATATTTGGATTCTATGCTATGATTCAGGAATGGTCTGCCAAGGGTACATATGTAATGGGAGAAGTGCTTGTCAAGACAGAATTTCCAACTCCTCACTTTGCTAAATTAATAACATGGTTATTTTTCTCATCAATTGTTAGTTGGTATTGTGTTTCACGAATCGGTTGGAAAAAGACAGTAACTGTTTCAAAGTGGAAGCTTACAATGGTACAACTGATGCTCTTAGGATTAGCAGTAATTACACTCTATGAAACAATTTACAATTTTATTCTCCTAAGTTCTCAAATTACTGCAGGAATGATAAATGGAGTAATTCCAGATATTGATTCACTTACAGTAGCCTATCCAGATCATAACCGGCCATGGAATCTTATCTTTGCAACAAAGATGTTTCTTGCTGCATTTTTGATAAGTTCACATGCATTCTATCTTAGTACACTTCCCAGAAAGTCGGTTCAAGAACTAGATGCTTAAATTTATAGGAATACATGTTGGAATCTGACTAAAATGGATGTCACAGAAAAAATCAGACTAGTAACTAGAGAACCTACGGAAGAAGTAGTAACTCAGGAAGAGTTATTGAATCTGTTTAACACCAATTCACATCCCAAACATTACATCGGACTTGAGATATCGGGTTTTATGCATTTGGGAAGTTTGATACTTACTGGATTTAAAATAAATGATTTTATCAGAGCTGGAGTCAAGTGCACTGTATTTTTAGCAGATTGGCATACTTACCTAAATAACAAACTTGGAGGAGATTGGGAAAAAATACGAATGGTATCAAAATACTATGCTGATGCATTCAAGATGTTTTGTCCCGGAGTTGAGATTGTAGAAGGCTCACAACTTTATGAATCAAGAAGAGGTTATTGGTTGGATCTTGTTAAATTTGCAAAGAATATGTCACTTGAACGTACTATGCGTTCACTTACAATTATGGGAAGAAGTACTGAGAAAGATAAGATTGATCTTGGTCAGCTTTTCTATCCTCCAATGCAAGCTGTAGATATTCATACGATGGATTTGGATATAGTACATGCAGGAATGGATCAAAGAAAGATCCACATGCTTGTAAGAGAGATCTTTCCAAAAATGAAATGGAAAGTACCAGTTGCAGTCCATCATCACATTCTTGCAGGACTTGGAGAGCCAGAAACTGCATCAGATGCTGATTCAGACTTGGTATCAAGCAAGATGAGTAAATCAAAATCAGCATCAGGAATATTTGTTCATGATACAGATGAAGAGATTAATTCAAAATTTAAGAAAGCTTGGTGCCCAGAAGGAATTATAGATAAAAATCCCGTACTTGAGATATCAAAGCATATTGTTTTTCATGAATTCAACGAGGTCATTGTAGAACGTCCTGATAAGTTTGGTGGAAATGTCACTTATACAAGCTATCAAGATTTAGAGGGAGATTTTGCTCAGAAAAAATTGCATCCATCAGATCTAAAAGCTACAGTCTCCAAATATGTCACTGACATAATTAGACCAATAAGAGAAAAAATTGTCTTAACAGATGAACTTTCTGAGGCAATAAAGAAGACTACTTGAGACTTGGTCTTACTTTCTTTGAAAATAACGATAGCATTTCAAGTGATTTTGATAATCCTATAAAGTTGACAATAAAATAATTTATTCCGATCTTTAGATATTGTTGTAGATGTTCATTTACCTCATCAGGGGTACCTAATGCAATACTATCTTTTGAGCGAATGATAAATTCTGCAATAGATTCATTTTTCTTTTTTAGTTTGGATACAATATCTTTAACATCATCATTATCTTTTCCAACCAAGACTCGTAACAAGACAGAGTTTTCTATTTCTTCATGATTTCTTTTAATTAATTTACAATTTTCTTTTAGAAGTTTTATTTTTTCTTCTAAAATATCAGGTGTGCCAAAGGGATGATTATATCTTGTAGCATGTTTTGCAGCTACCTTCATGAGTTTTTTTCCTGCCCCACCTACCATAATTGTAGGATGAGGTTTCTGTATTGGTTTTGGATTACAGATGGCATTTTTGATAGAATAATGTTTTCCTGTGAAGCTTGATTTTTGATTTTGCCACATTTTTTTGATTATAATGAGAGACTCGTCAAGTTGTTCAATTCGTGTAACTGGATCATCAAATTTGTATCCGTAGGAATTGTATTCATATTCAAACCAACCTGCCCCTATGCCAAATTCTAATCTTCCATTACTGATTGCATCAAGTGTAGATGTCATTTTTGCCAAAAGTGACGGATGTCTATAGGAATTGCAGGTAACTACTTGTCCTATTCTAAGTTTTGATGTTATTGAGGAAATAGCAGAAAGAAGTGTATAGGCTTCAAAAAAAGTTTCAGTACGGTTATCTGAAGGATGTGGAATAAAATGATCATAAACATATCCTGCGTCAAATCCAAGTTTTTCTGCAGTTAGTGCAACATTTTTTGAAAATACAAATTGTTCATATGGATTATTTGTAGGAAATTCATCTAGCCATCCTTGTGGTAAGGTAAGTCCTATCTGGACTGATTTCATATTATTTTCTAGTCTGTTGCGGTTCTACAATATTATATTTTGATGTATAACCACGGGGATTTATCATCAAGTCTTTGTACATGTAAGTTGAAGAGTTTCCGATTATTACGGTAGTAATCATACCAAGCTTGTCATTGTGTTCTTCCATGTTTTCCAAGTCTGTTAGAACAATCTCTTCAGATTCTCTAAATGCGCCTTTTACAATTGCTACTGGTGTATTGGGAGATCTATATTTTAAAATAATTTTTCTTGTATCTTGTAATTGATGAATTCTTTTCTTGCTTGCAGGATTGTATATTACAATAACAAAATCACCCTGAGCTGCCGCTTCAACTCTTTTTATTATAATTTCCCAAGGAACAAGCAAGTCACTCATGCTTACTACAGCAAAATCTGTCATGAGAGGAGATCCAACTAGAGCTGCACAGGAATTAAGCGATGAAACACCCGGAACTATTTCAACACGAAGACCAGTCTTTCTGTCCCAACCTTCTTCTGCTAAAATCTCATAGATTAAACCAGCCATTCCGTATATTCCAGGATCTCCACTAGATACAAGTGAAACCATTTTTCCAGATTTTGCAAGATCAATGCATTGATGTGCTCTTTCTACTTCTTGTGTCATTGCATATCTATGAACTTCTTTGCCTTCTATTAGATCTGCAACCAAGTTAACATATGTTTCATATCCAACAATTGTATCACTTTCCTCAATTGCTTGCTTTGCTCGAAAAGTCATATGATCATGATGACCCGGTCCTACACCTACGATAAACAATTTACCAGTCATTCAAACTTAGGAGATTTTCAAAGTAAATTTATCCCTTTTGATGATTTTTATGGATTATCTATTATTGGACAATCAAGGATGTAATTATTGCCAAGTACTGATGCCTCTTGTACTGTTATACTTCCGTTTGATACTTCATAATCAATATCATTTTTATTTTCTAGAATTTTTGCATCATGAGGATCTTTCCAGGTAATTATTGAGATTTTACAAATAGGACTGTAAGCAGAATCACCTGGTTGTGCACTGGATATTCCTTCTTGATAACCAAATGGTCCAGCACCTTGTAAGCCATTAGCAAAGTGATAGAGATCTCTTGCAGATGATTCAAGAATTGAAAGTGAAGGTACATTTTGAGTTTTCATGGTTTGGGTGGGTCCTTCGGGAGTTCCTGAGGTTATGATATAGTATATTGTTTTTCCATCAGACCCCCATCCTCTGTGTCCTACAAAGGTAGATGTCATGTTATCCACACTAATATCAAGTACTTGACCATCAAGATATGATGTCTGATCTGACAAGACTTTGTTCGTTCTTACACTCAATGCGCCATTATCCCATACTATTTCTGGAGTATTCATAATTGTATCAGTAACAACCAATCTTATCTTTCCAGTCATGTTTGCATCAAGAATTGCTTGTGTAGAATTGAGAATAAATGGTCCTCGTCCTACATTCCAGGATACTTCAACCACTTTGTCTAATGGACTATATTGTTTGTCAGATGGTGTAAATGATAACACGTCGTCTTGATAGCCACGTGTACCATTACCAGTAATTCCATTAGTAAATACAAACATGTTACCAAATGATGTTGATGGAACATGAGCCAATACTGGAGAAACATGAACCTTCCAGTTTTGTTTGTCTGAAATAGTATTAGCAACAAGACTGTTACTTGAATCTGTTATGATATAGTAAACAATTTTTCCGTTTACTATTCCTTCATGCATTGGTATCTGTACTGGAATAGTACTTTTTGCAAATTTGATGG
>QYPM01000024.1 GCA_007280465.1 Nitrosopumilales archaeon
ACACATCAAGTAAGAACATGGTTGTTTAAAATAACATTTTCAATCAAGACACAGTTAAAAAATGAATTTTACAAACAAATGGAACGTACAAAAAGAAAGCATATCTCAGAGGGTAATAGACAAAGTAAAACCAGATGCACCCCTAAAGCCAAAGATTGACGAAGCTCAGAAAAAATTACAGTTACAAGTTATAAAACTAGATTCGATTTCAAGAAAATTAAAAGAAAAAGATGATTTTATTTTCAAAAAAGTTGTTGATGCGGTAAGAACACATAACAAGGCATATTCTAACGCTTACGCTACAGAATTACACGAGATTAGAAAGATGAACAATATGGTAACAAATGCAAAATTAGCCATGGAACAGATTCAACTAAGATTAAACACAATATCAGAACTTGGAGATGTCGTAGTAACACTCAGTCCTTGCATGTCCATAATAAAGGGACTCGGGACAGGCCTAAATGGACTAATGCCAGCAGCAGACTCGTCCATGGCAGACTTGTCAAATATACTGGGAGAGATTATGTCAGGCGCTTCAGTAAATGGAGAGAACAACTTTACTGTGGATACGACAAATTCAGAGACAAACCAAATATTGGAAGAGGCTCAATCAATTCTAGAGGGTCATGTGAGACAGACTATTCCAGACCTTCCACCAACACTTGGATCTACAACAAAAGCGCCAGAGCCTATCTAGTGCGCTTTTTACTCAATTCTATAAAGTGTTTTTTGATTCTAGATATTGTAGGATAGCTATATCCCAGTTTCCTATAATTTGCAATCATCATCTTCCAGTTTTTTAGTCTCCATTGGGCTTGCTCCGAAGTAACAGAATGAATTTCTTTATTGATTATGCTCTTTCTCCCTACTTTTAGTACTCCTGCATCTTTTGCAGTCCATCTGTTTTTGGCAAAATTTAATCCCAATAGAATCTCTGCCATAGGCATTTCTGTAAAACATTCCTGGATTTTTTTAATTTGGGCATCGGTTGGTTTTTCTGACGTGCGTATGGTGATTTCACATATTTCCATATTCGAATTTTGAAACATACCATCTAATTAGTGTAAGGGTAAACTTGTATCAATTTCAGATTCAAAATAAATTTTCCAACCCGTGACGATGTGATCTGTATTCCCATTTTTGGCAGACTATTTTTTTATACTACGGAATGAGAGTGTATACTAGTTGACACACCGTCTTACAATTGGTGGAAAATCGCCCTCATTCTCGGAGATATTTACAGAGTATCTTTCAGATATTTCACTTGAGGTAGAGGCAATCAAATTGAGAAACATAAAAAGTGATGCAGATGGAGTAAACGAACACTTGGCAAGAATAGATAATGCGTTAAAAGGCATAATGGATGCAAAACTAGCATTAGCAGAAAGTCTTCGTAATTCTCAAAATCAGAATTAAGTATTTTTCAGACAGAATAAATAGGATTAAAATGTCATCATTTTAATCCTCTAGAAATCTTTTCATACTCTCAAAATCACTTGGAGTATAGTTTTTATCAGTAGAATCCATTTTTTGCTTCATCTTAGCAAATTTTTCAGCAAGTAATGAAAGATCTACGGACTGTCCTGTCTCTGTATTTTTTAATTCAACATAATGTTGTATTCTTTCTTCAAATCTATCAGGTGTGATTTCTTTAATCAAAACTTCCCCAGTGGCAATAATTTTAGCCAATTTTTCTCTTTGTCTTTGTTCCAATTTCTTTTTCTCATTTTCGATCTTCTGTTTATGATCTTCGTATCCAGTTTTCATATCTTTTAATTCGGTTTCTAATTTGCCAAGAACATCATTTACAGAGTCAAACATCACTTTAGCATGTTCCGTATTAGGCGTACTTTTCATTGTTTTTGAGCCAACAGACTGCCCTCCAATATGTAATTCTTTGAATGATTCATCAGTAACCAGTTTTACCGATATTGCTTTTGACGCTTTTTTTGCCATCAATCCAAACATCGTCAGACCTACCCCTGCAACTCCCATCCCAATTATCAAGTATTGAAGAACAAAGAGCACTTGGTGCATGGATGGATACCCCATCTGACGTAGCATCGATACTGAATTCGCATTTCCAAGAGACATTGAACCAACAAACGAGTGTATTACACCAGACATGGTAGGAGGTAGATAGGAATACATTGGAATCGAGATAATTGTAAGTAACATACCGGCAATTACCAGTATCAGTCTCATTATACATCAGATAAAACCGAACCTAATATCCACTTGTTTGTAACATGGTCTTACAACTAATGCGGATTCCACATATTTCCATATTCGAGTTTTGAAACATTATTCCCAATTCATCTAAGGTAATGCACATCTGTCGTTGGTTTAAAATTTCCAGCATACAATCAATGAAAGTAAATAATTAAAAAATACTGAAATTACTAACACGTGATATGGATGAACTTGATATACAAGCAAACAGAATTCCAAAAGATTCTGTCTACAAGAAAAGAAATTGCGATAAAGAAAAATGTGGTAAAGAAGGAAACTATTCCTCAAAGAGAGGATACTTTTGCTTGGAGCACATTCTAGACTATGATATGATGTGTCCTAGTGATGACTGTCCAAGAAAGGGACTTGCCATGGACAAACTAGTTTCTGAAATCAAAAAAGACATCAAGGGAGACTTGCATCAGATATTTTTGTGTCAATCCTGTGGGCATAGACACGATCACACCGTGAATGTGTAATTGATCAGTAGATCGCCTGGTTTGAAAAGAATCTACCAAATTATGCATATTAGTCCACTTGAATCTTAAGATATTACCAAAAAGTAATTCAAGAGGCTACCCACAAACTGACCCAGCCTGTAATCGTGAGGGTTTTTGTAATTCTCTCACGATAAAATTACTTTCAGTAAGATCTGAATGACCAAACAAAAATCAAACTACATTTCAAAAAAATGAATGGTAAATTATATGGGGCGATATTTTAGACTCACCAAGGTAAAAAGTAATTTGAATCAAATTTTGATACTTTCAATATCCATAGTAGTTGCTAGCATAGTTATTGGCGCATCCGTACTGATTTCAAATCCACATGTTCAGACTCCAACTTTAAATCCAGATATTTATCCTCCGGCAAAAAATGATAATCCTCACAAAGTTACATATACGTTAATAGCACAAGATGCTGAAATCGAGGTTGCTAAAGGAGTAATGTCAAAAGTATGGACATATAATGGAACAGTTCCCGCACCTACTCTAAGATTCAATGAGGGGGACGATGTTTCTGTAAATTTCATAAATCACACTCCTATGGCTCATTCCATCCACTTTCACGGAACACATGATGCCGCAAATGACGGTGTAGTTCCTCAGATTCAGCCAGGAGAAGAATATACCTATCACTTCATAGCAAAAGAGGCAGGACTTTTCATTTATCACTGTCATGCTTTTCCAACATCACAACATATCAGAATGGGAATGTTTGGTGCAATGATAATTGATCCAGTATCTCACCCAATGCCCCCTGCAAGAGAATATTTGTTAGTATTAAGCGAGTTTGACCCCCAAAACACCCTACAAGAATTTCCCCAGTATTATCCAATCAATGGGTATGTTGACCAATATCTTGACAATCCTTTAATGGTAAAGAAAGATGAAAATGTCAGATTTTATGTAATGAATATAGGCACTGTCCTTCCAGCCTCGTTTCATTTACATAGTACCATTTTCAAGGTGTATCAATCAGGAATTTTATATAACTCACCAACCTATGAGCAGACTCACCTAGTCGCAATAGGAGATACCGCAATAGTGGAAGCCAAGTGGTCAACTACAGGAAAATTTGCGTTTCATACCCACGGAATTGCTGAAGAACGAGGAAATATTGGATTGTTAAATGTGGTAGAAAATGATCAGCCCATAACAAGTGAAGAACCAAGTAATTCACCAGGAAGTACTTCCATGATACCATGGCAAGAAAAGACATTAAAATCTCTTGAAAGTCCTCAGATTGTAGATTATGGAAACTTGACATTAACAGAACAGAACATAGTTCAGAACTACACTGTGATTCAAAGTGATCATGTTTCGATAAAAAAAGAATCTTGGAACCAAAATACTCATGACCCCTTTGACCCCGAAGCAATCGAGGTGCCACTTGGAACTAGTGTCACATGGACAAATAATGATACTGTAGTTCATACAATTACCGATTTCAAAAATACTTTTGATTCAGGCATGATAAAAGCCCACGGAACATGGTCTTACACCTTCAAAGACAAAGGGGATTTCAATTACTTTTGTTCACTCCACCCATGGATGAAAGGTAGCGTTTCAGTCAAATAAGAAAATTAGTTTTTCAAGTATCTCAAAGGTTTAGATTTTAGGCCTAATTTTTCTCTACATATTTCATAGAGTCTGGCATTACATTGTTGATGGCTTTAGAGTCTTTTTTACAAAGTTCACATTCGCAAACAAACAACCCTTGCTTACCCATACAATCATGATGTTTGTCTTCAAAGCATTTGTAACATAAAACCATAGATTTCAATTCTTTATGGCAGTATGGCCTATTTCTACCCCCCTATTTTATACTAAACTTACCAGATCGCGTTAATTTCTCAAGCCAAAAAATTGGAAAAAATGGTAATTTTTAAAAATACATAAATTTTGAAATCTACGCTCAATGGTTCAACCCCCTGTTATTTTCCATCAATTAGGCATATTGTGATTTTTTCAAAAACGGCTAATTTTAGGGGGGGTGTAACACTTGTGTGTACATATGCAAGCCAATGGTCAAAACACCCCCATTACTCAGTAAGAGTTTGATTTTCTTTTATCGGTACGAGGAAAAGCTAAACCCTGGTTTTTTGTCCTGATTTTTCAAGTTTTGAAATGTTACAAAATATCAACACTATAAACAGGCATGTAGAATTCCAAAAACTAGGTAGTTCGTACCCTAAAACCCCGGGGATATTTGAACAAAAGTTGGCAGAAAACACTAAATTTTCAGAGTGATGGGAGTGATACCATGATAGTGTTCCTAGACTGTGGCCGTCTTTATCGTCTCTGGAATTTTTTCTCGTGCTTGGACAATTTCTATCTCCACAGTTTCAAGGGGTTCGTCGACAACATTTCGTTTAATTGAGAACATCTTGGGTTTATCAAAATCTTTAGTGCAGTCGGGACATGCATAAACCAGAACCCTGTATTCGTTGGGAGCTTTTGGGTTTGAAAGGCGAGGATAGTAAACTAACCTACCCCCACAATCCACGCAATATCTATTCGCGCGTCTTGTTCTGGCCAATGTGGACCTCCTGCATATACCATCATCATATGATCCGTATTAGATCCATACAGTCTAATAGAATCAACCAAAATGTGATCGCATTACAATATGTCATAACTCGAATTTAGAAATATGCAATATCGAAACCTCTAAACTTTCAGTACAAGAATTACAGTAATCAAAAAGTAATATTTCAAAACTCGAATTTAGAAATATTAAGCGCCGCCCGCCAGACTTGAACTGGCGACCCGCTGGTTAACAGCCAGCTGCTCTACCACGCTGAGCTAGGGCGGCAATAGAATTGTTCGTAGGATAAGCGGATTTATTCCTTGCTGAAATCTATTTTTCGATCTTATCGAGTTTCTCAAAAAGATAAAGTCCGTCAAGGAAGACTCTATGATCTTTATTTTTGACTTTAGTATTTTGCTGTAATGCTCCAGCAGTCTGTGATACATCAGTCAAGACTGGACCAGTGATTATTACATCATCACCTTTTGGAACTACTTTACTATCACCAAATATTCTTGAGACTCGGGCTGCACGTTCACCTTGAAAGTTTTCTACATGAATGAAGGCATCTTTTACCTTGACGGTAATTGGAAAGTGTGCATATACAATTTTCATCTTGAAAGTATATCCAGTCTGAACGCCTTTGATTAGTGTGTTTATAATAGATTCTGCAGTTTTGAATATAGCATAATCTCGTTTTCTGTCACCAAGAGATTTTAGTATGATATTTTTGCCATCAACTGCCAAGTCTACTGGTATTTTTTTGAAAGTTTTTCTTGTCTTTCCCAGTGGTCCCTGTACATGCAATATTTTGTGACTTACGGATACTTTTACTGCATCTGGTACTGGAATGGTTACTTCGTGTATCTCAATTTGTTTAGTAGACAAATCCTATCAATAGCCCTCCCAAGCCACTCTTTGCTGCCTCATGGTGAGACATTACTCCTTGATTAGTAGTTACTATTAGCATACCACGCGAATATGATGGTAGATATTGTTGTTCCCACTTTGCATAGTCATCCTTTTTCACTTTGAATCGAGGTGTAATTGCACCACATTTTGTAATTTTTGCTAATAATTGTATCTTAAACTTTCCACCTTTTTTATCATCCACGTGTTCAAATTCTCCAATGTAATTATGATGCTGAAGTGTCTTTAGTACATCGGTTGCAAGTTTTGAGGTAGGTAAAACTAGACATTCTCCTTTTCTTCTTGCCTCGGTATTGTACAAGGTCACAAACATGTTTGCTAGAATATTAGTTGCTGGCATTCTCTATCACTTAAATTTCCTAAACCCTAAAGAGTTTGCTACTTCTCTAAAGCATCGTCTGCAAAGATCTAGATCATATTTTTGAATAACTGCATTATAATCGCCGCATCTCTTACACCATCTAGAACCCTTTCCAAAGGTATGAACTGTTCTGCCTGTTACTTTATAATCACGATTCTTCATGTTATACTACCTGAATTCCAAACTCACGGGTTAGAAATGCCTTTGCATCTTCTGCAGTGATGATATGGCCACGTCCTATACTTGCTTTATGTTTGCTTCTAAATCTAATATTAAAACCTGGTCTTGTAAGTGAAATTGATATATCAAGGCCCAAGATTCCAACTTGGGGGTCGTATTTTACTCCAGGAATATCAATATGTTCCTTAATACCAAATGAAAGATTACCAAAATTATCAAATGATGAACCGTTGATTTGATTGCCCTTTGCTGCAAACAATCTCTTGATAAGTACAATCGCTGGTTCATCTCGTATAGTTACTGCGACGCCAATGGGTTCACCTTTACGTACTCCCCAGTCACGATATGTTGCTTTTGCAGATCTTGTAGATGGTTTTTGACCCGAAATATGCTCTAATGCAACTTTTGCTTTTTCAATAGGGTCACCAGATTTGCCTACACCCATATTCAAAACTACTTTAGCAACTGAAATTTTCTTCATTGGAATTTCTGTTTGTTGTGCCATATCTATCACTGAATTTGTATCACCGGTTTATCTGTACCTATTGCCATTACCAAATCAGATTGGATTTCAATCTGTCTTTCACCAAGATCAACATCTGCTCTTTTTGGTAAGACAAATGTTCCAGGTTTTACATCAGTAAGTTTGCCCATACGTCCTGCATTGACTCCGCTTGTAATCATTACTTGAACTCCTTTTTGGAGTTGTATCACATCAAGAATTTTTGTTTTTGGCGTTTCTACTACACATGTATCTCCTACGTTTACCTTTGCGTCAGAAATTAAAGTTCTACCATCATGAAATCCTAATTGAGTTTTTTTACCCCTGATAGTTACCTTTGAAGTTACTTTGAGCAATTTCTTTGATTTATCAGATGGGTTAATCTTGATTGGCATCAGTACAGTCAAATCTTTTGGAACAAGTCGGTAAATGTCAGATACTCCATCCAACTCTACAACATCCATCAAGCCAATTCCATGATGAAGTGATTTTCTTACAACGCCATCTACTTTGACTTTGCCTCCATATATGACAGATTTTGCTTCTCGTAGCGATGTAGCAAGTTTTAGAGTATCACGGAGAAATACTGCAGTTGGAATGGATACATCTTTTTTATGACCACCTGGTTTGACTGTAATAACAAATCGTTTGTCTTTTCTTGTAATACCCCAGAAAAGTGGAGCCATTTGTCTCTTTAGTTTTTTACTGCCAGAAATGCTAACCATTACTTATTCCCCTTGATTTTGCAGATTGCGGTTTATCCTTTTTATCCGTCATTTTAGTATCCTTTGTCTTTTCTTTTGCAACCTCTTTTTGTTCTTTTGGTTTTGTTTCTTGTGGTTTTGTCTCTTTTGGTTTTACAACTTTTGGTTCCGGAGTAGATACTGGCTTTGGAGTCTTTGTTTTTTGTCCCGCAAGTCGGTTTTGTCTCCATTTGTCTTCGAGGTTTAATGAAGTAATAACCACATTTGATGGGTGAATGAAAATGTCGACATTTCCGCCTTTGAGTTTTTCACGTTTTATTCCCTCTATAGCAATTCCTCTTTTCTCTGTAGAAACCCGAGTAACTTTACCTTCGATTCCTTTGAATTCACCACGTAATACTTTGACACTATCACCTTCGATAACACGTATGCTTTTACAATGATGTTTTTCTTTAAGATCTTTAGCAAGGTGTGAACCAAGTTGTTTGCTAAGCAAGTGTTTTGATGCAGTGTAAAGCATTCTTTTTCGGATTGTTGTCGGCTTCATATTATACCACCATAGATGCCAAGTTTGCAATTCTTGGGTACTTTTCAGCTGCCTCGACTGCTACTGGTCCCTTAATTTCTGTACCCTTGATTTCACCCTCTGGTGTTACAAGTACTGCGGCATTATCTTCAAATGTTACACGTGTTCCATTTAATCGTCTTACTGCATATTTTTGTCTAACAATAACTGCGCCAAATATTTGTCCTCTAAGTTCACCAGGACCTTTTTTAACTACAACGTTACAAAAGTCACCAACAGCTGCTGCTGGATAACGAGCAACTCTGGTCTTGGTTTTTTGAACCATCACAATTTCTAAAATCTTTGCACCGGTATTATCAGCACAGACTACTTGAGCTCCTAGTGGAAGTGCTCTTGTGACATATGGTCGAAATTCTTGAACTCCTTTTGCTGATACTGCACGACTTTTTGTTGCGCCCATTATGATACTACCTCAACTACAACAAAAGAGACACTTTTTGAAATTGGTCTGCATTCAGCGGTAAGAACAATGTCACCCTCTTTTACATCAATACATTGAGGTCTGTGTGCATGTAACTTGCTTTGACTCCTTGCATATCTCTTTAATTTGATATCAAATCTTGGAAATTCTTGCTGCACTACAACAGTTCTTGGAGCTTTAGCACTAACTACTTTTCCTTGAACTAGCTTACCTCTAACACTTAGAACTCCGTGAAATGGGCATAGATCATCACTGCATTCGGATTTTGGTGCTTTGACTTGTAAGCCTATATTTTTGGTCATGCTTTTACTCCCATTCTTTCATATGATCTTTTTGCAATAGATTTTCCATCCACAATAGAAGTCATGCCATTTAGATTGAATTTCCAAATGGAATTCATCTTGGAAATATGTTTTACACCAGTTGAAGTTTCAATAGTTAACATAGATTTGGTTTCATCAATTATTTTCCCATGCAATCCTACAACCTGAGAGTTACTAGATTCTACAATAGAGGTTTCAAGTCCAATTAATTCATGACGGGCTATATTTTCAGTTGTAATCATTTAGTTTTCATCTCATTCATTCTAGTTAATACTCTTGCGATATCTCTTCGAAGTGGTTTTACTTTACCACTATCTTTTCGTAATGTTCCCTTGGATGCTTCAATTTTTAATTTAGTCAACTCTGAACGTAGTTGACCCAATCTATCCTTGAGATCAGTCTCATTAAATTCTCTTACAGTCTTCATCTTTATACGAGTCATTACTTGAGCTCCTCTTCTACCTCTTCAAAGGTTTCCACTTTTTCAATCAGTTTTTCTTCCAACTCTATCACTTCACTTTCTGTACGTGGCTTTGTTGGATCAATTTGTGCTTCCTCTACAATTTCAATCTCTAATGGGGCTTCCTCAACTATTGCTTTTGCTTCTTTCTTGACTACCTTGAGCTCAAATTCTGGAATGAATCTTTCTTTTCTTGCAATTCTAATTCTAACTCCAATAAGACCCATTTTGGTCTGAACGTGTGCGATATCTTCTGAAACTATAACCTCTGCTGCGTGTCCAGCACGTGGAAGAATTCCTTTACTGTGTTTTTCAAAGCTAGAACGGTCACCTCTTAATTTACCTGAAGTTGTGATTTGTACACCCATTGC
>QYPM01000049.1 GCA_007280465.1 Nitrosopumilales archaeon
AGTAAGCTCTTTGTTCTTGTAAAGAATGCTCTAGAGGTTTTACAATCTTGACTGCAACTAGAAGATGGAGTATACTCTAATTTTGTTCTTGACTTGCTCATCAGAATGCTTTGAAGAAGCGGCAAAATTGCAGCTCTTCCACCATAAGCCATTTTCTTTGTTATGAACCAGAACATCCTGGTAGAATCATAATTTTGCTTAAAGATCTCTGATTTTATTTTCATACCTAAATCGGAATAATGACCTACGATCAATATCTTGTCTTTAGCAAAGGTATGAACAACGCTAGCAAATTTTGAACAAAGATAACATTTATCGTCATAAATCACAAGGGGAACAAGTTCTTTGATACTCATGTTTACCATGAGTTGTTTTTGGATTAATATTTTGTGAAATAACTTTTTATTTGATACAAATACGGTAAAAATCATGAATTTGAATTCTAGTAATATTAAAATTCAAATTATGGATTGGGCATGGCTCTAAACTACTATCATATTTTCAAGAGAGTAAAAGAAGCAAGAAAACTTGTGATCAAGGGAATTACTACTGCAGGATCTGGTCATCCAGGTGGTTCATTCTCAATGGCTGAAATTATGGGTTGCATGTATTTCAAATTCCTAAAATATGATCCAAAGAACCCTCTCTGGGAAGACAGAGATAGGCTCGTTTTATCCAAGGGACATGCATCCCCTGGATTATTCTCAAATCTTGCAGTAGCTGGATTTTTTGACAAATCTGAAATGGAGACTCTACGAAAATTTGGAAGCAGATTGCAAGGTCATCCAGACCTCAAATGTCCAGGAGTTGAGTTCTGCGGTGGGTCACTTGGATTAGGCTTGTCATTTTCAACTGGAATGGCTCTTGCAGCAAGAATTGATGGGAAAAATCATCATATTTACACAATTATAGGCGATGGTGAATCTGATGAGGGACAAGTCTGGGAAGCTGCCATGACTGGATCTAAATATCGAGTTGATAATCTCACTGTTTTCTTGGACAGAAATTTCATTCAACAAGATGACTATACTGAAAAAATAATGCCTCTAGATGAAGAGCTTGTAGGTGATGATATTTCTGAGATGTGGAAAAATGCCGCAAGGTGGAAAGTTGGAGACAAGTGGAGATCTTTTGGATGGAATGTTTTAGAAATTGATGGTCATCGTATAGAACAAATAGTCAAGGCGGTAAACTCTGCACTTCAAACAAAGGGAACTCCATCTATTATTGTAGCTCGTACAATCAAAGGCAAGTCCGTAGAACACATGGAAGATAATCCAAAATGGCATGGCGTTGCACCAAATCCTCAGATATCCCCAATAATTGATCTAGAGTTAGATTGTCAATCTCTGATATCTCCATCTATAATTGCTGGAGATATGGCAAACTTGGAAAATGAAGTTAAGCGAGCTGCACATGCAAGGGCTGATTTTATTCATCTTGATGTAATGGATGGAATGTTTGTTGAGAATAAAACATTTGATCATGAAAAGATAAAACAACTAAGGCCAATTACACCAATTCCTTTTGATACTCATCTTATGATTAATGAACCAGTAAAACATGTCAAGAACTATGTAGATGCAGGCTGTGATATAATTACAGTGCATGCCGAAGTCTGTGACGAATCAAGTTTTGGGGAGATTCATGATGTTCTTCGTTCAAATCAAGTAAGTGTCGGTCTTGCAATTAATCCTGATACTGAATTGCCGCCATGGTCTGAGAAATTTATTCCAGATTTGGATCAACTAATTATAATGTCTGTAATTCCTGGCAAATCAGGTCAAAAATACATTGAATCTACGCACGAAAAGACGCAACGAATAGCTAAATTCCTATCTGAAAGAAAATTTGAGGGTCTAATCGAAGCCGATGGCGGTGTAGATTTGTCTAACATAGAATCCTGTTTCTTTGACGGTGCCAGAGTGTTTGTTGGGGGTAGTGCAATAATAGGACAAAAAGATGTTAGAACAACAATCCTTGAATTCCGAAAGAAGATTGTGCATGCAAGAAGAAACTTGCTAATTAACAAAGCTAACAATCTAGGTGGAGCTGATCTTGTAAAGAAATGGATTGACCTACACGAAGTAGGAAAGAAAAAGACTGAACTCTTACAGATTGCCAAGGAGGCAGGTTTTGTATGACCGAGTTTGCTGATATGAGGACAGTCTATGGAGATACTCTAATCAAGTTAGGCGAGGAAAACTCTGATATTGTAGTAGTTGGTGCTGATACTACTGATTCACTAAAGACAAAGCCTTTTGGGAAAAAGTTTCCAAATAGATTCTTCAATGTTGGTATTGCTGAAGCCAACCTGATAACTATTGCAGCAGGTCTTGCAAACGAGGGAAAAATTCCATTTGCAAGTACATATGCTGCATTTCTTCCTGGTAGATGTGTTGATCAAATACGTAATGCAATAGCGTATCCTTCGAGAAATGGTAAGAATGGCTTGAATGTGAAAATGGTTGTATCGCATGGCGGTCTTAGTGTGGGCCCTGATGGAGGTTCACATCAACAGATTGAAGATATTGCAATAATGAGAGTTATTCCAAATGTCAAAGTCTTTATTCCATCTGATACTGTAGCGGTGGAAAAACTAACTCGGATTTTTGCCCAAGTTTATGGTCCATGTTACATGAGATTGGCAAGATCAAAGACACCAGTAATCCATTCAAAAGAACAAGACTTCCAAATCGGTAAAGGTATTGTATTACGAGATGGTTCGGATTGCACAATTGTTGCATGTGGCATAACTGTTAGCATTGCTCTTGATGCAGCTGATGCATTAAAGCAAGAAGGAATAGCATGTAGAGTAATTGACATGTTCTCAATCAAGCCTATAGATTCTGAACTTTTGGAAAAAGCTGCTCGTGAAACAGGCGGAATAGTTACTTGTGAAGAACATAACGTGATGGCAGGATTTGGTTCCGCAGTTGCTGAGACAGTCTCTGAGACATATCCTGTTCCTGTAAAACGTATAGGTGTACAAGACAAATTCGGTGAATCTGCAAGAGATACTGAGATTTCTCTCCTGCTTGAAAAACACGGCATCACATCAATTCATATATCTAATACCGTTAAGTCTATTCGGAGTCAAATCCGATGAAGATATTTCTTGATACTGCAAATATTTCTGCAATAAAGTTGTATAATGATATGGGTCTTGTAGATGGAATTACTACAAACCCATCTCTTATGGCAAAGGAAGGAGGAGATCCTCAAAAAGTTATGGAGGAAATTGTTCGAATTATCAAAGGTGATGTAAGCTTGGAAGTGTTAAGTATGGAAACTAACGGAATGTTAGAAGAAGGACGAAGACTAAGAAAATATGGTAACAATGTGGTTGTAAAATGTCCTCTAACACCTGACGGTCTTAAAGCTTGTAAAATTTTAACATCAGAAGGTATTCCCGTAAATGTTACACTTTGCTTTTCTGTAAATCAAGCAATATTAGCAGCAAAAGCTGGTGCAAAATATGTGAGTCCATTTATTGGAAGACTTGATGACAATGGACAAGATGGAATGAATCTCATTAAAGAAATGCACCAAGTATTTCAGAATTATAAATTTAGCACACAAATTCTTGTAGCAAGTATAAGACATCCTATGCATGTAGTAGAAGCTGCAAAAATTGGAGCGGATGTTGTAACTTTACCGCCTGATGTATTGGGTAAAATGTTAAAGCATCCCTTGACAGATGTGGGTCTGAAAAACTTTCTTTCAGATTGGGAAAAACTAAAAAAAGATAATCCAAATATCAAGATCTAAAAATCTAGTTAGTGTTTTCCTATCCATTGGTATCTGTATTCTTCATCAAACAATTCTGATTTTATGTCATTTTTTGACTGCCTAGATTTCATCTTGGCCTCAAAAAAGCCCAAACTGCCTTTGTATGAAATTGGAACTCTGAGGGCCTGGGGATTTCTGAGCAAAAATCCGTATCTGTGACGAAATGACTCTTCATTGAAGAGATGTTTTTTGTGATCTTTTTTTAGTTCATCTAGGGAATTGTATGATTTTACATCATAGACCTCAACTTTTCCAATAATTACTCCTGTTCTAAGATTTGACTTGTCCATGCCTAATCTGACACATACGTCATCTTTGATTTTAATTGGTGCATGAATCAGACATTCACCTCGGAACTTTGTATTCCATGTTCTCAGTTCAATTGTTTTTTTACCATTTATTATTAAATCAGCATAGGGCTGAGACACTGAGAGACACTTCATCTATTTAGCTTGTTCCCAAGACATTCAAAACTCTTTTTGGAATATCACTTAACCTGCTAACAGCAAGGGTTCTCTCATAACCTAATCTTCTGAGATTATTTGCAATTAATATTGCATCTTCTGTATCAGGTCCAAAACCTATTGCAACCATCTTTATTCCAATGGACTTGAAGTCTCGCATTAGAGAACGAACTGCATCAGGATCTGATGGTTCTCCATCTGTTAATGTCAAAAATATATCTGGTTTTTTTGATCGAAGTGATGGCAGTAACATGTTATAAACTTCAGCCAATGGCGTACTTCCATTTGCTTTTATCTGTGCAAGTCTCTTGGCAGAGATGCTATTCCATTTTAAATTCTCTGGCTTTACTAACCAACATATGACATGTTTTTGTTCTGTGTTAAATGCATAGACCGAAAATTTTACTTTAAGATATTCTAATACTTCGCACAGAGCAAGTGTAGCTTTTTTGTATTGTATCTCTTGATTTGCTATACTGGAAGAATGATCTAAAAGTATGACAATCTTGGTCTTGATTGCAATTTTTCTATCTGTTATGAACGGTTTGTGGCCTTCCATGTGAGATTCTTCATCAAATTCATCTCCAGAAAAAACATGTTCTTCCTTCCATCCTGATTTCCATTCTTTGAATTTTGCTTTTAGGTGATTTATTAGATCTATATCTATTATCTTTGTTTCATCTACATTTGTTGAAGATGGAATGTTGATTCCAATTGTTTCAGTACTCAAACCTTTGTTCTCTGTTCTTTTTGCTTCATCAAGTAAAACTTTGAATTCTTCAAATACTGCCTTGCCTTCTGAAATTCTTTTAGGATCTAATTCACCAAAATCATTTTCACGATATTTTGCAATCTTGTTTAGGGTTTTTACAAATTCTTCTTCTGAAAGTGCCATGCCAGAACTAATCTTAGGAATTGATATTGGGATGGTTAAAAGTGGGTCAATCTCTAAAATTTTGATTATCTCAGATACTCTTTTTTCAAGCCACTCTGTACCAAGTTTTTTTTCAATTGATTCCTTGACTATCTCCACGGCTAGATTGTTGGCCTTTTTGACCTTCTCAAAGGCACTAGGGGATAGTTCTCCCTTAATGTCTCCTAAGAGAAAATACTGGGCAAAGCCTTCTACTATTCTTGTATTTCCGTATAATGTGTTCAATAATGGTCTGTATAGCCAGGCAATACCATATCTGAAGATTATCTCCTCATCCATTCCCTGCCATACAGTTCTTGCAATGGTCTCAATTCTTCTTGTTTCAAGTGTATTGAGAATAAATCCAAAAGCGTGATCATTACTTAGAATTTTACTTGAATATCTGATTCGCATTGCTTCATACCATAATGCAGTTCTGAACTGTCGATATTTTTGAAAGTCTGTTCCTTGGTATTTCTCTAATGGAAACATTACAACTTTATTTTCTAATAGTCTAGTTTGTACTTCTTTTAGATCCGATATGCTAACTGTAATAGATTCTTTTCCAGACCATCTTCTTACAAGAAATGTAGCTATCTCAATTAATGTGTCATTTCTAAGATGTAATGATTGCATTAACTACCAAACATCGATGTTATGATGTCATTTACTTTTTGGAACTCGACACTACCCCATTGCAAGTATACATTAGCAAATACTATCTCTGCAGCAAGTCTTGTTTTCATGCCAGAATCAAGTATCTTTGCAAATGCTATTGTTTCACGCAAGCTTGGAGAGTAGTATAATTCTTCTACTGCAGCTGCCTGACGTAAAATATTTGCCAACTTTATTCCTTGTAAGATCTCTTTTTCATGAGATGACGCATACTGCTTGACTATCTGAAATTCAATATCTTCTGGTGGATATTCTAGTCGCAGTCGTATTGGAAATCTACTCAGTAATTGTGGTGGAAGCTCTTTTGTTCCAACATGTGATAACGGATTAATTGTTGCAACAACAAACCATCCTTTCGTAGCTTTTATCAATTCTCCACTAGATTCTTTTAGAACAATCTGTCTTCTGTCATCAAGTGCTTCATCTAGGCGAAGTAATACATCTGCTTCTGCAGAATTTATCTCATCAAGATAAAGCATATTTCCCTCTTTCATTGATTTGACTAGAATTCCTTGCTCAAAACCGATTGCACCATTCTCCATTGTTTTTGCCCCTACCAGATGACTCTCACGTGTTCTTAGACTGAAATTAATTGACTCTAGCTTTATTCTTTTCTTTGCGGCAAATTCTCTTACTAGTGTAGTCTTGCCCGTACCCTTGGGGCCTATAATGAGAACAAATAGATCAGCCGCATATGCTTTTTCTAAAACTTCAAAGGAATTATTCCAATCTATGTATAATGATTCTGCAAGCATATCTGGTCAGAGTTCTTTCCTCAATTTAAAAATGTCTTATTATTTAGCACTAGGTATGGGAGAATTAATGTCAGAGACTGACACTTCATTTCATTGATGAATATCCCTCGCTATGTTACAATAATTCTTTGCGTTACTTTGATGTCTGGTGTAATTTCACAAATAAATGCAGAACAATTTGTGATACCCAATTGGATAAAAAATAATGCCAAGTGGTGGTATCAAGATCAAATTTCAGATTCTGAATTTATCAAAGGCATACAATATTTAATACAAAATAAAATCATGATGTTTCCATCAACTAATACAAATGTAACTGGCGAAAATAAAATCCCATCATGGGTAAAAAATGATGCTGGCTGGTGGGCAAATGGAACAATATCAGACAATGAGTTTGTCTCTGGGATTCAATATCTTGTAAGTTTGGGAATAATTGTTGTAAATTCAGCTAGTGATTCAAATCCCTGTGACAAGTATACTACAGCTGCAGAAAAAGAGACATGCCAAGAACAACTAGACTATGATAAAAAAATTAAAAATTATATGGAAACTGCAACACCTACAGTAGTCGGACCTGTTACTTTCTATTATGCCAATAGTGAATCACAAAAGACAGATGACGGAAAAACCATACTTACAATACACTTTGTAGTTCAAAACAATGCAAATCAAGAAGTAACAATGTCATGTCAACGTCCAAATTCTTGTAATTATTCTCTAAGTGATGGGCAAAATGAAATTTCATATTCCACAAATACTTTGGTATATGGTAGCCTAACTTTGATCCCCAATACTCCTAAATTGCTAGACTGGACTTTTTATGGTTTCATTGATCCTTCCAAAAATTATTCGTTTCTAGTAAAAGAAAACTGGGGAAGTGGTTCTATTCCAATTAAAATTTTAAGTTAGTAGTTGAGCCCTACGGGATTCAAGTCTGTTTTTTAATGACGTCTTTTTTTGTGACCGTTAGATAGATGACTGTAGCTAATATTGTAGCAAGGAAAATCATGCTTGTTATTACAGTTCCCAATCCCAAGCCACCGTTGCCCAAACCTTGCGAGAGGTAGTCCCCTATCGAAGCCCCAAGAGGACGAGTTAGAATGTATGCTATCCAAAATGCCAAAATGGCATTTACCTTGAAAACGAAATGACTTATCGCAACAGCTGCAATTAGACCAGCAAAAATGA
>QYPM01000005.1 GCA_007280465.1 Nitrosopumilales archaeon
CCTGAATTGGGTTTGGATTTACTGTAACTTGTTGTGTTGGAGGAGTTGTGGATTGAGCCTGAGTTTGATTAACAGTTTGAGCTTGTGTTTTATTAACAGTTTGATCTTTAATTGATACTGGAGTTTCAAGTGATGCAGAACCAAATTTTTGAATTCTGTTATTGCTTGTATCTACAACAAAAACATTTCCTGCAGGATCTAATGCAATAGATCTTGGATTATCAAAAAAGTCTGGACCAGTTCCTTGACTTCCCCATGAAGTAACCATATGACCATTTCCATCTAGTTCAACAATTCTGTTGTCTCCATTATCTGCTACAAAGATATTCCCAGATTTGTCAACAGCTAGCCCAAGCGGAGTTTTTAGACTTGCACCATTACTTACACCATAAGAACGTAAAAATACACCATCTTCAGTGAATTTTTCTATCCTATTATTTCCTGAATCAGATACATAGATACTTCCTTGAGAATCTGCAACTACTGCATGGGGAGAAAGAAACTTGCCCTCATCCAATCCACTTTCTCCAATTGTAAGCAAATATTTTCCATTACTATCAAATTTCTCAACTCTACTATTTCCAATATCAACAACATAAACATCACCACTTGGATCTACTGCGACACTTTGAGGTAGTAGAAATTGGCCATGAGTACTTCCTTTTGCTCCCCATTTTGTTATAAATTTACCAGTGATGTCAAATTTTTGAATATCATTTCGCATATCGTCAACAACATAGATAGAATTTCCACTTATTGCAATTCCCAAAGGAGAATCGAATTGACCATTGCCCGCTCCTTTTGTTCCGAAAGTAAAAAGAAAGTTTCCGTTATTATCAAATTTCTCTACTCTTCTGTTTCCAAGATCAGTCACATAGACATTGCCTGATGAATCAATAGAAACCCCTTGTGGGAATGCAAATTGGCCAGTGTTCTGAAGTCCGTATGAACCCCATTGTGTAGAAAAAGAAGGACTAGTAGCCCAAGAATAGCCAACAAACATACTTGATAGTACAAGTAACATAATCCCAATTAGTACTGGGTAAGTCTTCAACACATACTGATGGTAAGATACTAAAAAGATCTCCTTAGTTAGAAATTGTTACAATTTAGGTCAATTCTGGTAAATTAGAAGGGCTTGTTGACTTCTCTTGTGAAGACATAGCTAGCAATGGCAACCATGACTATAACAAACCCGCATATCACGGATATTTCTATTACAACTGACAACATTTGAGCCGTACCAGTCATCATCTGTCTAATCAATAATACAGCATAGGTAACAGGATTGAGTCTTGCAACAAATGCAAGCCAAGACGGTAAGAGTTCCAACGGAAAGAGAGCTGGACTTAACATAAACAGAGGCATTCCTAGAAAGTTGATGAGACCCCAAAAGGTCTCTTGTGATTTTGACGTGGCAGCTACAATAACAGATATTCCAGAAAATCCAAGTGAAAATATCGTAACAGTCAACAGTATTGGCAGTATCATAAACAAGTTTGACATATGAACTCCTAATGCAAGTGCAATTCCTAAAATCAAACTTGACTGCATGGCAGATATCAATGATATTGAAAGCATTTTTCCTAATGCAATGGATGACCTAGATATTGGAGAGACAAGAGCTTTATTCATAAAACCATATCTTCTATCCCATAAAGTATTGACTCCTCCAAAAATACTTGTAAATATTGCAGTAAGCATAATCACACCTGGCGCCATAAATTCTATGTAAGAACCGTTAAAACCTACAGACTGAATTAAGGGTCTAGTACTTGCAAATGTATTACCCATAACTATAATCCATATGGCAGGTTGAATGAGCCGTATCAGTATTCCACTTCGTGATTTCTTGTATCGTTTCATCTCCCTCCAGAAAATAGTATATGTATCTGTGAGTATCGTCATGATATTCTAAGTCTCCTTAGTCTTTCACGCATTTTTTTTCTGTCATACTTGCCTTCATCTTCTCTTAACTCACGACCAGTATGTGATAAAAATACATCATCAAGAGTGGGCTTGGTAAGAGAGATAGTCTCTATCTTGACTTTAAGATCGTTTGCATGTTGAAAAATTTGAGGAGTGAGTTGATCTCCACTAGTTGTAAAGACCGTCACTACAAGTCCATTTGTTGATACATCTTTCACTGTGGGAGTTTTTTTAATTTCAGAAACTAATTCGTCTAGTTTTTCCTCAGAGTCAATTTCAAAAATAACTATTTCGTTACCTAAAGAACTTTTTAATTCCTTTGGAGAACCAGTTACCTTGATTTTTCCATTATCAATTATTGATATATTATTACAGAGTTTATCAGCTTCTTCCATATAGTGAGTAGTAAGAAAAATAGACATTCCAAATTCATCATGAATTTTTTTTATATATTCCCAGATTTTGTACCTAGTTTGAATATCAAGTCCGAGGGTTGGTTCGTCTAGGAATAAAACTTTAGGCATATTCAGTAATCCTCCTCCAATGTCAAGTCTCTTCCTCATACCTCCTGAGTATGTTACGGCTGCCTCATTTTGCCTGTCAGCCAATTCGATTATCTCAAGTATTTCATCTATTCTTTTTATTCTGAGATCTTTTGGGATATGATTGAGTCTTGCTTGCAACTCAAGATTTTCTCTACCTGTCAGATATTCATCCACAGTAGAATCCTGTTGTACATATCCAATGTTTTGTCGAACATTCTTTGCTTGAGTTGTAACATCAAATCCTGCAACAAATGCTTTACCCGAGGTTGGTTTTAGCAAGGTAGTCAGAATCATAATAGTTGTACTCTTACCTGCACCATTAGGTCCCAAGAAACCAAAGATCTCTCCATTTTCTAGCTTGATTGAAATTTCATCAACTGCCTTGAGGCCACTAGAATAAACTTTAGAAAGTTTGTCAGTCTCTACAGCATACAACATAGAACTGAAAATTAATCTATTATAAATTGGTATTAGAAAAAATAAATATTTTGACGGCTAATCAATGAGACATAGTAAAATAAAAAAGATGAAAAAAGATTTATGGATTTTTATATTGGTCTTTTGTTTGTCTGAGAATTACTTTTTCTCCAACACCCCAGATTTCTGAAGTGCGAAATATTCTCGAGCCAATAAGACCGTCAGACACCTCGATAGATTCTAGCTCGTTAGTATCAGTGTTCATGTGGAGTCTTTTGATTTTACCAATCTTACGCCCATCTATGTCAACTACTTGAGAGTCAATTCTTATCGGTGCAGATGATAACAGTACTGATTCTTCAGTGAATCTGTCTATGTAGTCACGCGATAGAAAGTGATCTTTGTGCAATCCCTTGTGAACAGTTATTCCCACAACTTCTAGGGTGTCTGAATTGATATGGATGTGCTTTACTTTACCATATTCTATTCCTTCTCTATCAATGACCTTTTTTCCTTTAAAGTCATCTGCGGTGATTTGCTTTCGGTCTAATTCTGTACTTGTAGCCATGCGTTCGACTTGTCAAGTCAGTTTATTGAAGGAGGTATCAGGGTTTTCAATCTAATCGGTTAAATTCTTTAGAACTAGTCATCTCTTGTGGAAATTCAAGAAGGAACCTTCAAGGCAATACTAGTCACTACAGGAAGAAAATCGGGTAAAGAGCATTCAGTAGAGATTAGAGCAGTATTTTACAATGGAAAATTCTATTTTTCTCGAAGAAATCCAAATAGTGATTGGTTAAAAAACGCACTTTACAATCCCAATATCAAAATAGAATACCAAGGAAAATTCATTTTAGGAACAGCTGTACTAGTCAATGATCAAGAATTATGTAAAAAGATATCACAGATAAAATATACAGATAAACGATCTGAGGAAGCAAGAATAGTTTTACAAGTTACCCCATGTGAATAATTGTGGTCATACCACGTCTTTCGTGTTCTTGACCATCTCTTGTTTCAGTTACAACAACTGTAAAAGAAATAATATCCCTTGATTGACATTTTTGAGCATCCATTTTCAAGTGTAGATCTAAAAGATCAGAGTCTTCATCAGGAACATTTGATTCATCAATTGTGACAGGACATGTAGAACTCATCAAGAATCTCTTATCCTTTTGATGCCACCCTAGTTTTACTTTATACCCCTCCCTTCCAGTTGCTTTTACAGTTATGTCTATTATTCCAGGTTTTGTAAGTGTATAACTTGACATATTATTGACAAAAACACCCACTTGGAATGGATATCCAGCAGTATTTTCTGCCATTTTTTGTATTCCATCATTCATGACAATATCCACTCCTTTTATGGTAGTTGCAATTTTTGCTATCCATTCATTGGTTCGTTCCACAATTGCATGTATTTGTGTACGTCTTTTCTTGTCTTCATCTTCGGGCAGTTTGTAATAATCAACCCATGCAAGATAATCTCCACAAATATCTTTGATAAATTGTATACATGTTACCTTGTAATCTTCAACACTTGATGCTCTTTCAGATCCCTCATCGTATGGCACATTGTCCTTATCTAATGGAAGCATGAGTTGTACTCAAAATATCTCGTAATTAAGTGAAACCTAATGCATATATGAGAAAAATTTTTTATTACAATTATGAGTTTTTCTCAGATATCATCTAGACTTCAAAAGGAATTAAAATCAAATAATCCTCAGATTCGATTTCTCTTAAAAAAGAGTCCAGGACTTGCATTTACTACTATTAATGAGATTGCAACAAATATTGGAAAAAAATACAATGTTAAGGTCTCGCTTAATTTTCCTGAAAGGGGAAAGATTGAGGATTATGAGGCATATGGAACAGAAAACATGGGATTTGTATTTGAAAGAGATAGCAAAGCATTTCCAATAGCAAGAGATTTGATAAAATCAAAAGCATCAGATATTTTAGGCAACGTCAACATACAAGATGCATACATGTATGAGGGAAAGGAGGGAGTCAGAGTAGTAAATGACAATTACAGACTAGATATCTTACCTGCATCTTTGCACATATGGGGCAAAATCAATGATGAGATTAGAAATTTCTGTGATTGGTTGCTTGAAAATTGTTATGGAGTAAAACCTGGTGTAGAAGACGCCTTCAATGAAACTAATTCATAAGTGTATTGAAGATTTCCATCCGGATCATAAATTTCAGATTTTACAGGCAATGGTAAGTTATCAACTATCCATATTTTGTTTATGTGTGCTCCAATTCTATATGATAAGAGAAATGCATTTTCGGAACCAAATCCAAATGACATTTTTCCAGAATCAGTTACTTTGAGTGTCTCATGATTTGCACCAATGTATAGATCACCCCATTCTGCATCCTTTGCTAGAAACTTGTCTTCTGTTGCATAATCCCTCATTGAAAATAGACTTTGATCAAGAACATCAAAGTATGATTTAGCATCAGAAGATACATCAGTAAAATCATAAACGAGTCCAATCTTCACAGTCTGATTTACTTCTCGGTTACTATCACTTGGATTTATCATAACTAACAACTGTTGACTTCCTCCCTGAATTGGAAGAAATTTTAGATCAGTTGAAAACTTTGTATTATTAAAAGAGACCTGATATGTCATTTCAGGATTGTATTGAGATCCTTTTCCCATGTGCCACTGATTTGCTTGTATAGGTAACAAGTAAACAGGTTTTACATTAACAAGAAATGGCCATGCAAGTCCGGCAACTGCTGCTATTATAATGACAGCAAAAATAGCTACTATTCTTATGTTAGGCATATGTCTCAATTGATTTTTCTATAGTCTAATATTTGATAGACTTGGATGCATTCTGACAAATAGAATTGTCAATCCAATTACGATTGCCATTATCATTAGAGAGCTCAATGGAAATTCAGGTATTACATTATTTGGTGTTTCAGGAGTCCCATTTGTTGAACCAAAGGATTCCTGTGTTTTTATATCAAATTTTACAACACCTGCAAGACTAGTATCTGGAAGAGACCCCTCAGAACCGGTTCCCATAACTGCTATTACCACGTGTGATAGTGGAGTGCTTCCTTTTAGTACAAATGTATTATCGTCATCTCCAACTGGTGCAACCAAAGATGACCTACCCTTGTCTTGAGCAAGAGAAGATATTTTCACTCCTTGATCATCTACTGTGAATATATCGTATTGGGTACTAGCATATTTTTGAACTTGATCAAAGTTCTTCTCAAAAGACAATCTCAGTTCTATTGGACAGCCATTATGAGGATTAGATGGACTATATCTATATTCAACAATCATCGAACTTGAATCAGTTGTTGTAATATTGTGAACTGAGTCCTGTTCCATATTTAGTGGATCACATTGAGAATTTACTCCAGCAGTTGTAGTAGAAGATACTTGTAAGAAAGCAGGTTCTGTTTGGCTATTACCAGATTGTAATAATTCCAAAGTGTAATCCGGAGGAGGTGTTCCTGTTGTTACATCTACAAAAACAATAGCTTTTACAGGAAATGCAATATTAGTATCTATCCAAATTTTGTTATCTACATTACCTTTGTGCCATCCAATGACTTGGGTATTAAATGTGCCAGCACCTACTGTGATTTTGTCTTGACCTACTGGTCCTACTGATTGACCACCTACGGAGCCAGTTCTACCCCATGCTGGAACATCAAAAGCTTTTGGAGAATTCTTTGTTGCAAAAGCATCTAACCATGAAACTGTACTTCTGTATACAGCAGTATAATCTGAAATATTAGGATCAAAAGATGTTGGGTCTGGAGTAATTTTTCCTATTGTCATAATTCCTTTTTGTACGATGGAACCATCAACTGCTACAAATACTACATTCCAACCACTTCCATCGCTTGTCTCATTTTTTACCCAGAAATTCATCTGAAGTTGGGCACAGTTGTGCCAGTCAGTAAAACAAACATTATAGCTGTAATAGTCACCTTGTTTGAGTCCCTTTCCAGGATACCATGTATCTGTAGCATGTGCCGATTGTAAAATAACAGGAGCGACTAACAAAAATGCAAAAATCACGAATATCGAATACTTTGGCATACATTTTCTATAGAAAAAATGTTCTAGTTAAATCTTTCAAATAAGCAAATATAGTGGAACCATATTATCCCGAATATGTGCGAATGTGAAAAAGTCCACATGTATGAAGTTGACTTTAAGCTTGATGGAATGATTGTAGTTCCAACACACAAAAATTGTGGAGATGCCCTCAACGAGAAACAAGTAGACAAGTTTCAGAAGGAACTAGTTAAAACATGGGGCATGAAAGACGAAAACGAAAAATAAAGAAAAAAGATTTTAAAAAATAAAGAAAAAAAGGTTACTAAAACCTATTAGAATGAAGATACGTGTTCTTTGCAAACTGATGCTTTGCAAGTACATTTAGCTTCACAAAGACATGAGCCTTGCATTTCACAATCACATTCTGTATTATTTTCTTTGGATGATTCGCATCCACATGCTGCATCGGTCATGCTTTGGAGATCTCATACAGGGTTTTAAAAGTTATCGAAAAATCTCCATTGGCGATTAGTCTTCCTATGACTGATTTTTCAGATCGCTTAGTATTTCGTTTGTGGATTGTAGCAAAGTTGTTGCTTGATTATTAATTACCACAGGGTCATTCTCAATATCAAGTCCTACCTTTAACACATGGATAAATTCAGGATTTCGATGAATTTGATTTTTAACTCTAATCAAATTATTCCTGTTTACATATCCCAGATAAAAGTAACAATCTGAAAGAAGAGAATTATCTACAAGATATTCATATTTTTTTGTGATGATTTCAGAATTCCCATTATTTTCTACCATATTAGAAAATCCAACAGTTGATTTAACCATCCTTGAGAGAAGCGATGTTGATGATCTTTCAATACCAAGAATCTGATGTATTATGGAAAACTTTTGGTTTACTTTATCCTTTTTCATGTTTCTAATCACCTCAAGCATATGAGTTGGACTTGGTCTCTTTAGATTAAGACAGAAGATGGCATCAGCCAAGGAATATGATGCACATTTTATCCATGCTCCTGCAAAAGGATCATTGATTTTGATAGAATCTCTTGCTTTGTTAGCAAGAATTCCTGCATCAACAAGACAGCTCCTAGCATGAGAGGTTACAATCTGTTCTTTCTTTTCTTTTATTTTTGATAATAACATTCTGAGTTTCCATTGATCATCATTTATGATAGTCAAATCCTGTAGTTGGTGTAATGTATTACTACTGGCATCATTAAGAGAACAATGATGTATCTTGACAAAATCATTTTCAATACGATGAACTGATTCGCCAGATTTTTCATCCATCACAGTTATGTTGTACTCACAACATTGGAAATGAGTTCCATCACTTCTACAACCTCCCAATCCAATAGGAAAATCAGATATTGAAAGCAGAGTAGGAATCTGTTTTACATCCATAAAGAACCAGTCTAAGATTTTGCTATAAAGTATCCAAGCTGTTAAAATTTACAAATCCATTCAAAGGCAAAACGTTCCTTTAAATTGCTATTCTTTATGGTTTTAAGCTAAGCTCCTGTGGTGTAGTCCGGCTAAGCATACTGCCCTCTCAAGGCAGTGATCCCGGGTTCAAATCCCGGCGGGAGCACTCTTCATATATTTTCATCGAAACATTCTACATTTTAGTTTCAAGATATTTCAATTAAATTCCAAAAGAGTTTGTCACATATTTTTTAAGATGATATTGTAATGTTACAGAACCGTCAAAATTCTCTGTAATAGAGATTCCTCGAATTGAAAATACGGAATCTGAGAAATCTTTTTTCATATCTTTTGGCATATTCAGTATTCCCTTGTACACAGTTCCATTATCGGTCGGACATGTAACTGTGATAGATTCACCACTTCCATAAGCAAGACAATTATTGTACGATTTTCCAGATTGAGTTGGAAAAGTATCAATGGCATGTACCGCAATATTATTTGAATTGGTGGCCTGAGCTTCATCTTGGATCCCTTGAGGAATACCAGCATAGGAGGTAGTAACTAGTCCAAGAATAAGAAATCCGGTAACTACGCCAATAACAAGAAATGAGAAATGTAATGAATTCTTGCGAGTCTTTGAAGACATATTAGGACTAACTTCAGCAAGCATTGGTTTTTGGTTCAATGAGGAATTCGTCATACATGAATTATGGGATTGTAGAAGAGTTGTACGATTACAGACTCTGCATATCTTTTGAGTTGCCTTTCTACAGTCAGAACATATCAAATGACCGGCAAGTTCTCCCCCACAAGTTCTACATGATTCATCAGGCATGAACATACAAAATTTTGATAATAATTAAGCAATGAGAAGAATTCGTTCTATGAATTTCTACTCAAGATTTAAATTCAAAATCAGCGGCACGACGATCTCAAGATTCGATCAGTTCACAGTTACAGGAATTTGAGATACATTTGTCAGCGGTATAGCAGATGACAAGCTGTTCCAAACAAACACTTCAACGACATATTGTCCAGCATTCTTTGGAATCCAGGCTTGAGAGGTTGTAAAGGCTTGGTTTGAAAGCATAGATGCAGAAGTACTTTCAAAATATTCTGTTTCACCATTACTGCCTAGTACCTGTACCATATATGCAAATTTTTGTTCAGATTGACCATTGTTTGTAAGCGTAGATTCTACACCAATTTGCTGACCAGTATGAAAGATAGTAATCTTTTGGCCAGATGTATCTACCATAATAGGCTGAGTCATTGAAACATTACTATTCATAGCCATCGCAGATTGTGCAAATCCAAATAGTATCAGAACAGACCCAAGGAGAAATAATGAAGTCTTCAACAATTTGAGAAACTGGTATGCATATAAAACAATTACTTATGAATCATAAGTAGGAATAATCATCATCTTAATCACGTATAAATTTGTAGTCATGCAGTGATTCTTTTTACTATAACCTCATGTCCTTCATAAACGTGTGAGGCATGATTTACCTTAATTATTTCATTTACTTTTTGTTCTGAAAAATATTTTTCGTTATACTTGCCTAAACTTTTTTTACAGTTAAAACAGTAAATCTCCCAAGACTCCATACATTAAAAAAATGGTTTTATCGTATTTAAGATTCTATATTTGAAAATCCAGGTTGATCTTTATTTTGATAGAATTGAATTTTAGAGACTTTGTAATAAATTACCTCTCCTCTCCTTTCAATTACTGCAAGCACCGGTTCCTTGCCCATTGTAGTAATGTCTTCTATTTGTTTTTGTAGTAATCCAATCTTCTCCCTCTTACCTTCAGTTAATCCAAATACTACGTATTTTGCACCTTTTTCTCCAAATTGTCCTCGTTCATAAACTCGAAAATCTGAACCAAATCCAAATCCATCTTTTGCAACATACCCCCTAGTTCTAAGATCTCTATATATTAGAAATTTAGTGAAAGAGTCAGGATCAAGTTTGATGCATTCTGCCATCAAAGTATCAAAATCCATCTGATGAGTTCCTCGGAAGAGATTTAGTTTATCAACGTAAAGTAAGTATAAGGATTCAAACGGTTTGAGGAAAAATTTCTTTTTTATCAGTTCTCCAAATCCTTTGAGTTCTAAGACATGTTGCATGTCTTTATCAGATACAAGAACGTGATCTTTTACTAAAACTCCTTCTACTTTAGACTCTAACTCAGACATTGAAATTCAATGGATTATTATCAATATAATAGATCGTGTTTTTACATGGAAAAATCAGTTCTGGAGTATATAGAAAAAGAATTCTATTATGAGATAACTGAAATAGATAACATTGAGAATGTTTGGAGTAATTTCAGCACCGATAACATCTAGGAAGCATGAATATGATCTCACGGTTAAAATATAGGGCTTTAAATAAAAAAATGCGTTATCATGCACGGAGCAAATTACCGAGTTGGGAATGGTCAACCATATACAAGGAAGAAGTACATCAAGGGTAAACCTCAAATAAAAATTGCAAAATTCTATGGAGGAAAAAAAGATGGAGATTATGATTTTTGCGTACAGCTTTGTTCTCAGCAAAAGATGCAGATAAGACACATGGCAATTGAATCTGCAAGATTATCTGCAAATAAGGCAATTGAAACCGTTACTGGAGAAACAGGTTACTACTCTACATTGAGAGTTTATCCACATATTTTACTAAGAGAGAATAAAATGATTGCAACGGCAGGTGCAGACAGATTATCAGAAGGAATGCGAGGAGCATTTGGTAAAGCTGTAAGTTTAGCAGCGCGCATAGAAATTGGACAAGTGATTATGGAGGCACATGTGAAAAAAGAACATCTTGAGGCAGCAAAAAAAGCCTTACATGGTGCATCTGTAAAACTACCATGCACTCCAATGCTCAAAGTAATTCCGTTAAAACCTGCTTTAGCTTAATTTCAAAGAGTCAAGAATCTCTGTTTGTTTCTCATTTAGCATATCAAGGAATTCATCAAACTCATCGTTTGTAGGATTACGTTTTAGAATTCTTCTGCATTGATAATAAAAAGAGTTGTACAATCTTCCTATCACTATTCCATAACCAAACGAGTCAGAGTGAGTCTTTAATTCATCTAGCGATTTTATAATTTTAAAAATTTCATCTGATTTGTCTGCAACCTCATTTATTTTTTGATTTAATTTTACTTCGAGTTGTTTATCCATAACATACCTTTACAACAACATGTTAAAAAATAGTATTCTAAACAGTACCCTTTAATAGACTAATAATTTCTAAATCGGTTAAGCGGTTGTAGTATAGCTTGGTTATTATGCGGGATTGCCAATTCTGCGACCCGGGTCCAAATCCCGGCAACCGCATTTACTTATGCAAACCTTTTCTGATTATTTCTAATGCATTTTGAGCTCTTTCAGGTTTCGGTAGCTGTATCATGAATACATTAGTGCTGCCATATTGCGAGTTAGGAGAAGAAAGAGTAAGCATTGTAGTTTCTGCCAATGCTTCAAAGAAATCCACATTTTCATTTGCATATATTAGAAAATTTTCTTCAATATCTCCTTGTGAAAATTGTAATGTCACTTTAACAAAAACATGACCAAGTCCATCTTGTAGTATGTTAAGATTAGTCTCAACAGAAACAGGTTTTCCAGCGACAGTCTTCATTATATCATCAAATTTCTTTTCAGATAGAATAATGCAAGGAACTTTCTTTCCTTCATAATCAAAGAGGGTGACATCTTTGTGTCTTTCTGAGAGAAATTTCTCTAGTTCTTCATTAGCCATAAAAGAAATGCGTGATGACTTTTTAAAAAGATACTCTGTAAAATAGTATTAAATGATGCTTAGAGTTTTTGCCAAGAACTCTATTCTTTCATTGTCTTCTTCAGAAATTTTCTTGCCGCCATACTTGTTATTGAAATATATCAAATCTACCATCTTTGCCTTGTCAATGTTTACAACTGTAGCATTATAGGGAGTTCGAATCTTTTTGTTTGTAAGTATGATTAGCTTGTCAACTATTGCCGATTTTGATATATCGGATATTTGATCAAGATCAGGAATGCCTAATTCATTAGCAATTATAGCTAATCCCACCTTTGATCCAAAATTATCCTGATATACAGCATCGAGAAGTAAGTTTTGTTTTTCTAGTTTTTGTATTGTACCCATTTCCTGAGCAAAAATGGTTAGACTCTTGACAGCCTTTTTAATTTCTTTTTCATTATCGATGTCATTTCTTCGTATTGTCAAGAAATCAGATATTGGAATATTCATTATGCTACCCCTTACTCTAAGTCCGGGATACGATTGCGTTATTGCTTCATCAATTACATTTTCATCAATTTTTTTGGAGTTTGACTGCATTGCTTTTTCCATTGCTTGATACAAGATATTGATAACAGAACGTACATTTCTAAACTCCGTAAATTCGTCATAAAGTACTTGGATTTTCTCTTCTAGTTCTTGTTGTTCGTCTGTTCCAAATTTACCATCTTTATCACAATGTTTTATGTACTCTGTTATAATTTCAGATAGTTCATCTTTCGAGTTTGATCCGGCCAGATCTATTTTGTAATTTGCTTTTTCCAGTCTATCAAATACAGACGGGTTTGTATTTTGTATCTCCAAATAACCTGATGGAGTGGATATCAGTAATAATATAGAAGCAGGAAGATGTGCATTTATCACACCCTTGATAAATTCAGTAGAATCTTTGTTTCCATCAAGTTCATCTATTTCAAAGACAAGAATTTTTCCCAAAAATCTATGAGTCAGACGAGATATTGACGAAAGCATTCCGATTAGTGTCTCCAAGTTTTTAATTTCATCAAAAGAATTAGAAATCACATTTCTAATTAAAATAGATTCGTGATATTCAAATTTGTGAATTAGAAACTTGGTCAGATTTTCCACAGAGATGGATTGTTTTCCAGTGATTATGTCCTCGGTTTTCTCTTTTATTGTCATTCCAGTGAGTTTATTTACAAAAGTATAGTCAAGTGCCTTTTTGGCAGCATTATCTCCTTGTTCTGCATTTTCTCTCAGATAATTCAAGAATTTTGTTCTTAATTGTACAAAGAATTCATTATCAAATCCCTTGAGTATTGCATCATAAATTCCAGGGATGGTCTTTGGTGAAATTGTAGATAAATCAACATAAGAACATTCAGCATTGTATCGTCCTTTGAGACTTTTAATATGTAAAGCCAAATGAGTCTTGCCAGAACCTACATCTTGGACAACAGTAATTACTCGAAAATCTCCATTCTCAGCAGATCTACCTTCTACTTTTCTATTTAATTCCTTTATACATTCAAGCACTGCAGCTTTTGCTTCTTTATGTCTTCTACCTCCAAGTATTTTTGCATCTTTTTCTGTCGGGGTAGGACTACTAGGATATGGATTTTGTTGTAAATGATAAGGATACATCAGATATTCCTCACGTATCCATGAACAAGTCCGCGCATTACAATTCCTTCTTGACCACCAGAAGAAATTTCATATCTATCCCTATGATTTTCAATCAAATTTGATGCCATTTGATAGAATTTGTCCTTAGAAAGATTCTGAGTTTCACAGACTTTCTCTCTGATTTTAGTAAATGGAACCCAACCTATGGAAGTAGAAGATTCATTCAATGAACTATTAAACATGCCCTCAAAATTATCATTTTTAGAGACGCTTTCGTGTGTCGAGTATTTTTCTAATTCTTCTTCTAGAGTTTCTGCATGTGCTTTTACTTTTGCAAGAGACTGACTTACACCTACTAACATGTTAAGCATTAATTTGAATTTAGGATCATTTTGTGTTATATGTTGAATGTAATTCTCTCTAGTCCAGATAAAAAACGCCACGCCCTTTTTTTCAATAAAGATTTGCTCTTTTCCCTGTAATTCTTCAAGCATGTTTTCACAGTCTTTTCCGAATGTCTTTTTCAGGTCGGTTTTTTTTATTCCATCAATCCCTGAAGATTCAATTTTTTCCAGTATCTCCCCTATCATAGATAGAACTCTACATAATTTTATTTAATGTCCAATGTGATACAGGGTAACAATTTGGTGAAGATTTGTTACCTCATACATCAAGACAAACGTTATCACATACAGAAATCATTTCTAAAGCAAAGATCGGTCACAATATAAGGCATAATGCGATAGAACTCGTTGCAGAATGATGATTAGGTATGCTGATTTATGATGAATTATACCTGGGGTATCTGACTGCTTTAGAAATATGAGACAGGTGAAGTCGACAAAGATTAAATCTCAAAGATGCAAATAAAGTACATATTGAAATCGTCAAATGACCCATGGAAGGATAAACTTACTTCTGAACAATATGACATATGTAGAAGGAAAGGAACAGAACCGCCTTTCACAGGGATATACCACGACTGTAAAGAAAAAGGCATGTACAAGTGCCTATGCTGTGGAATTGACCTATTTAGCTCTGAAACAAAATTCGATTCAGGAACAGGATGGCCAAGCTTTTGGGAATCTATTTCAGATAATGTAAGAGTGGAGAAAGATACTAACCATGGAATGTTGAGAGTCGAAGTATTGTGCAAGAATTGTGGTGCACATCTTGGTCATGTCTTTGATGATGGTCCAAATCCCACCGGTTTACGATATTGTATAAATTCTGCTTCTCTAAGACTCGAAAAATAAATCAGGTAATAGTAAAGTTACCTTGTTATTAATAGTACCGTATAGTACCGTAATACATGTTAGATTGTGAGTTTTGTCCAAAGCAGTTCTTTGAAACTGCAAATGGTTTAGTAGCAAAGACTTTTCATGAAAGTCTTCATGATCCAGATTTAGTAAACAACTAAACCTGAAAATCCTTTTTTGTACTATAAAAAATCAACCCTAACTTTTTTATCGGTTGTTATTACTCTAATTGGAAGTGACTAAATCAAAACGAGTAGAATCAAAACCCAGAGCTAAAGATTCTACACATGATGTTGTCAAGAA
>QYPM01000058.1 GCA_007280465.1 Nitrosopumilales archaeon
CTTTCTTGTTGCAAAATACTTGTTACCAGTATATCCTGTTGAGCTAAGCTTAGCATATGCAGGTGCAACTTCTCCTGGTTCTGTAGCTCCGGAACTAGACACTTCTGGTGTTGGTTCTGGTTTTGGTGCTTCTGCTGGTTTGAATCCTGCTGGAAGTGTACCATGAGTTGGACCTGATGCAGCTGGTCGTTGTTGTGGTTTTGGCTCTGGTTTTGGAGTTTCAGCTTGTTTTGTTCCAGCTGGAAGCGTACCATGAGTTGGACCTGATGCAGCTGGTCGTTGTTGTGGTTTTGGCTCTGGTTTTGGAGTTTCAGAATGTGTTACTTGAGATGATAAATTAGAAAGCTTTGCTTCAAGCTCTGCTATTTTTGCTTCTAGTTCTGCGGTGTTAGATCCTTCTGTAACTTTTTTAATAGAACGTGGTTTTTTTGGTTGTGATTCTTTAGACATGTAGTAGTTGTGAGATATAGCAGTTTATTTACATTTTGATCAAGTTCAGATCTGATACGCTTAATCATGAAGTTTTATATGAAGCAGGAGCCTATTTTAGGCGTTGGACGACTTTGAAAAGGAATATCCGGGCTTTGACTGGAAAAACATCCCAGCCTACAAGCATCCAGGGGGAAGGAATTGCCCTTGTCCAAAGCATGAATACATTCGAGAACAGATAGGCGTGGCAAAGACGGTAAGTCAGACATCAAAGGAGGCAGGCAATATCACACTCAAGTTTTGCCCAGATCATTACAACGTTTACCTCAAGGAAGTAATTCCATCAATGCCACTAAAATACAGAATTTTAACAAAAATTGCACTCAAGATAGGTGCAATCAAGATAGAGCAACTAAAGTACATGCAATCAGATCAATGTTTTTACTGTAGATTTGGATCTGGTGGACATGATAAGAAGAATGAGCTTCCTCCTATTTTCTAAATTGGACTAATCAAGACTTTTGGTTTATTGGGTGTGTCATGATGACATTTTTTTCCACAAAGAGGACATGTTATTCTATCAAGAAAGATACATTGACAGATATGAGATTTCATATAGCTGTCTGCTGTTTTAGAAAATTCACCAGTTCCATTACAAAATGAGCACTGCGTATCAAGAAGGAGAATTTTTCCCTGACCTCCACAAACTGTACATTTTTGTTCGGTCAACTTGATGGATTCACTTTATAGGATAATTAAAGTTCTTTTGTTAGATCTTTTTTTGGGCATCGGGTAAAAATCTAGTTAAGCTTATACGATATACAAATCCAGTAAAGGCGTGCCTATAGAAGATCTTTCCGAGTTTGTTGAAAAATTAGAAAAAGCAGGCGAACTTAGAAGAGTAAAAACCCAAGTTGATACAGACCTAGAGATTTCTGAAATTCTAAGTAGAGTGATGTATTCTAATGGTCCAGCTATACTTTTTGAAAATGTCAAAAATTATGATATGCCAGTTCTTGCAAATGCGTTTGGTTCTTTAAAGCGACTTGAAATTGGATTAGAGACATCAGACTTTACAGAGATAGGTCAGAGAATTGTTGACATAACAAAGATGGAGATGCCTACCGGAATTTTTGACAAGTTAAGAAAGCTTCCAGAACTTTCAAAGATGATAGACATTGCACCAAAGTTGCAAAAAAGTGGTCCAGTTACAGAAGTTATAGAAGACATGCCATCATTTGATAAAATCCCAATTCTTAAAACATGGCCAAAGGACGCAGGCAAGTTTATCACATTTGGGTTAATTGCTACACGTCATCCTGAGACAGGTGTGAGAAATCTTGGAGTATATAGAATGCAAATTCTGGATAGTACTCATGCGCTTATGCATTGGCAAAAACACAAACGTGGTGCACATCATTATGACATAAAGAAAGATTCCGGAAGTAAAATTGAGGTTGCAATAATAATTGGCGGAGACCCCGCAACAGTATTTTCTGCAGTAGCTCCCGTACCAGAAGGACTAGACAAGTATGTCTTTGCTGGAATTACAAGAAAGACAGGAATCAAGACAGTAAAATGTAAAACAATTGATCTAGAAGTTCCTGCCAATGCAGAGATGGTATTGGAAGGATATGTTGATCCATCAGACATTAGAATGGAAGGACCATTTGGAGATCATACAGGATACTATACGCCGCCTGAACCATATCCAGTATTTACATTAACCGGAATCATGCGAAGGCAAAAACCAATTTACCTAACAACAATTGTTGGAAAACCAATACTAGAAGATGCATTCATTGGTAAAGTAATCGAGCGTTCATTCTTACCGCTCATCAGAATGTTTCATCCAGAGGTAGTAGATTTTTCAATGCCAGCTTCAGGATGGTTCCAAGGCATGGCAATAATTTCAATCAAGAAAAGATACCCGGGGCAGGCAAAAAAAGTAATGATGGGCCTTTGGGGAATGGGCCAGCTTGCGCTAACCAAGTTCTTTGTAGTTGTTGATGAAGATGTAAACGTACATGACTTGAATGATGTAATTTGGGCAATCACTACAAGGGCCGATGCTGCAAGGGATACTACAATAATTAACAACACTCCAACAGATACACTTGATCCTGCTTCTCCTTTAGTAAACTTGGGCTCAAAACTTGGAATTGATGCAACCCAGAAAACAAAAGAAGAAGGATATCAAAGAGAGATTCAAGAACTTGTAAAATCAGATGAAACCACAAAGAAGACAGTGGATTCCAAATGGTCTAGCTATGGAATCTAATACGTTCTAACAACATTATAGAAGTTATCGCGCTCATCAACGTCATAGCCGATTTGTTTTACTGCCTGGATTATTCTTGCACCAGTAAGTTCAGTCGAACGGGCCCCGGTACAAGAGACAACTTCCTCACCAAGAAGAGTTCCACCAAAGTCATCAGCACCATATTGCAATGCCATTTGAGCCATTGCAACTCCATTTGTAAGCCAAGAAGATTGTATATGAGGAATCAAGTCGTTATACATTATTCTAGATATAGCAATCATCTTCAAAAGCTGAGTTCCACCTGCAGGATATTGTACTGTTTCTTGTTTCTGCATTAAAGTATTGTTTGGCTCAAAACTCCATGGAATAAACGCCATGAATCCATTTGTCTTTTCCTGCAATTTTGCAATTTTTATAAAGTGCTCTGCAATGTCATCTCTAGTTTCAACATGTCCATACATCATGGTAGCAGATGCAGGAATTCCAAGACCGTGTGCTTCTTCCATGATTCTAAGCCACGTATTACTTGAGATTTTTTTTGGACTGATTATTTGTTTTACTGCATCAACTAGAATCTCAGCACCTGCACCTGGAATTGATTGCATTCCAGATTCTTTTAGTCTGGATAAAACCTCTTTTGTACTAGTATGTTCAACTTTTGAAATCATATCGATTTCAGATGCCGACAGTCCATGAATTCCAACTTTGGGAAATTTTTCCCTTATCAGTTTGAATGCGTTTTCAAAATATTCAATCTTAAGAGACGGGTTATGTCCTCCTTGAAACATCACTTGTGTTACACCAAACATCTCCCATGCGGCTTTGACTCTTGATTCAATTTGATCAAGGGTTACAGTATAAGATTCCTCATGACCGGGAGGTCTGTAAAATGCACAAAACTTACAATCTGTTATACACACATTGGTATAATTTAAAATCATATTATTTATAAAAGAAGAACGTCGTCCAAACTTCTTTCTTGTCAAGTAACCTGCAACAAGTCCCATCAGATGGACATCATTAGAATCCAAGAGCCTTCTACATTCATCAATGCCAAGTCTTTTACCACCAAGAGAATTTTCTAATATATCACCGATTTCAGAATGATGAAGTTGTTCTGTCAGTTGACTCAATTGACTGTAATTTTCCGTTTATTGTATTTAATCCTTTGAAAAATAAAAATGATTTTGATTCAAAAATAGACGTATTTTACCTTCTCTTAAATGAGTCAAATTTTAGATAGTAAAAATTAATTTCAAAAAAGTATCCATACAATTCTTATTTTGATCACAGTTTTTACAGTTATCAAAATAGAAATTCATAGTACTTTCCCGCTATTTTTAAGTAGGGCACATCAACGATTAACTCCAATGGTAACCGGCCACCAGATTCGAATGAATCGTATTCTACGTAATGGCAAGATGCTTTGCATACCTATGGATCATGGGATATCCAGTGGTCCACTGAAAGGAATTGAGGATCCGTATGCTTTAATTTACAATTGTCAACACTTTGGCCTCACATCAGTTATAATCAATAAAGGAGTTTTCAAAAATCTACCAAAACCCACCAAGATTGGACTCATCGTACATTTTTCGGGTAGTACTTCTCTTTCCATGTCACCAAACAGGAAGATGCTAACAGGCTCAGTTGAAGAGGCATTACGATTAGGTGCAGATGGAGTTTCACTTCACATCAATATAGGAGGAAAGGAAGAACCAGAAATGATAGAACAACTCGGCAGAATTGCTGATGACTGTCACAAATGGAGTATGCCTCTTTTAGCAATGATGTATCCACGAGGTGAGAATGTCAAGAATCCACACGACCCAGAGATAGTTGGACATGTTGCAAGAATCGGAGCAGAGTGTGGTGCAGATATAGTAAAGACACTCTATACTGGAGATGTAGATTCATTCAAAAAAATTGTCAAGAGTACTCCAGTACCCATTGTAATAGCTGGAGGTCCCAAGGCAAAGACAGACAAGGATGTATTACAAATGACTGAAGAAGCCATGGAAGCTGGAGCCAAAGGAGTAACATATGGTAGAAATATTTTCGAACATAAAGATCCAGGCAAGATGACTCATGCTCTTTCTGCAATAATATTTAGAAAAGAATCAGCAAAGGATGCAGCGAAGTATCTTGAGTAAAAATCGAGAATTAATTATAGCCCCGAAAATTTCAAGGGGTCAGATTGCCAAATTTTTATCAGATATAGAAAAAGAGGGAATTAAGATTGTAAACATAGATCCTATTAGCCTCAAGGGAGTAAAGACAAAACTTTCTACAATTCACACTTCCACAAATGCTGATTATGTCATAGTTGACAAAGTCACTAAACTCAAAGGTAAAAAGACTGGAATGAAGTTCAAAGTTCTTTCAAATGCAGATATAGAAAAAATATTACAACTTGCAAAGGCAGGATTAGATTTTGTCATAATAGAGGTAAAAGACTGGAAAATAATTCCCCTAGAGAACATCATAGCAAAGTTACACAAGATTCACACAAAGGTATTTGCAGTAGCCAACACCTCAGACGAAGTCCGTAAAATGTTTTCTATTTTGGAAATAGGAGTGGATGGAGTCATATTTTCAACCAATTCCTTAAACGAGGTAAAAGAGACACTTGTCTATCTCGGAACAAAGAGTTTTGATCTCAGGTCTGCCAAAATTTTAGAGATAAAAGAAGTAGGAAATGGTGAACGTGTATGTGTAGATACAGCCTCCATGCTAGGACGAGGTGAAGGAATGCTGATTGGTAGTAGATCAAATTTCCTCTTTCTAGTACACAACGAATCAGTAGGTTCATCATTTACTTCGCCAAGACCTTTCAGAGTAAATGCGGGTGCAGTACATTGCTATACTTTATCCCCAGATGGAACAACAAATTATTTATCAGAGTTAGAAACTGGTTCAGAAGTTCTTGTCATAGATTCACATGGTAAAGCTAGAAGAGCTACAGTCGGCCGTTCTAAAATAGAAAGCAGGCCCATGCTTATGATAAAAGCCCAAATTGGAAATGAAATTGGAGGCATAATTGCACAAAATGCTGAGACCATTCGTTTTGTACGTCCAGGTGGCCATCTTGTCTCAGTCACACATCTAAAGAAAGGAGATACAGTTCTTGCATATTCAAAACCGGCAACTGGGAGGCATTTTGGCATGGAAGTAGATGACGAATACATCATAGAAAAATAATTTTTTCATAAAATACTAATTTAGAAAATTTGTAAAACTCTTATACGGAGACATGATAAAATCCACTATTGAATATTCGTTGTAATGTATGTTCTATAGAGATAGATGAAAAAGAAGTAGATTCTCACATAAGTACACCTCAGCATCTAGAGAACAAGTCAAAAATTTCTACAGATGGAAAAGGTTTAGACAAGAGTGTGACAAACATGTGGCACGATTCATTAGATTAACAAAATATTATATTTTGTAAAAATAAAAAAGATGTGTCACTCGAATTTCTTTTTCAGCTGAATTATTTCAGCCATCTCTTCTTTGAGATGTTTTTTCAAAAGAGATTCATGTTCTCTTTTATGCCTCCAGTACAAGTTCATGACGGATTGTCTGGAACGGGCATGTTTTAATGCCGCAGTATATTTTCTGTGACTTTTTTCAACAATTCGAAAATACGATTTGCTGTTAGAAGTTACCATATGAGAATTTTCGATTCTTAATAGATAACCCTTCCTATCTAGTAAGGATAATCATGTAAAAATTTACAATGGTTCAGGCTTTTTCCAATTAGGAACAAGTTGCATCTTACGAAGGGATGGAGGTTCCAAAGTTCTTTTCTTAGCTATTGTGACATATTTTGAGGATTTGTCTACTCCCAGGTATTTTCTATGAAGAAATCTGGCCATCTTTGTAGTTTGACCACTTCCTACAAACGGATCAAGTACAAGATCACCCATGTTACTATAAAGTTGAATTAAACGATAAGGTATTTCTTCTGGAAATGCCGCAGGATGAAATCGCCTATAGCTTGGAGGCATGGGAGCTATGTGCCAAATAGAATTTGCAATTTCTTTTTTCATCAAATCATTAAGAACCAATTTACTTTTTTTGTCTTTGAAATTATGAAATGGCATTTTTCGTAAAATTATAATTTGTTCGTGCATAATATTTGGATAATAATATGTAGGATAAGGATGCTGGACTGTAACTCTAAATCTTTTTTTCCCACCAGTGACTTTGTTCCAGATTATTTCTTCAAAAAAACTCCAGCCAATTTCTTTTTTTGTCAACTCTACAAGAAGTAATGCGGGAAGAGGAAGTTTGCTTGTTCCTTCAATGAGTTCATTTCCTATCACAATACAACAGAATCCTCCAGGTTTGGTTACACGATAAACTTCAGAAAAAACACTTTTCATCTCTTCAAGCCAATCTTCAAGAGATAGCTCAACTGTTCCACGATACCATTTTTCCGTATCCTGATGTTCTTGATAGTTTATGGCATTATGATATGGTGGAGATGTCACAGTTAATGCAACTTTATTGTCTTGTATCTGAGAAAGATCTTTTGAATTACCAACCATTACGGAATTTGGTTTCCACATTACTTTCCTCAATCATTTTGATATTTAACAGTTGTAAGAATAGAAAAAGCGTTTTCATGTGAAATCAAAACAAAGAAAATCAGCTAAAACATGTCAAGTACATGTTTTAGACAATCAGTCGGTTTTCTTTACTTCTATTTCTATAGTGGATACATTTCTTGCTCTTCCATCTAACGATTGAAGTTGCTCTGATCCTATTTTGATTTGACCTATAGAATATCCACCAGAGTTATCAGTCCTTCTTGCAATTATTTGAGCAACGTCTACAGCTCTACCTATGCTAAGCCCCCTTGCTTTTATCGAGACTTGTGGTGTGTTAGCTAACTGGATGAGTGCAGATGTTACATATGCCATGATGGGCTTTTTTCCGATGAAGACTGTGTCTTTTGCGTTGTGATGTTCTTCAGTACTCATAGATACCCTCTAGAAATGATCGTTTCATAAAAGTTTCTTCTATAGTAGTATCTAGAAATTCAAGACTGCGTGTCATTAGATAATCTAGGTAGATATTTCCATCCCAAATAATATTAGCAATAATATCAAAACATAGAGTTGTCAAAAAAGAGTCTCAGATTAACACGAATTTTTAGATCGGAAATTGAAATTTCTCAATTATATTTACGAATAATTTGATGCTAATCTAAATATAGTAGTGAAATGTAGTTCAACTAATGTCTAACCAACAAATTAAGGTAGGATTGGTCGCGTTAGTATTATCAATAGTATTGGTTTTTGCAGCAGCATTACCAGCTGTAAATGCATTGACACCAAGCACAGTATACGATAGATACCAACAGAAAACAGATAGATTTCCAGGCGGACAACATATTTGTGGAGAAAAGCTCTGTACAGCAGACGAATGGGCAAAGATGAAGAATAATCTTCACGTAGCTCAGCGTAACTCAGATGCATGTCCACAACTTAAAGCATGGCAACCATGTGCAACACAATCCACTCTACCAAAGACTTCAACCAAGTAAAACATCTCAAACACAATGTCTACCAAGGTCTGTGTAACAATCGCAGAATCCAACCCTAGAAAAATTGTCAAAGAGATTAAGAGAGCTCTCGTAGACTCGGACTATGCAGAACTTAGGTTAGATTTTTTAAAACCAAATCAAATTCCTTTTTGTTTAACTCTTTCAAAAAAATATCTCAAACGCTGCATATGCACATTACGACCAACCACAGAGGGTGGAAAATTTCAAGGTACTGAAAAGGAAAGAATTTCTATATTAAAATTAATTTCGGAATTCGCACCGTACCTTTTAGATATAGAATACAACACACTAAGGAAAAACCAAGGATTACAGAGATATCTCAAAAGCACTGGTACTAACATACTTGTTTCATGGCATGACTTTGTAAAAACTCCAAATGAACAAATTCTGAAAACAATGCTTCAAAAAATGTCCAAGTTTTCAAACAATGTCAAAATTGTTACTACTGCAAAGACAATAGGCGATACCATACGAGTTCTTGCGTTATACAAGAACCATACAAAAAAAATCAAACTAATTTGCTTTGCTATGGGAGATTATGGTAGAATGTCAAGAATATTGTGTACAAAGCTTGGAAGTCCATACACATATGTTTCACTAGGTAAACCAGTGGCTCCAGGTCAATTCAGTCTCAAGGAAATGAAAAGCATGTTGGCTTTGGAAAATAAAAGTTAACAAAGAGAGATTTTATAAATTAATTAACCAGAGTTTTTTTCCAATAATCTTCTAACAAAATCATGTTCTGCTTTTTTAATTTTTGAAGAATCAGAAACTTCATGGGCCATCTCTACAAGATCATTTTTGGTCAAGTCAGTTACCAACGCATCTTCTTTTTCAGATTGAAGCGAGTAATCAATGTCGTTTAAAACATTTGCATTCTCATCAAGTAGTTTAATGCATTCATCAAGAATATCGATATACTCTTCCATGTCGTCCATTACTTAATCAAAACATATTACATTAATTAATTAATCTGTCATTGTAGGCATCAAGCTAATACCACCATTATTATAAAAGAAACAAGAAAAGTATGCCGATGAAACTCAAGTCGTCTCTGAATAACACACCACGAAATACAATAATTTTAGCTACAATTGTAACAGTCCTATTAGGAATATTCAGACTAGTATTGTTTTTAGTAATAGTATGGATAGTTGCGTTGGCATTCATTGTGATTTATCAATATAGATCATCCAGATCAAATGCAGGTAATTTTGTTTGTTTAGATTGCGCTACAATCCATCAAGATTTAGCCTGTCCAAAATGCGGATCAAAACTTAAGAAAATATATTCTAGAGACAACAGGTATGGAGTTTAACTTCAGATAAACTGCCAAACTCCCTAATCGCTTAAATCACGATTCAGCAAGTAAAACATTATGACAAAAACCTATGCAGTTATAGGGGATCCAATTGATCATTCATTTTCTCCTGCACTTCACAATGCGGCTTTTTTATTCACGGGTCTTGATTGCACATATATCGCATATAGAATTCCAAAAGGAGAATTAGAATTTGGTATCGAAGCATTGAAGAAAATAGGCATTGCGGGATTCAATGTTACAATACCTCACAAAGTTGACATGATGAAATTTCTTGATGAAACTGATAGCGAATGTAAATTGGTAGGAGCCATAAATACAGTAACTAACAATGCAGGATACCTCAAGGGGTACAATACGGATGTAGTGGGCTTCTTAGATCCAATAAAAAAAAGAAAAATTGATTCTAAAGATTCTGATGTTTTACTAATTGGTGCAGGAGGAGCTGCAAGAGCAATAATAGTCGGGTTTAGCAAAGAAAAGGTCCGTAAAATCACCATTGCAAATAGGACTCGTGAAAGAGCAGAGGAATTGATCAAATTTGCTCAGAATTTAGGTTTAGAATCAGATTATTTGGATCTTCAATCAGCTGGTGAGACTGCCAACAAATACAAATTTGTAGTAAATGCAACATCTGTTGGACTAAAAGGAATGGGTTGCCCCATATCTACAAAAAACATTAACCGAGACTCGATAGTCTACGATTTAGTCTATGTACCAGTTGAAACTCCTTTAATTGAACAGTCAAAAAATCAAGGTGCGACGATCATATATGGGTGGGAAATGCTTCTTGCTCAAGCAATGAAGTCATTTGAGATTTGGACTAACAGACAAGCCCCATACGAAGCCATGAAATTAACCTTGCTTGGGAGATTTTAGAGATGCGCCAGGCAAAAGCAAGCATGCATGGTGCAGTGTCTATAGTAAATGCTATTGCCACAGGAAGGGGTTCCACCCTTGGCATATCATTAGGTATTGAGGCAATTGTAGAAACCGAGCCTGGCAGGGGAATAATATTTGAAAATAGAGCATCAAATCTAAGTTCTCGACTCATAAGAAAAGTCGTTGAAACATCAGTCCCAAAATCAGAACTTGAAAAAAATAAAATAATAATTTCTGTAAAATCTGAAATCCCTTCAGGATATGGACTCAAAAGTTCAAGTGCCATTTCATCCGTAATATCACTTGCATGTGCAAAGTTATTCAAGCCAAAAGCAACTGATCTTGAAATTTTAAAAGATGGAGTGCATGCATCTATAGAATCCAAAGTAAGTATAACAGGAGCTTTTGATGATGCGTGTGCATGTTATTTTGGAGGATTTGTTGTAACCGATAATTCAAACATAAAAATAATAAAATCAGAAAAAGCACCAGAAGATTTGTCTGCAATAATATTTATCCCAAAATCTAGAAGAAGAGGAAATGTGAAAAAATTAAAAATTCTAGAGGGAGTTTTTTCTCAAGCATGGGATCTTGCCAACAAGTCAGACTATTGGAATGCAATGATACTCAATGGTCTTGCTACCTCTGCAATATTAGGCTCTGATCCAAAAATCATAACTGATCTCATAGATGGCGGAGCACTTGGTGCATCCGTATCTGGAAATGGACCTTCAATAGCTGCAGTAGTAAATAATGATAAAATATCTGTGGTAAAGAAAGTATTCTCATCTTTAGAAGGAGAAACCATAGTTTCTCCAATAAACAATAGGAAGGCAGAAGTTTATGAAATGTAAGGTTGACAAGTCACGTCTTTCGGGCGTCATAAAATGTCCCCCAAACAAGAGTTATTCGCATCGTGCTATATTTCTGGCTGCACTTGCCAATGGAAAAAGTACTTTGAGAAACGTTTTGCTTTCAAGAGACACGCTAGCAACAATTAACGCATGCAGAGCTTTTGGAGCCAAAATAGAAATTAACAATTCAACTGTTCTAGTTGAAAGTAATGGAGAGATAATTCCACAGACTCGTGAGATAGATGCATCAAATTCAGGCACTACAATTAGAATTGCAACTGCAATTTCGTCCCTTTCAGATGATACAATAACACTAACTGGTGATTCAAGTTTAAAAAAGAGACCAATGCAGCCGCTTCTTGATGCACTCGAACAACTTGGAGTACATTGTACATCAACTGATGGTAAACCACCAGTCATAGTAAAAGGAAAAGCAGTTGGAGGAACTACACATATCTCCGGTTCAATCTCAAGCCAATTTATTTCCGCACTTTTGATTTCAGGCCCAAAGATGAAGAGTGGGCTCACACTAGAAATTGATGGAGATCTAGTATCAAAGCCATATCTTGATTCTACCATTGCTACAATGAAAAAATTCAGTGCTTCAGTTAATGTAATTTTGCCATACAAAAAATACAATGTTCAAAATCAAGAATACAAATCAACTGATTTTGTAGTTCCTTCAGATTTCTCAAGTATGGCACTCTTACTTTCAGCAGCTGTATTACTAGGAGAAGATATGTCAATTGAAGCATCTATTGGAGACTTGCCTCAAGGAGATAAAGAAATAATATCATTTCTAGAACAATTAGGTGTAAAAATAAACATGGGAGAAAAAATAACAGTAACTTCTCCAAAACTTCTTAATGGAGGAAGATTTGATCTTTCAAACAATCCCGACCTTCTTCCACCAATGGCAATTCTGGCGCTTAAGACGTCAAAACCAATTGAGATCTATAATGTAAAACATGCACGATTTAAAGAAACAGATAGAATTGCAATTTTGGCAAAAGAACTTGCAAAGATCGGAATCATAGTAACAGAAAAAGAAGACGGATTAATTTTAGAAGCCCCAAAAATTCTAAAGAGTGCGGAATTAGACTCTTCAGAAGATCATAGACTCTTCATGGCACTTGCCATTGCAGGCATGTTTGTTGGAAATTGTACTGTTACTGATCCTGATTCGGTAGATGTCTCATATCCAACATTTGTAGAAGATATGAAGAAAATTGGTGCAAAAATAATAGTTTGATATAAGATAGATTTTTCAACAATTTCATCCTAAAGAGCCCTATTTTCTAGAAAGATTATAAACGCGTAAAAGAAAATTTTATCATGTCTTCAAGCTCAATAGGACAACGTTTTGTTTTTACAAGTTTTGGCGAAAGTCATGGAAGATGCATAGGTGCAACAGTAGATGGGTGTCCAGCAGGATTACAGATTGAAGAAAAAGATATTCAAGTTATGCTCGATTTGCGTAAACCTGGTCAGTCCATTATTACAACCCAAAGAAAAGAGGATGATAAAGTCGAGATTCTTTCAGGAGTATACAAAGGACATACCACTGGCGCACCAATCACAATGATCATTTGGAATAAAGACCAGCATTCAAAAGATTATGACAATCTTACTTTGAAACCAAGACCTGGTCATTCAGATTATCCGGCATATATCAAGTATAAAGGATTTAACGATATTAGAGGAGGAGGGAGATTTTCAGGAAGGTTAACAGCTACATTTGTCATGGCAGGAGCCATTGCAAGAAAACTTCTTTTGGAAACTTTGGGAGTTGAGACTTTTTCCTATACATGTCAAGTCGGAAATATAAAAATGAAAGAACATGCAACACTGAAAATGAAAAATGCAGTATACAACAATGAAGTAAGATGTCCAGATCCAAAGATTGCCGATAAAATGCGTCAAACAATTCTTTCAGCAAGACGAAGTGGAGATTCTGTAGGTGGCGTTATCGAATCATTAACAGTGAATTTACCAGTAGGACTAGGTGAGCCCATTTTTGGCTCTTTAGAATCAGATTTGAGTAAAGCACTTTTTTCAATTCCTGCTGTAAAAGGGGTAGAATTTGGCTCTGGTTTTCATGGTTCCACATTACATGGCTCGGAGAATAATGATGAATTTTTAATTAAAAATGGAAAAATCCAAACCAAGACTAACAATGCTGGCGGAATACTAGGTGGTATTTCTACAGGAATGCCAATTGTCTTGAGAGTTGCATTCAAGCCAGCATCATCAATATCAAAAAAACAACATACTATTGATCTTAAAACAAAGAAACCCGCTTCTTTGATAGTTCAAGGAAGACATGACCCATGTGTAGTTCCTCGTGCACCCCCAGTAGTAGACTCGTTAGTATCAGTAGTACTCGCTGATCATGCAATCAGGGCAGGTTTCATTCCCTTGGTCATCAGATAAGAAATGTCAGACATTAACAACTTACGTGACAAAATAGATAGAATAACATTTGACATTATAAAATTACTTAAAGAAAGAAACGATACAGCAAAGGAAATTGGGAATTTAAAGAGCAATCTTGGCATAGGAGTTACAGATGAAGAAAGAGAAAATCAACTTCGTGCTAGAGTCTTGACGTTATGCAAAGAGATAGGACTAGATGAAAAAACTGCCATGATAATGTTAAATTTTCTGTTAAATGAATCTGTCAAAATTCAATCTGAAAACAAGCAGACACACTTGTCTATCTTTTTAAAAGCAAAGAAAATGGAACGAGAAGGAAAAAAAATAATTCACATGGAGGTGGGCGAGCCAGATTTCTTACCACCAAAGATTGTCAAAAACGCACTCTCCGAAGTTTATGACATGGGATACACAAAATATGGTGATTCAAAAGGAATGTCAGAATTCAGAGATGCACTTGCAGAGTATGCCACAGAGAAATTTAAAGCCAAAACATTATCACAAAATATTCTTGTTTCTCCAGGAGCACGGTTTTCCATATTTCTTGCAATTTCAAGCTTATTGAATCCAGGTAATGAGATCATAATAATAGAACCAGCTTGGCCTGCGTATCGTGATAACGCCCTCAATTCAGGAATAAAGGTTAGAACTATTCACACCACACTCGAAGGTAAGTGGGAACCAAATATCAGAGACATAGAGAGTGCAATAAATCAGAATACAAAGATGATTGTTCTCAACTATCCAAACAATCCAACTGGTAAGATTCTCCCAGTAAAATTACAAGATGAAATAATGGATTTAGCAGTCAAGAATGATTTGTATGTGTTAAGTGATGAGATCTACTCTACATATGCATACAAACCATGGAAGAGCATACTCACTTATGGGTACAACAAATCCATAGTGACCCAGTCATTTTCAAAATCTCATGCCATGACAGGCTTTAGAATTGGATATGCAATATCCAGTCCTGACATTATAGAAAAAATGTCAAAGCTTCAGGCTCTAGCATTAACAAATGTATCAGAACCAATCCAATATGTTGCCATGAAGGCATTAGAGGCAGATACAACTAACAATGCTAAAACTATCAAAAATAGAGTAGAATCTATATCGAAAAGGGCAAAAACAATGCAACTAGATTTTGTTGAACCAGATGGTGCCATGTACTTGTTTGTCAAAGTAAGACAAGATAATTTTGATTCGGTGGATTTTACAAACAAACTTTTGGATGCAGGGGTGGCAATAGCACCTGGGGAGGGGTTTGGAAACTATCAGGGATTTGTCAGAATATCAGCCTGCCAGCCAGAAGATACACTTAATCAGGGAATGCAAATGATAGATGACAGGTTAAGGAGTAAATAATGAAGAAGAAGATTGCAATAATAGGGGCAGAAGGCCAAATGGGAAAATGGTTCTCAAAGTATTTTCTTGAAAAAGATTATGACATAATAGGATATGACTCTGAAAAAGTAATTTCAAATAAATTAGTTACAAAGGCCCAGTCACTTGTAGGGGCCATTCTAACAGTCGACTATGTTATTTTATGCATCCCAGTAAAACGTACACCTGAGACAATAAGACTCATAGCAAAAGAGATGAAACGAGACTCTTATTTGATAGATATCTCTTCGCTTAAAACAAAAACTGCCGCTGCGCTTTCTAAGATACCAGATAAAGTAAATCCCATTTGTATTCATCCAATGTTTGGTCCTGGAACCAAGAAACTAAAAGGACAAAACATAATCTCAATTCCAATTCGAGATGCAAAAAAAGAGATGGCCGTGGTAAAATCATTATTTGAAGAAGCAAATTTTGTTCAGATAGATGCAGCAGAGCATGACAAGAAAATTGCAATTGTACTTGGAATGCCACATCTAGTAAACTTGGCACTTGCCAACATATTTGCAAAGGAAGAAAATTTCTCCCTAGTTGAAAAAATGGCAGGAACTACTTTCAAGGCTCAAAAATATCTTACTACAGGCATAATGACAGAACCCCAAGAACTTATTGAAACAATAATTTCAAATCCAGAAATAAGAAGATATGCAGAAGAATTTTGGAAGGACATAGGTAGGATGCTCATTTTGATTCAAGAGAATAAAACAGAAGAGATGATAAAATACATTTCAAGTGCCAAAGAAAGATTAGCCAAGAATGTTGATTTCGATGAATCATACAAGAAGCTTGTAACAATGGTAAACGCTGTAGAAAAATAATTGAAATCCACTAAAATAGTAACTTCTTTTTTGACTCAGGATGGTCAGTATCTCATTCTAAAACGAAGCGACAGAGTAAGGACAATGAAAGAACTTTGGGCAGGAGTGAGTGGAATTATAGAAGGTGGTGAGGACCCATTATACAGGGCAAAAAAAGAAATACTTGAAGAGACAAGCATTACAGAAAATCAAATTACTCTAGTAAGAGCTGCGTCACAAATGAGAATAGATTCACCGCAATACGCAAATCACGAATGGTTGATCTTTCCATTTTTATTTTCTGTAGATAAACCTAAGATCAGATTGAATTGGGAAAATTCTGAATACCGGTGGATATCACCATCAGATATGACAAAATTTCAAACGGTTCCAAGTCTTGAGAAAGTACTAGCTAGTCTGTTGTAATTTTTCTTCTTCGATTTTAGTAAATCTCTGTTGAGGGAGCATGATGTAGACACATGCACCACCGCACATTGTACATGGAACTGTGTTTCCTTTGAGTTGACCAGTTCTTGCATGAATACGTGCCGCTTCTTCCGGATCAATTGAGAGTGCAATCTGTTTTTCCCAGTTTAATGTTCTTCTTGCTTCAGTCATTTCCATATCCCATTTGATTGCCTTGTCTCTTAATTTGACAAGATCTCCAGCATGAGCTGCAATTCTGTATGCAATCAGTCCTGCCTTTACCTCTTCGGCATTAGGTAATCCAAGATGTTCTGCAGGGGTTAGATAACATAGTAAATCAACTCCTTCACTTGCAGAAATTGCAGCGCCTATTGCACTTGCAATATGATCATGTCCTGAAGCGATATCTGTTACTAGCGGTCCAAGTACATAATATGGCACTTCACCAATTAGTGATTTTGCTAATCGGACATTGGCTGCAACTTCGTTGAGTGGTACATGCCCCGGTCCTTCAACCATCACCTGTACATCTTTTTCATGGGCGATTTTAGTAAGTCGTGAGATATTGATCATTTCTTGTACTTGAAGTTCATCGTGTGAATCAAGAATAGAACCTGGTCGTAATGCATCACCCAGACTAAAAGTAACATCATATTTTCTTGCAAGTTCTATCAGATAATCAAAATGCTCAAAGTATGGATTTTCCTTATCATACTTTAACATCCATGCAGCTGTAATTGTACCTCCTTTACTTACTATACCCCCATGTCTTTTTACTGCAAGAATACGTTTTGCTATATCCTTAGTTATACCAGAATGAATTGTAGTATAATCAACTCCATCTTTTACATTATGTTCAAAAGCATTGAGAAAGTCATCTTCTGTAATATCAAGTGGATTCTTGTGTTTCTCCACACCATAATTATATGCCTCATAAACAGGAACCGTTCCAAAAGCAATTGGTGCAACTTCAAGTAGTTTTCGTCTATACAATCCCACATCTCCTCCATCGCTAAGATCCATTATAGTATCAGCGTGATATTTTATTGCAACCTGAGCTTTCTTGATCTCTTCCTCAAGATTTTGATTTAATGTGGAATTTCCAATATTTACATTGACCTTAGTCTTCATACCCTTTCCTATTCCAACGACCCTAATCTTTTGTAGACGAGCATTATTGTGAGGAATTATAATAGAACCATTTGCAATTTTAGGAATAAGCCATTCCAATGTCACATCTTCATCATGTGCAACGGCTTTCATCTCATCAGTAGCAACACCTCTTCGTGCTGAATTCATTTGTGTACTCAATTTACTATTTTTAGCGAGTAATTGGATTTAAACGTGAGTTTCTAAACCTAAGATCATGCATGTATTATCAATTGCAGGTTCCGATCCTTCCTCAGGGGCTGGGATTCAAGGAGATATGAAGACATTCAATGCATTTGGAGCACATGGTCTAAGTGTCGTAACCGCAATTACAAGTCAGAACACATCAAGGTTTTTTGGTGTAGAACCAGTCTCACCATTACTTGTAAAAAGTCAGATAAGATCAATTCTGGAAGATTTCCAAATAGACGCAATCAAGATAGGAATGGTGTATGACAAGCAAACTGTAAGAGCAATACGTTCAGAACTTGAAAAAATCAAAATACCAATAATCCTTGATCCAATATTCAAGTCTACAACTGGAGGGATTCTACAAACAGAAAGTGCTTTTTCAGATTTCAAAAAGTTACTAATTCCTCTTTGCCACATAATCACTCCAAATACAACAGAGGCTGAAAAAATCTCAGGTATCAAGATAAGATCTCTGAAAAATATGAAATCTGCAGCTATGAAGATTCAGAAGATGGGTGCAAAAAATGTCATAATAAAAGGTGGGCATTTTCTCAAAGGAATCAAGGTGACGGATTTACTTCTAGAGGATAAAAAATTTAGTATTTTTTCTCATACCAGAATGAAATTTGAAAGTCATGGTGGAGGGTGTACTTTTTCAGCCGCATTATGTGCAAATATCGCAAGAGGGAAAAAATTATCAGACGCCGTTGATTCTGCACGTCTTTTCACTGTAGAGTCAATTAGAAATGCTACAAAGATAGGAAGAGGTTTACCAATTATTACTCCAACAAAAGGGGATGTGATTGAAAATCAATTATCAAATGCCATTTCAGAATTTTGCTCAATAGAGTCCATTTACGAATATATTCCAGAATGCCAAACAAATTTTGTATATTCAACATCAAATCCAACAACCCTAAAAGATGTAATGGGGTTAGAAGGCAGAATTGTAAGAACTGGAAAATTTGTAACAATTGCAGGAAATCTCAAGTATGGAGGATCAAAGCATATTGCATCGGCAGTATTAGAAATGGCAAGAAAGTTTCCTTCCATGAGATCTAGCTTGAACATAAAGTATGATGAAAAAATAATCAAAAAAGCAGTCTTCAAAGGAATGAAGGTTTCATCTTACGATAGAAGTAAAGAACCACTTACGATTAGAGAAAGAGAGGGCCGCACCATGTCATGGGGAATCAAGGCGGCAATAACAAATTTGAAAACTCCTCCAGATATTGTATTTCATAAAGGAGGTTTTGGAAAAGAAGCCATGATTCTAATTTTTGGAAAAAATCCAATTGACGTACTAGGAAAAATTTTGAAGATAGTAAGATAGCATCTTTTCATCCTTCAACATAAATACCAGAAATTTAGAATGAAATACATGAAAGCTGTCATTTTAGCTGGTGGCCTTGGTACAAGACTTCAGCCATACACCACATTTCTTCCAAAAGCGATGCTTCCACTAGGAGAAAAACCACTTTTAGAGCATCTCATAGAATGGGTAAAACTAGGCGGGGTTGATTCGTTTGTACTTTGTGTAAGCTATCTAAGAAAGACAATTGAAGATTATTTTGAGGATGGAAGTAGATTTGGAGTAAAAATTGAATATGCTGTTGCAAACAGGCCTCTTGCTACAGCTGGTCAACTAAAAACTGCAGAAGAACTCATAGATGACACATTTGTTTGCCTGTATGGAGACTCCATATTTGATTTTAATTTGAAAAGTATGATAGTAAATCATCATAGAAAAAAATCGTTTGTCACAATGGGATTATTTGAATATAAAACTAAATTACAATACGGATTCATAGAGATGGATAAAGCCAACAAAGTAAAAGCATGGCGTGAAAAACCAGAAGTTAAAGGAAATATCAACATAGGATGTTATGTAATGGAGCCAGGAATATTCAAGTTCATACCTCCCAACAAACCATATGGCATGGATGATGTAATACGTAATGCCATAGCAAAGAAGAACAAGGTAAGTGGATTTCTCATAAAGAAAGGTTTTCTAGATATAGGAGACAAGACTTCTTACAGACGTGCATATCAGCAATATATCGCACGGTTAGGTCAGATTTAGACCAAAGTATGTCAACTATCAAGATACGTAAATTACAAAGAGGAGACTTTTACAATGGATTTTTACTTTCTCTTGACTCGCTTAGAAAATCAAGTCACATCAAACCAAAAAAAGCAAATAGTATTTTCAATAAAATTTCAAAGAATCCAGATCATGTAATTTATGTTGCAATATACAATGGAGAAATCATAGGTGCAACAACCCTTTTGATTGAACAAAAATTCATCCATGATGGAGGCAAAGTAGGTCACATAGAAGATGTAGTGGTAAGAAAAGAATACCAAGGCAAAGGAGTAGGGAAAAAAATAGTTAACGCGCTTTTGAAATACGCCAAGAAAAAAGGATGTTATAAAATTATTCTTGATTGTTCAGAAGATCTCATTCCATTTTATGAGAATATGGGGTTTAAACGACACTCAAATTCGATGAGATTTGATCATCGGTCAAAGAAATAATCTCGTTTAGGCATAGGCTTCAATCGAAATAACAATGAACCTATTATAATTATAGGAATTGAAGTTGCCATAAATACAAAGGGTGCTATTGTTAATTCCGGTACAAGGTATGCATCCTGGATTTGTTTTATCAAAATAGTAACATAGTACATTCCAATAATTGTGATTATTCCTCCAGATATGATAAGTGAGCCGGTAAGTCTGGAACCATATCTTCGCCCCAGCAAATAAGATGAACCAGCTAAAATTATCGCAGGTGCAATACTAATCGATATGAACTCTTTGATCTGAGACGAAGGATCAATATCATGTGATGGATGGGTGAGATATACAGAAATTGATATCATCTGAGCTACAAACATAATAAACAAGCCAAGACTTGCAACAGATATCCATTTTTCAATTGCCACGACAACCCATCTTTTACTTGAATAAATAAACCAAATGATTGTCTAAACTATTCCAACAAGACTAGCAAGTTCTTTTCTGCATGCAGAACCAAGCTCTTCTGCAGCTTTTTCAGGAGTTACTTTGTTAAGAAACACTCCATATCCCCTTTCAAGTCCAGACCAAGGATCAGCTTGTGGATATACTTCAATGTGCCAATGAATCTGTCTATTGTTTTTCTTTTCTGGAGAAAGATGAAAGACCATGTTGTATGATAGAGTTTTCATTGTATTTGCAAGTCCACCTAAAGTAGCACGTAAAATTAGCGACAAATCATTTATCTCTTTTTGAGTTATTTTAGAAAAACTTGTGATGTGTTTTTTTGGATAAATCCAAAATTCGTACGGATGTGATGGAGCCCATGGACAGAAAGCAACAAAACCTTCTGTCTGAAGTATTTGTCTAGGCCCTCCAGTTTCAGTACCTACAGTCTGACACATTGGGCATATTCCTTTTTCATTAAGTATTTTGTGTGCAGCTTCTGCCTCCAGTTCTATAACAGGAGGAATTGTGGAAAAAGTTACAACGTTGAGGTGAGCATGGGTAGTAGAGCCACCGGCTTCTTTTCCATGATTTACATATATTGCAACATATGTTACGCCACGCTGGGTGTATAACCATCTAAGCCTGTCTTGGATTACAACAAGTACGTTAGACCATTGTTCAGTTGAAATACTCGCAAGAGAATCTTTGTGTTTTTCTGAAGCTACAACAACATAATGATATCCATAGGCAGGTTCGCTGTAGAGAGGTCTATCACTATACGAGTTTTCAGAAGTGGTTGTAACAACAGGATTTTTGCTTTCAAATACTCTTACTGACCAATTCTGCACATAGTGATCTTCTGTATCTTGAAGTCTTTGCAACATCCCGTCCTTTGCAACCAGAGAAAGTGTAGACGGATTAGTCATAGATTCATTTCCTGGACAATAGGGACATTTCTTAGAATCAGTTACTGAGTTATTTTCAGGAGAAACGATCACAAATCGATCAATAGAATAATCCTTCCTTAAATCCCCCATACTGCTAGATTTTGGATCAAGCAATTTAAAACCTTTGCAAAGATCGGAAATTACCGCCAACGCAGTACGATTTGGACAGTTATGGTCCAAAACAATCATTTTGTAAAAAATTAAACTTAAATTGGAAGATCAGAACTTAGAAATCATTCCATGTCAACAACATCATTAAGACGAGATCATGATTTAATAGAAAAAGTACTAAAGTCAATGTGGTCTACCATTCCCTTGCTACAATCTGGTAAAACCATACCAGAACCAATTCTAAACCAAGTGATTGACTTTTCAACGAATTTCACAGATGTCTGCCATCATGGAAAAGAAGAAAACTCTCTCTTTCCAGAACTTGAAAAAAAGGGAATGTCACGAGATTCAGGTCCAATAGCTGTTATGCTCATGGAACATGAGGTGACGCGCAAACTAGGAACAAGAATGGAGGCATCGTCAAAGACATACCTGAAAAGCGGCGATGCGACCCAATTAATTATAGACATGCAAGAATACATCAATCATGTTGTGCAACACGTATGGAAGGAAAACAATAGATTATTTGAAATGGCCGAGATGGCTCTTAGAAATGAAGCAGAGCAGGTGAATAAGAGTCTACTAGAGGTTGAGAATACAAAACTCAAGGAGATAGGCAAGACAAGAGAGCATTATGAAAAATTCGCAGAGGAACTTGCAAAGCAATTTCCTTCTAACGACTAGATCAGATTTTATTAATAAATCCACCAAAGAACTTTTCTAGTACACATTTGTGAGAAAAATATGAAAACAGTGGAAGAATATTTCTACACGCAAACATGGATGGTAAAACCTTGACTGCAAAGACAGGGGACAAAGTCAAGATAGAATACACCGGAACTCTTGATGACGGAACAGTATTTGACAGCAATGTTGAGGAGGGAAATCTTTTAGAATTTGAAATCGGAGGGGGTCAGGTAATAAAGGGATTCGATGATGCAATACTTGGAATGAAGGAAGGAGAAGAAAAACAATTCGTTATTTCTCCAATAGAGGCATATGGAGAGCACGATCCAACTCTAATTCAAAAGATACCAAGAGAGATTTTCCCACCCGACGCAGAACTTGTTCCAGGACTATTGTTTGAAGCAGGACTTCCCACAGGAGAAAAAGTGCCTGCAATAATAACTGCGATAGAAGAGCAAATAGTTTCAGTTGATTTGAATCATCCCCTTGCAGGAAAGAGATTGAATTTTAAGATAAAATTATCGTCAATTATATCATCATCTTAATTTTTTTTCAGTCCAGATATCAAAAATTTATTCTCAACATTTTAGAAAACTAATGTGTGAAACAATACAAACAAGTAGAAATTTGTTTCAAAATTCTGATCGCTTAAAAAATCAAGGTTTATGTGTGATATGAAAAAACTGAAGCTTGAGGAATTTAGAAAAATGGATAACTCGGATATTCATATGGTCTACGTTCTTCTTGATGGCGTAGGAGACTTGCCTCATCCAGATTTGAAGGGTTCAACTCCATTAAGTTATGCAAAAACTCCCAATCTTGATAGACTTGCAAGAAATGGAGCCATAGGAGAAGTAATTTCGGTAGGTAGGGGAATAGCACCTCAATCAGATATCGCAGTTTTCAATATGCTTGGTTATAGATTTGAAAATACACAGTATGTTGGAAGGGGGGTAATTGAGGCAATTGGAGTTGGAATTGATTTTAAAAATGGTGACCTTGCACTGCGTGGAAATTTTGCTACTGTAAATGACGAGAAGATAATCACAGACCGTAGAGCTGGAAGGAACATAGAGAAAGAAGATGCTCTTGCGATTGCTCATGAGATAGAAGAAAAACTCAAGTTTTCAAATCCTAAAGCATCTGTTGTTGTAGCACCCACAATTGGACACAGGTTAATTGTAAGAATAAGATGTGAAGGCGTATTTCTTACACCAGATATTAGCAACACTGATCCGGCTTACGCAAGAATAGATGGCATGGGAGTTGCCAAGGCAGTTGGAGATTACATGGAGGTAGAAAAGTCATTGCCCCTAAACGAGTCTGATGGTGCCAAGCTTTCTGCATTACTTGTAAATGAATTTACAGACAAATCGCTTCAAATTATGAAAGACAGTATAGTAAACAAAAATAGAAAAGAACAAGGCAAGAAGATGGTAAATTCAATCCTATTACGTGATGCAGGAAACAAGTTTCCAGATGTCACTCCAATAAACGAGTTACATGAGATGCAGTTTTCATGCATAGTAGACATGCCAGTAGAGATAGGCATTGCAAATGTTTTGAAGATGAAATCATTTAGTGCAGGTGGCCTTACAGATTATGAAGAGAAGGCACGTGTTGCAGCCAAAGCAATGCAGACACAAAATGCAATCTATGTTCACATCAAAGGACCAGATGAATTTGGTCATGATGGAGATGCAGTTGGCAAGATGCAAAACATAGAAGAGATAGACAAAAGATTCTTTGGAACTTTACTTGATAACATAGATACATCAAAAGTTGCAGTTGTAATATCAGGAGATCATTCTACACCATGTATAAACAAAAGTCATAGCGACGATCCAGTCCCCATTTTGATTTCAGGAGATTTTGTCAAAAAAGACGGAACGATGAGATTCACAGAAGAACAGGCAAAGAAAGGCAGTATTGGACTCATCATGGGAGCCGATGTCATCAATACTGCAATAAAGACCATTAAATCATAAATGGTGCTATCTTTCCAGAAGAGATCATATCCTTAGTAGTTTTTCTAAACGTGTCCATATCCACATCATGATATATCCCAGAAGAACTAGAGAGTTTTTCCATTGCTCTCTTCATTATTGAAATACAAATGTCATTCTCATTTTTTTGATAATGAACTAGTGCTGCTGCAACAAGAATAATTCCTTGAACAAGATCTTTTTCACCTTCGTATGTTTTTTTCCAAACACCTTCAAGCACTTCGTGACATTCCCAATATTTTTCGTCGTTAAAGTATTGTTTTGCTCTTTTTAGTGCCTCTTCTTTTTCAATTTTTTCTTCTACAACATGTCTTGCATCACTAAGAGATCCAAGAGGCTGAAACTTTTTTACAACTTCATCTAGTTCTTCTTTTTTAACAGATACATCAAATTCCAAATATTTTGTCGAGACTCTCATATCGCGTACAATTACATCCATCTCCGAAGTTAATTGATCAGCTTTTGCAAGTAGTGTTTTTGCATCAGTTGTAACATAACCTGAGTTTTTCAGGTGTACCATAAATCTGTCCACAGGCTTGAGATATCATGATTTCATAAATTTGTTGTCCAGTAGCCGTTAAGATTTATATGAACTATTAAAAGGACTTGGATTACATGTCCATGATCGAAGTTACAAGAGATGTAAAGAATCCTTTACTGTCAAGAAGAGAGATTACTTGTAATTTCAAAGGGCTTGCTGGCAGACTAAAGAAGCTAGAAGCAGTAGACATGATCTCAAAAAAATTCAATTTGGAAGGAAAAATTGTAATACCAATACTTTTGAAAAATGAAACTGGAAGACCAGTTGTATCAGGAAGTTTCTATGTATATGAAGATGAAAAACTTGCTAAGGAGCATCTCAAGGCTGCAGTTTTTGCAAGAATAGAAAAAGCAAAAGCCGCAGTTGCAAAACCAGAAGGTACTGAAGCTCCAACCGAACAAGCAGAAGCACCAAAGGAAGAGAGTAAGTAATGGCAGGCAAAAAGGGCTCAAGTCCATTAGTATACAAGTATTACAAGGTGTCTGGAGATAAGGTAGAGAGATCAAAGAAAGAATGTTCAAGATGTGGCAAGGGAGTATTCATGTCAAACCATAAAAATAGACGCAGTTGCGGCAAGTGTGGATTTACCGAATTCGTTTAATAATTAGTATAGTTTCTTTTTTCTAAGACGAGAAACCTTTTGTTCTATTTGATCTAATTTCTGTAAAAGGTTTGGTTCAATCGTAGTATTTGCAATCACGGTTGCTGGAATCTTGGCTATGTTGGTATCCATTGTAATGTTTATGATTGGAAGATTCTTTTCTATCCAGAGTTTTAGAACTTTATCCTCAAGTTTATAGTCTCTAAATCCTTCTGGAAATTTTTTAGTTATATGAGATAGTAGTGTTTTATCATCAAATACGGCCCTTGGATCAAAAAGTCTGGTAGAATCAGAGTAACTACTCTCAAAAAGATTTCCACTAATCTCATCAGATACAATATCCATCTTGGATATTCTTCTAATCAATTCTAAATAGTGTAGAAATTCATGTGCCAGGATAGCATGGATTGTGCCCTTGAGGCCATATGCTACAAGAGGAGCAGTTATCTGTATTATGACATTTAGTTTATCATTAGAGACAACGGGAATTGTCCTTGCAAACAATATCCCATAATCAAAAGAGCCAGAAGATGGGTGAGATACTACTACTGACGGTTCCACATATGCAAGTGGAAAATTAATTCCTGATGCCTTTTCTATCCTTTGTATTCCAGACAGGGTCACCCCAAATCTCTCAATTATTAAAGAATGAATTTTTTCAGGAATTAGCCCGTTTTTGTAAGCCTCATGAACTCTAAGTAAAGGATCCAATCGAACAAGATTGAATTAGACTATAATAAAAGCTTGACATAAAAAGGCAAATTTCATTTAGTTCGGACAAGTTAGGTGATTTATCCTTGTTTTAGAGAACATATGAAATTCAATTACAGAGTACTATTTTATGAAAATCAAATGTTGTACATTTACATGAATTTTCAAGTAGCATGCTAATGTTTGGTTCAACATTATTTCCAGTCACAAATCTCTTGAGGGGAATTCCGCCATCTAATTCAACAAGAATTGTAAATGATTTAGGATTAATTTTCTTAATCTTTATGTCATAGATTCTTTTTTGGTTCTTCCAAGACGTAATTTCGCTAATTGAAATAGGCTTGTCCTTTAGACCTTCCAATACATTCAATGCCTCAGGAACTAGATCTTTTTCTGTTGCGATATCCAACAAAACATCTGTCTTGAATTTAATTTGGTCAGAAGGCAACTTTGAAACCGTTTTTAGATGTAAAATAGAGACTCCGTCAAGCACAATATTTTTTGGCAAAGTAATTTTTCTTTTATGTGGATTTATCAATTTAACAAAGAAAGGTCTCCCATTTCCAAGAACAAGACTAGATTCATCCTCACTTCCAATCCAAGTTATTTTTGCTTGTTGAGCACCAAATGTTTTAAACAAAAATTTGGCAACCTTACCTTCTACACTATTAAATTCAGTTATCCCATGAAAGTCGCAAACAAAACATCCTTTTCCGTCACATCTATTGCAAGACACTTGTTTTTGTGGAATTCCCCTTATCTCTTTGGTATATCTTCCTTGTAATATCAATGCCTTGGGTTTTACGTCACATTCTTCTTTCTTGAAATCTATTGTAAAAACAATATCGGGATTTTGATAATCAACTTTAGTTCTAGTTTTTTTTCCAAATTGTTTTCCTATTTCTCTTGTAATGTCACTTTTTATTCCAGCAATTCCACGAAGTTTGAACTTGGAACGCACAATATCATCTCTATCTAAAATTGAAGGTTTTAGAATAGCACCTATAAGAAATGTTGAAAATTCATATTCTTTTGAAATGTCAAGCATCTTGTTTAAGAAAACATCTAGTTCTGGCATCAGATTTTTGCATAGATAACATGATTTTGGATTATTTTGTTTTATAATTTTCCTAATTTTTTTACCGAGATTTTTGTGAGAAACTAACCCTAGTCTACTTGCAAACATTCGTCCAAGACAATAATCACAAAGATGATACTCCCGCAAGATTTGCTTGGTTTCCTCAATTACTACATCCATCTTAGTTTTTTTCAACAACATAGAAAGCAACTGAGGTGTGTTTTAATCCTAATTAAATAGCCAAAAATATTTACTGATTCAAGTAATGACTGAATTTTGACTCCAGATGAATGAGATGATAAAAGTTTAGAGTTTTAGGAATACTCTAGTCTTTACAGAAACTGCTACTACACTAATAATTGCAATAACAAGAACTAATGATGTAATTGGTCCAAATTCTGGAACAGTTTGTTGGTTTTCAGAAACTCCACTAGTTGTGTTTTGCATGCTAGTTGTATTTTGCATACTAGTATTTGGCATGCTAGTTGTGTTTTGAATGCCAGGAGGATATTGCATGCCAGTTGTGTTTTGAATGCTTGATTGTATTTGTGCTTGAGCAAGAGCCTGCTGCATCTTAAGATATTCGCCTGAAGCACATATGTGATCTCCACATATCTGTTGAGTACAAGGATTAGCAGCAGTACATGGATTTTTTGGGTTAGACTGTTGTTGTGCCGATACTTCCATCACGCCAGACACTAGAAAACTTGTAACCAAAACCATTACTGATAGCAATATGATTAGTTTCGTGGAATTAACGCGCGTAATTATCTAGATAAACTTTTACCAAGGATATAGTCTTCTACAAGATTCTTTTTCAGAGACACTGATGGCCTTTGTAGGACAAGTCTGTGCAGCATCAAGTATTGTTTCGGATTTAGTGCCCTTCTCATTAATGACTTTAGACTTGGGATTTACTTTGACATTTTTTTCAACCCTAAATACAGAAGGTGCAATCGTCTCACAGCTACAACATGCTATGCACCGTCCAGGATCTACACTTACTGATAAAGAAATTTCTTGTTCTACATGTATTGACTCAGTCTTAGATCTTGTTTCTGAATTTACTCTTTCATAATAATCCCAAAAAGTCTTTTCATAATGTGCCCAAAAGTTTTGATATTCATCTTCAGCATATCTTGCATGTCTAGTCCAGTCCTCTTCAGTATTTCTATCAGATTGTCTTGCACCCCAAGAATAAGTTGAATTAAAATTAGATTTTTTCTTAGAATCCTTATCATAGTATTTTTCAGAAGATTTTGTTCCTATCTTAGTTTTGTATTCAGTGCGAAGTGTTTGATATGCTTCAATTATCATCTTGAATTTTGTGCTTTCTTGATCGAGTGTATTTTTGTCTGGATGAAATTGTAAAGCTAGTTTTCTATATGCGGATTTTACCTCCTTAATGGAAACCCCTTCTTGGATACCCAGCGCTTGATAACACTGATAGCTGTTCAACAAGATGTTTAGACTATACCATATTTGATATTTAGATGCAGCTTAATCTGAAAATGTTTTAACCTAATCCCATTTTTCTTAGCATACCCTGCATCTGTCTTCCTTTGGAAGCCTTCATCATGGTCTTTGAATTTTTGTATGCCTTTAGGAGTTCTTTTACCTCATGCTCTGGCCATCCAGAACCTCGCGCAATTCTTTTCACTCTAGAAGCATTTATCAAATCAGGATCTGATTTTTCGTCCTTTGTCATAGATTGTATGATAAAACGCCATTTTTCCATTCGTTGTTCTTGTTGTTCTACCTGGTCTTCTTTTACCATACCAGAAAAACCAGGCATATTTTCTAGAATGTTACGTAATCCCCCCGCCTTTGTTGCCTCTTCAATTTGAAAGTAGAAATCTTCCATATTCATTTTTCCATGTGAGATTCTCTTTAGTCTGTCCTCATTACCTTCAGTCTCCAGTCTTTTTGCCATGTCAAGTAATGCTTGGATATCACCCATTCCAAGCATCCTTCCAACAAATCTTGTTGGCGAGAATTTTTCAAGATCATCTATTCGCTCGCCTGTTCCGATGTACATTATTTGTGCACCAGTTGCAGCAGCAGCTGCAAGTGCGCCACCACCCTTTGCACTGCTATCTAATTTTGTAACTATAATACCTCCTACTGGAACTGTTTTATGAAATGCTTCAGCTTGATTGTAACATTGTTGTCCAATAGTTCCGTCAATTATCAATAATGCAAGATCAGGATTTGCAATTTTACTAATTCTTATCATTTCATCAAGAAGATCTTTTTCTTCTTTGTGTCTACCAGCAGTATCTATTAGAATGACATCAAAATTTTGTCCCTCGAAGTGCTTTAAACCATTTTTTACAAGATCTGGAGAATCTTTGTTTCCTTCATCTCCGTATACTTCCACGTTTGTCTTTTCACACATTGTCTTAAGTTGAGTTAGTGCACCAGGCCTGTATGTATCTGCACCAATAACTGCAACTCTGTAACCTTGTCTTGTCAAGAGCTTGGCAAGTTTTGAAGTTACTGTAGTTTTTCCACTTCCCTGAATTCCAAGCATTAGAACCCTGTTTACTCTGCCAGGTTGGAATACGAATTGTTCCTCTGTGCCCAATAATTTAGCTAGTTCTTCATATAGAATTTTTACAATGTGATCTTTTCTAGAAAGCCCAGGAGGAGGAGTCTCTTTGATAGATCTCTCTTCCAAGTTTTTAGTAATTTGAAAAACAAGTTTTACATTTACGTCGGATTGCAATAGTGCCCTTTGGATATCTTTAGAAAGTTCCTTGATTAGTGCCTCATCAACTGCTGAAGAATTTACTATTTTCTTCAATGCTGCCCTAAGACCTGTTTTTAGACCATCTAACATTACTGTACTAAGGCAGCTTCGGTTATTTCAAATCTTCCTCTATAACCATCCCAGATCTTGTTTGCTTTTACTATTCGAATTGGAGCGTAAAACAAAGGACAGTTTACTACAAATGTTTCAGCCTCACCCCCTTCGAATGTCAAATTAAAACCATATTTTTCAGACAATAAGATTAGTTGTTCTACATCATCTCTAGTTATTTCACGGCCCAACCATGATTCATCAAGTCCTGCTGAAGTTACACTTGTTATTATGAATTTAAATTTGGAATCTAGTAATTCTTTCAAATAATTTTTTTGATCAATATGCCACAGGGGTGATAGCACTTTAAGATTTAGATTATTCCCAATTGTTTCAAATCGAGTTCTTTGGTAATCACTAAACAATCCTCCATGTACAATTCCCTCTATTCCAAAATTTTTCTTTGCTTTTTCCAATAGGTTTTGTAATTGTTCAAGCTCGATTTGAGGATCAGTTGTATCCACCCTACTTTGAATTTGAGGTATTTTCATTGCGGTGGCCTGTAACGATGTGGCTGAAATGTTGGGATAGTGTAGTAGATAGCTTTCTTCAGATTGTGGAAATATGGAAACAAGACATTCTATGCTGTGGCCCTCTTGCTTGGCTTTGTATATTGCATATGTACTATCCTTTCCACCAGAAAAAAGAGATGCTAACTTCAATTTACTATCATACCTTTCAAGTCAATTAATTTTTTTCTAGCACAGTTATTTGCTTCAAGCAATAAGCACACAATGAGAGATGTCCCTTTAGTGTAGTCTCTACATTAGACGCTAGGCAAACATGACAGAGACCCTTCATAGTGTACCCATTCAAGTTGTACCGTATAACTAGTTCTAATATTTGAAAAGCCTGGATGCTTCAATACTCATAATCTTCATCATACCATCAGTTGGCTTTTCTAGTCATCATCAGCATCCGAATTTTAATTCTTAATTCTAACTATAATAGTTCTGTCCATGACTTTCCAGTATTCAACGTCTGAACCTTGTGCAACTTTGTCTTTAATTTCGTCTTCAATGAGTTGTGCGTCAAACACTTCAAAGGTTTCAGAATCCATTATCTGAGTACTTGAAGGTGTTTTTGAAATTATAGAACCTACTCTTTTATCAATGAGAGGAACTTGAACTTGAGCACTGACTGGTGAGACGTGTGAGTATTTTTTCTTGTCAAAAATTCCCACTCCCACTATTCTTGCCTTTGCTGCACCGTGTTTACCGGGTTTACTTGTATCATATTCAACAATTCTACATGGCTCATCATTTGGCCCACCTACTGGAAGTAATATGTAAGAGCCAATTTTTAGCGCACCAAGCTCAGATGGCTTACTCATTACCAAAACAGAATTTGGAAGAGTATATAACTTTTCTATTATGGTTTGGAACAATAATTGATCTCTTGAAAAGAGATTTCTCAAAAAATCTATTTTATTTTCTCAATTACTGACAGGTTAAGAAGAGTGGTCATTCCAATTCCTTTTCTTTGCACCTCTTTTTTTGTCTTCTCACAGTATTTGTTATCAGCTTGATGTTTATTGTCACTTGAAACCTCAAGAACTATCAAATTTTTCTCGTAGGGAAAAGTGAATTTTTGGGTTTGGGTAGTGGATAGTGTAAGATCTCCCATCTCTGCCCTCCTCACTCTGGTACGTTTGGCAACAATATAACCAAGTTCTGATAGATCAGATTCAGAATCACCGTGTTCTAGATAATAGAAAGATAGTAAATTCAAATTATTATCATCTAGTCTCTCAAAGAATTCATCATTTTTTGTAAAAACAAATGTAGGAGTTTCTTGATCACATTTTTCAACTTCGTTCATAATTTGGGAACGATCTTTGAATCTTGCAAGAAGATACGTATTAGAACGTGATGGAAAATATGCTCTACCATCTTCGGAAAAAGTTGCCGTCACGAAATACATATTATCAACAAAATCTGATTTTTCAAAAGTATTCTTCATTGTATTGAAGGCATTGTTTTGTAAATATGGTACACATACATATCCGCCTTCAGACATATTTGCCCCCGACACATAATCGAGACAATTTATCCTGTTTATATGTAATATGATTTGTTAAAAAAATATGCCAAGATCGGCATTTTTCAAATAATGGATTATCGATAGTTATTTAATACGAAAAAACGCGTGAGAAACAGTCCCACGCTAGCTCAGCCTGGTAGAGCTTCCGGCTGTAGTGGTTGGCCATCGGCTAACTGTCATTCAGCCTATCAGGCTTACAGAAACCGGGTTGTCGCAGGTTCAAATCCTGCGCGTGGGACCATCATAAACTTCAAAAAGTCATTACTCGATTAGAAAACCATGTCAGATGATCAAAACTGGTCTACATTAGATGAGGTTGATCAAAAAATAATTAACATTCTCAACAAGAATGCAAGAACTCCCTCAAAAGAAATAGCAAGTGAATTAAGAAACTTTGGAGTAGATGTATCAGATAGAACAATTCGAAAAAGAATTGAGAGACTTGAGAAGAACGGAATCATAAAAGGTTACAAAGCAGTATTGAGTGGCATATCTTCAAATGATCAGTTTGAAGCATTATTTCTCAAACTCAAAATAACAAGATCCATGGATACCATTACAGAATCTATTAAGAATTACATCAAAACTTTGCCAAATTATCTCTTTGTTGCAACAGTAGATGGAGATTGGAACATGATTACAGTACTAAGGGTGGAAGGAACAGAAAAAAACCCAGCAGCGCGAGTAGTAGAAAAATTCTCTGACCAGATAATAGATTACAAGATAAATGGAATTCAAATCAAAGATGTGAATCTACTCAACATGTCGATGTTATTGCTTAATTGATTTCAGACAATTTAGCTGTATCTAGAGCATTTTTCAACTCGTTTATCGAGAAGGGTTTTTGAACAAATGCTGTTGAACCAAAACCAATAGAGTCCCTAACACGCGGTGTTGATTTTTCGTCTGCAGTTATCAATATTATAGAAATATCAGGTTTTGACTTTAGAAGAGTTTTTGCAATCACATCTCCTTTTAGGTCTGGCAATTCCATATCAAGCAGAATAATTGGATTTTGTTTTAACTTAACAAGTTTAGAAACTAGATTAATTGCAGATTTACCATTTTCAACTGTATGTATGTCATCATAGCCCAATTGCTGAAGGAAACTTTTAATTCTCAATAAAATTGCAGGACTGTCATCAACTACGATAATTGGTCTTTTTTCAACAATTACATTTAGAGTATACTTTTGAGCAGCTTCAAATGCTTTCATTGCATCATCATAATGTCCAGTTCTAAGAAAACACCTGGCGGCGCACTGGTATGCATAATTTGCATTATTGGAGTCCTTTTTTGCAATCTTGATATAGAATTTGGCAGCTTCCAAAAGTTCCTCTTTTCTTTCCTTTCCTTGCTTGGATTTACATTCAGATGCAAGTATGAGATATAGACCAGCTTTGTAGCTGTTATTTTTCATCTCTTTTTGAGCAAGTGTGGTAAACAAGTTATGAGCCGCGGCACTCTGTTCATTTTTTAGATAAGTGCAAGCTAGGTCAAACTTTTCCAAGTCTTTGTCCATTTCTAGCAATATACCAGATCGGCTTATAATATTTGGTATGTGTTAGAGGAAAACTCTTGACTTGAGCTAGAAAAAGAGTAGATAACACACGTATTATAAACAAAAATAGAGAAGTAACCAAGTGAGTAAAGAAAATCCAGGTATAGGTATTTCTCAGCCTCCAGTGAACATACTGTTTAGTCCTCTAGATGTTTCAAAAAAGGATGTATGGAGTATTGATGTAATACGAATCCTAGATATCTTGATAAAGATTCTCAGTCAGACAGATAAAAAAGATCTTAGAGTAGCAGGAATTGCTGCCTTGTCTTCAGCCATGATACACAGAATGAAAGTAGAAAGCATTTTTGCACTACAAAAGGCAGCCATGGAGAAAAAACCTCTGACCCAGAGAGAAGACATGGATATTGAAATAATCAACATGCCATACAGACACGAGTCTACATATCCAGTAACATTAGATGAATTGTTATCAGTTCTTGAAAATCTCATTGGAACAATAGCAAACCCACGTTCAAGTAGAAGACAGCTTGAGTTCGAACCAGTCCAGGCTCCCAACTTTGATGATTACTTCATCTCTCTTGAGAAGATAATAGGACAATATGAAGAACTGATAATGAATAAAATAAAGGCTACAGGTTATGGCTCCTTTAAGAATATAACATCTAATCTTGAGCTCATCGATGTAATCAGATGCTTCTTTGCCATCCTCTTTTTGGCAAGAGATATGAAAGTAGATCTTGAACAGACAGAAGACGACATAGTAGTCTCTTTGATAAAATAGAAATTTACAACTAGATCAACAGTCCGTAGGAATTTGCTTTAAGTATACTCTAATCATACATTGTTCTAGATGGGAAAGATAGAAGACGACGAGGCAATGGCAAGGCTAGAAGCTTCGCTATATTCAGCAGGAAGGCCCCTAACCATAGAGGAATTGATAAGAGCTTCTGGAACAGAATCCAGAACCAAGACTTTGGCGTTAATGACAAATCTTGTCAAAAAGACAAAATCAGCATTCCAGGCAATTGAGGTAGCAAGCCTACCAGATGGTTCATACGTATTTCAACTAAAGCCAGAGTTTAACACTGTAATTCGAAAATATGCGTCAAAGCCACTTTTGCCTACTGCCACACTTAAGACATTATCATATATTGCATACATGCAACCAGTCTCTTCAAAGAGACTAGTAGAA
>QYPM01000003.1 GCA_007280465.1 Nitrosopumilales archaeon
GAATATGGTATGATCCTTTCTGCATGGTAAAGCCAAGTCTTTTGCATCTATATCAAAAATCAAGTCAGCCCCTTTCCAGTCTTTTTCAGACATTGGAAGATTTGGAAATGTATAGTATGCATTTGAACAATATACATCAGATGGGACTTCTTTCATTAGTAATAGATGAAGTTCCTTGTCATTTTTGATAGCTAAATGCCTAGTCATTCCAGAGTTAAATTTCTGATATCCAAATTCTCGTTCTGTAGCTCTTTTTGGTACATGTATCAGATCAAAGCGATTAAAATAATATTCCTTGAATGTAGATTCTATTAGTAAAGTATTTTTCTCATTCATTTATTTTTCCTCTTTTTACCAAATTGTATTGGATTAATTATTCCGTCACAGTCAGATGTAGCAAAACACAGACTTTCACTTCTTAGTTTTTCACATGATGGACATTGGTATTTTGTTCCGCTTCCAGATGAGCCAGATATATGTTCTAGTTGGTACTTTGTTGTTCTTTCATTATAATCTGGAGCATTTTTGAATAGAGGGGCAATTTGATCAACTGTCTGACCCTTGGAGAGAAGATAAGTGGCAAGCAAGAATCTTCCAGAGTGTGGCAAGTTTTCTCCCTTTTCCAGAACTTCAATTCCATGTTTAACACATGGAGGATACTCTGAAGAGACAAAAGTTGTATCTGAAAACTTTTTGGCAAGTATGACCAAGTCTTCAACTCTTTGCTTGAAGCCTTGTGGAATAGATTGTATGTTAACTGATTGAATTTTTCCATTGATATATTCCCCAAGTTCAGCACGTATCAGTCTGACTGTTTCATGAGCACTAAGATACACAAATCCATTTGTCACCCTTCGATTTACCAACTTCCATTCCTTTTCATGAAAATGTACAGCTCTTTGAAGATAATCAGGTACCTTAATTACAAATTCATCATTATCAATTGATACCTTAACTGCAAATAGATCTTGGATTATTTTTAATGGAAGTTCTAAATTTTTTTTATCTCGGCTTACCCAAAGATCTTGCTGTAAGAATCGCTCAGACCTTCTAGCTTCTGCCAAAGAAAATCTTCTGATTAAGGTAGCAATTCCTGCTGATTTTAGTAATATTATAGCTACGATAAATGATAACAATTCAGAATCATTATCTAATGATTCTAGATCAGAGCCATAGATTTGGCCAGAAGATGCAACAACAATTCTACCATATGCCTTTTCCACTATAGGCTTCCAGTCAGGATGACTGAGTTGCTCAAGATTCAATCCTGTATTTGCTAGATACTCACCAGCTTCTGTAAGAAATGGGTATTTTGCCAGATCCTTTATCCCAATTTTTAGCACATTTTCTTTGTTCTTTCTGACCTTAAAAATTTGATTATCGTACCAGTTGACTAGTATTTTGTTATAACTAGGAATTTTTCAAATTATTTCATACGAGTTTAAATTATCCTCAAATAAATTAGTCACATGCTAGTTGGATTGCATGTGTCCATCGCAGGCTCGATCGATAGAGCAGTCGATAACGCAGTTGCAACTGGATGTACAGCATTTCAAATATTTACTCGCAATCCTCGTGGATGGGCTGCAAAACCTTTAGCAAGTAAAGATGTTTCTAGTTTCAAAGAAAAACTTGCTGCAAGTAAAATTGATAAATTTTCTACCGTAGCTCATATGCCATATTTACCAAATTTATCTTCCCCAGAGGAAGATCCATTTGCAAGATCTACAAATTCACTTATAGATGAAATTAAACGATGTAGCAAACTAGGAATTCCATATATCGTTGCACATCTGGGAAGTCATAAAGGCGAGGGAGATGCAAAAGGAATCGAGATGTTAGTAAGGGCATTTACAAAGGCTGCCAAAGAAACTCCAGATGATGTCATGATTCTTCTTGAAAATACTGCAGGTCAGAAAAATAGCGTAGGATCAGATCTTGATCAGCTTGCTTCAATTTTATTTCAGCTAAAACCTGCAAAAAGATTTGGAATATGTTTTGATACATGTCATGCTTTTGCCGCAGGATATGATATGAGGACTGAAAAGGAGGCAAAATCAACACTTGAAAAATTAGATAAAGCAATAGGCTATGAACATCTCAAAATTTTACACCTGAACGATTCAAAGGGAGAACTAGGATGCAATCTGGATAGACATGAGCATATTGGATTAGGGCATATTGGAGAGAAAGGACTGGGCCATGTTATAAAAACTATAAACCGTAAAAAAATTCCAATAATTTTAGAGACACCAATTGATGAAAGAAGAGATGATATTGGAAACTTGAATAAGGCAAAAGAATTGGCTTGATTTAGAGGAGTTTTGATTTTATGGACTATGAACAAATAATTCAACTTGCACTGGAGCGTGGATTTTATTTTCCAAGCTGTGAGATTTATTCAGATGCCCAAGCAGGTTTTTGGGAATATGGTCCTTCTGGAGTAAATTTAAAGAACAAATTCATTGAACTATGGAGAAGAGAACTAGTCAGAAGAGATAGGATGTGGGAGATTGATGGTTCCCAGATCATGTCACAAAATGTCTTTGTGGCATCTGGTCACTTGGCAAGTTTTGCAGATCCCATTGCAACTTGTACTAAATGTAAATCAATTTTTAGAGCAGACAAAATGATAGAAGAGATTACCAAGATAGTAATTCCTGAAAATGCAGACTTGGTAGAATTTGATAAAGTCATAGAAGAGAAGAAGATCATATGTCCCAAGTGCAAGGGAAGTTTTGAGAATATCAAAAAATTCAACATGATGTTCAAAGTTGGAATAGGAGCTCAAGGGGAACCGGCATATCTAAGACCTGAAACATGCCAATCAATCTTTGTCGATTTTCCAAGGCTATTCAAGACGATGCGTGGAAAACTTCCAATAGGAATTGCGCAAATTGGAAAGAGTTTTAGAAATGAGATCTCGCCAAGACAGAGTCTTCTTAGGTTAAGAGAGTTTTACCAGGCAGAGATCGAGGTCTTTTGTAATCCTGGTAAACTTGATGATTTATCAAAATTCTCTGAAGTTGAAAATACTATAATCAGAATAATGATAGATGATTCCATAAAAAGCATGACTTGCAAGGAAGCAGTAGATTCTGGAGCAGTACCAAACAAGCTTGTGGCATATTATCTCGGATTACTTGTAGAATTTTATCAAAAAACTGGAATTGATATCAATAAAAGTAGATTTAGAAAACTTGGAGAAAAAGAAAAAGCATTCTATGCAACAGTTGCGTTTGATTTTGAAGTAGAGACAAACATAGGGTGGTTGGAACTTGTTGCATGCAACTATAGATCTGACTATGACTTGACAAATCATGCCAATACCAGTAAAGAAAAGTTCGAGGTGATGGATGATGAGGTCAAGGTCCTACCACATGTATTTGAGATATCGATGGGAATAGACCGAAGTTTGTATACAATAATAGACCACAGACTACGTGAAGACAAGGAAAATGAGAGAATAGTTCTTTCTTTGGAACCATATCTTGCACCAATTCATGTTGGAGTACTATCACTTGTAAAAAAAGACGGCTTGGCAGAAAAGACAGATGAGGTGTACATCATGTTAAGAAAAAAATATGATGCATTTTTGGATCATTCGGGGGCAATAGGAAGAAGATATCGAAGATTAGATGAGATCGGCGCTCCTTTTGCTATAACAATTGATCATCAGACTTTAGAGGACAATACAGTAACAATACGTAGTAGGGATTCAATGAGTCAGGAAAGAATAAAGATATCAGATCTTGATTCTCATCTTTCCCAAGCTACTGCATTTCCTTAAGTTGGAAATTAAATAAAAAAATTACTCTGACATGAATGGAATCTCTACTGGTCTATAGGTTATCTTGAGTGAAACACTTTCCATTACATGTGTCTGTGGAGAAAGATCTATCTGAGAATCAATCTCAACCTTCCATGTTCCAACTATTGGATCTACTGAAGTGATTGAGAATCTCTCAAGTGAGTCATTTGTTCCAGAATATCTAACTCTGAATACTTGATCACCTACTACTACACTCTTTATTTGTCCTGGCAAACCAAATGTTGAACCCTTAACAAGACATTCATCAGATGTGCCTATTACACATGTACCATCAGGTGCAACTACCTTGTATTCCATGTTACCTTCATTGTTAAATGAGGAATAGAGAATCTGTGGAGTAGCAATGGCATTACCTATCTTGTCATTGATTGCAGATATGATAATTGGGTGTGCTATAGACTCTGTCTTTACTGATGAGAATGTAATGATGTTGGCTTGAACAGTAAATGACTTGTCGTATACATGAGCTACTGCCTCAATTTTATGATTGACAAGGTCATCTGTTGGCTGGGTCTTCCACTCTAGTCTTACTGGAGTCTGTCCCTTGGAGAAGAGTTTTCCTGGGGAAGTGTAAACTGTTTTGCCATCTACTACAAGTGAGATTGTACCATACACTGGCTGTCCGTCGTTGGTAAGGTAAGCTGAAGGTCTTGCTGTTGTTCCTGCTGCTCTATTTTGTGAGACATCTAGCTCTAGTTTTGCATCAACTGGATAGTCTGGCTTTATTCCAATTGTTGCAATGTCAGAGTCTGCTTTCTTGTGGCCATTATTCTCTACATGAATCCAGTATTTCATACCAGGTGCATGTAACAAGTCTGATGGAATTGTTGCTGACAAGACGTATGTGCTGTTGGATATTTGTAATGAAGCAACATCCATTGCTATAGCATGATACTTGCCAGAGTCACTATTTGCAATCTCGGCAAATCTTAGATCAGCACTTGCAATTGGTGTTTGTGAATCTATTATAGCATACACTGAGAGTGGCTTGCTATCTACAAATTCAGTTGTTGGCTCTAATGCAAGTTGTTTTGTTCCGTTACCTACTTGGAATTTAAAGTCAAATATCTTTGGTGCAGCAAGATCAATCATAGCAGTAGGTGTTGCTAATTCAATCTGTACTAGATCAATATCCTCGTGACAGCCATGAACCTCAACAGTCTTTCCTACAGAGTAAATATTGTGTCCAATTGCCTCCATTGCAACAACTTCAAATGATTTTTCTTGTCCAGAGATGTGAGCTTCGTATACTAGTTTTCTTATGGTAGCATTAGCATTATCTTCTGCATATGGCTGGTCTGGTACTAGCTGTGCGTTTACTACTCCGCTGATAGATGTTCTAACAATTACAGATGGATCAGTTGCGTTGCTACCTGTTCCAACTTCGATTCTTACAGTTTGCTTGTCACATACATCATAAGATATCTTTTGGATCTTAAGATACGGTCCTGCGCCTGCGCCACCTGGACTAGGTGCAGATGTACCTGCTCCAGCAGCTCCTCCTCCTCCAGCACCAAATCCTGCAGAAGCTCCGTGACTTGGACCTGCTGTAGCAGAAGCTCCTAATGCAAATTGTGAGAAGTGCTGTGCCTGTACTACAACATCACATGTATTGCTGTTTCCTACTGTTGGAAGTGAAGACAATATTGTAACTGGGTTTGTAGCCCAGCTGTTGGTGGATGGATCAAACAAGAAGACATCAGATATTGGACATCCCTTGGTATCTACTACAACTCCAGGTGCATTCTTTGGTAACTGTAATGTTAACTTTGGTGGTTTTGCAAAGTTGCTTGGTTTACTCCAATCAAATCCAATGCCATTCTCTTCGTGTTGATATGTTACATTGATGTATAGTGTGAGCTTGTCATTTCTTGGTAGTACTGGCTTTGAAGCTGGAAGTGTATTAGACACTTTGATTACAAACCAATCACTTGCTGCATTACCTGTTGATGAGGCTGATGAGTTAGATTGAGCATCAAGTTGCTTTAGACCACCAGTTGAAGGAATTGCATTTTGTTCTACTGGGATGATAATACGCTGTCCTGGGATTGTTGCACTAAGTGGTGGCGTAGTTATAGTTTGAGATGAGGCTGAACTGCCAGTTGCAATTATACTTGGCAATACTGATACTGTTTGGTTTAATCTTGAAACTGAATAGAGTGGTACTTGAAGGTAGTTGATTATCGAAGTACCACTTTGAGTTGATGTATCATGTGTTGATAATACAACTGAGGCTTGGTGTTGTATTGCAATGTCAATAGCAGATTGGTTAGATATACCAGCTGATTGAATTGGTGGTAGAGTGTTTACTGAGTTTATTACTTTAGTAACACTACCGTTAATCACCTTTGCATTAAATGATGTAGTCCACAAAGTATATGATGAGCTGTTTAGATCAGGTGCATCTGTAATTATTACATTAGACATGTTTTGTAATACAGTTGCAAATGTGGTTAATCGGAATACGGTGGTTTGGTTAACATTAGTGTGATGAAGTGTATACAATGTCGAGTTTCCAAGTACATTATAGCCTGGTGGGATGGTTGTCATTGTTATGTTGTATGTTCTGAACTCTAATGGGAATAACTTTATTCTTCCATTGTTTATGAGATCACGATCTCCAAATTGTACAAATGTTCCATCAGTAACACTAAGTGGAGTGCTTCCACCGCCTGGGTTTGGAGATACTGAATATTTTGCATTTGGAATTAATACGCCAGTTAGAGCATCTCTTGCTTCAATTTGCAATCCTGCATAGAATTGGAGATCACTTTCTGTAAATGATAGTGTATCTGAGAATGAACGAACTAGATCTGCTTTATTGTTTATAGAATCAGC
>QYPM01000001.1 GCA_007280465.1 Nitrosopumilales archaeon
AACACCTGCAAGAGGACTACACATTATACTTCTTACAGAATTTCCACATGCTTCTCTTGTTGTTATCCCTTCTTCTGCAAGTCCCCTAAGAACTTCAGATACATCCTCTAAAGCAACCCAGTGAAGTTGAAAGTTTTGTCTTGTGGATACATGTGCACTTCCTATTGAAAACGAATCACTCAGTTCTGCAATTTTGTCTAATTGTTCTGGATAAACTTCGCCAGCAGGAAGTTTTAGTCTAATCATGCTATAATCGTCAGTCATTCTGCTACCATATGCTCCATGTTGTAATCTAAAACGTCTAAAATCATCTCGGGTAAGATTGCCTTGTCGGAATAACTTTACCTGTTCTGCAAATTTCTCTGCTTCATCCAGCCTTCCCCAGTTTATCTTGTGTTTTGGGAGATTATCGGGTTTTGGCTGGTTTACACTTGTATTACTCAATTATTGATAGCTAGTTTCCAGAACGCATATAAATTTTGTATTTAGTAGCCTTTTTCTTCACATAATAATTTAGGAAGGTAAATCTTGCCACATCCAGACATACAAGACAGTAGTTTTTTGTAAAAAATCTCTTATCCAGTTACGACATTAATTATCAAAGTGTTCGCAGTAAAATCAAGTGTGGCTGTTTGCCCCAAGTTTTTCAACATACGTTCATGCTGTGTTTTATAGAAGAATGACCATTTTTTCCCCATATTGTGGTGAATTACGAACTTGATCATTCCTTTCTCATGGGATTCCACATAAGCAATACCAGATTTTCTCAATCTATTCCTCAGGATTGAGAAAAATCCATCAATTGTATCATTACCTGTCATCAAGAGTCTGATATCATTATGAGAATCAGCAGTCAATACCGCTATTTTGTAAAGTGTTTTATCATCCAATTCATTCATTAGTTTTTTAATTACATCAGAGAGAACTACAACCCATCCCGCTTTAGTTGCAGTCCGATCCCATTGGAGATAGTCTATGAATATTTGGTTAACTAGGGTGTTGAGAGATATTCCCTCATTTTTTGCTTCTTCCTTTAATTTATCTAAATTTACACTTGATAGTCTAAGACTGATATTTTTGTCTAGGACCATTAGCCAACATGTTTTGTCATCGCTTAAAATGTTTTAGTACAAATATAGAAACATCAGATTTTTCATCTGTAAATGGAAGGGCGTTCATCGATGATTGTTTCGATGATTGGACCACATATGCTATTAGATAATTTCTATTACAATATAGTTTACGACACAATGTTTGTACATCATAGACAGACAAGATTTCATGTATTACACTGTATTACAAATATTCAATGAATAAAACAATATTCGCGGGCCTTGCAATTCTGGTCCTAGTAGTAGGTATGGGAAGCACCATGATGAACCACTCAGCAGAAGCAAAAGGAATGCCACAACATTGGCTAAACTCGGATGGAAAAGTGAAACAACAATACCTCCCAATATTAAGAGGTACCACATCACCTGATGCAAAGTTTCCACTAGTACATTCCAGTTGGGCTAAAACACACAACCCTTAGACAGATATCGACAAGAATCTAATAGTTACAGAAATCTTTCGTATAGGTCTGGAGTTGAACTTTTCTCTTTTTTAAAAAATCTGACAAATTTGTGTCAAAAGTACATATTTTATTCACAATTAATCAATAAAACTTTGTTAGTTCTATCCAATCAGAAAAGAGTTAAATGATGACTGACAAGAAAAAAACACCTTGACAGGCAAGATAAGTCTAGCACTAGTCGGTGTTGGCAATGTAGCTACCACACTTGTCAAAGGTTTTGAATTTTACAAAAATTCTACAGATGGTTTATGGCATCCTAAAGTTGCAGGACTGACGCTAAATGATTTTACAATATCTGCAGTATATGACATTGACGCATCTAAAGTAGGAAAAAAAATAAGTGAGCTAGTAAAAAATTACAAAACTGACTTTGGTAATCTAACAGTACAACCAGGAATTGCAGATGATACTGCCCCTCCACATGTATCAAAAAATGGCCAGATAAAATCCACAAGTTATGATGAGTTTGTAAATTCTCTCAAGAATGCAAAGCCGGATTTTGTGTTAAATCTAATTTCGTCTGGAATGGAAAAAAGCAGTGAAAAATATGCAAAAGCCGCATTAGATGCAGGATGTTCTTTCTTTAATGCAACAGCTGCACATACAGTTACAGACCAGATAAGAAAATCATTTGAATCAAAAGGAATTGCAATACTAGGGGATGATCTTATGAGTCAATTTGGAGGCACTGCATTTCATAGAGGCATGATAGATTTCATGGCAAGCAGAGGAATATTTTTACAAAAAGCATATCAGCTTGACGTAGGTGGAAACCAAGATACACAGAATACCATGGCAGAAGAGACAAGAGAGAGAAAAAGACAGATTAAAACAGAATCTATTGCAATTGAATCTCCGGTCCCCTTCAGGTCCACTGCGGGTACCACTGAATATGCAGAACAGTTAGGTGATTCCAGAGTCAGTTATTACTGGATGGAAGCAGGGGGTTTTCTTAACTCACCAATTGAATTAGATCTTGCATTAAAAACAAACGACAGTACAAACGGTTGTAATGTCATAATTGATTCCATAAGAGCTGCAAAGAGATCCCTTTCAAACAAAGACTATGCAAAAATAGACATTATTTCCGCATATGCCTTCAAAAACCCACCAAAGAAGATGCATATCAGAGAATGCATCAAGGCTTTTGAAGATTCATTTCTAAACTGAGCAAACTATTAATGTGCTAAATGGAGGATGATTTTTTATGCAGAGTATAGCTCAGAAAGAAGAAGTTCCAAAAATTTTTGCAGATGTAAGAGAAGTTGAAATTACTAGAGCAATTGCCAATGAATTTCATTCAGTTCTAATTGATAGATCAGATTCAGATGTAATCATAATCGGTGCAGGCCCTGCAGGACTTACTGCAAGTAGAGAACTATCTCTGATGGGTTTCAAAGTTCTTGTCATAGAGCAAAATAACTACCTAGGCGGAGGATATTGGCTTGGAGGGTATATGATGAATCCAGTAACAGTAAGAGCTCCAGCACAAAAGGTGTGGGACGAATTGGGAATTCCATACAAGCAAGTTTCTGAAGGTCTCTTTCTAACACCAGGTCCACATGCAGTATCCAAATTAATTGCAGCTGCATGTGATGCAGGGGTCAAGTTTTTACAATTAACCAAGTTTGATGATTTGGTTCTAAAGAACGGTCGAGTTGCTGGAGTTGTAGTAAACTGGATGCCCGTATCTGCACTTCCAAGAAACATCACATGTGTAGATCCTGTTGCGCTAGAGTCCAAGATGGTAATTGATGCATCAGGTCATGATTCTGTTGCAGTAAAAAGACTAGTAGACAGAAAGCTTGTCGAATGGAAAGGAATGGATCCAATGTGGGTTGATGATGGAGAAAACAGAGTAGTATACAAGACAGGCGAGGTATTCCCAGGGCTAGTCATTTCTGGCATGTCAGTTACTGAAACTTATGGACTGGCAAGAATGGGTCCAACCTATGGCTCCATGCTATTATCAGGCAAAAAGGCAGCTGAAGTTACTGCTGCAAAACTAAAAGAACTAAGAAGATAAATCAATTAGATTTCAAAATTACTTGTTGAAGATATCCAAAGTTTTCCTCTATGACGCGCCATCTGTTCCAGAAATTGAGGTTAACAATCTTGCAAAGTTCATACAAGAAACATTAGATATTCCAGTGGAGGTACGAAAAAATTTCTTTGAGCATTTTAGATCAGATAGATATACCGCATACGAGTTGGCATCATCTCGTATTTTTAACCCATATTCGTCATTTGAAAGACATGTTCCAACAGAAGAAGAGATTAATTTTGAAGAAGAATCTTTTGGCAACAGTTCTATTTTGAACAATATCATACTATACGATGGTTTTGAGATACAAAATCTCTTGAAAAAAATTATTCCCGAAGAGGAGTTGTCTTTAGATTATTTTCATCTCATTTGCACTACTCGTCTAACATGCACCTATGATTACGAAGATTACAGATATCATGGAAGGGCAGTCATATGTTCAAATCCTTCGATAATTTCAACTACAGGAATTATCGAGGCACCTGCCAAGCCACGTGCGTATTATATCAGCATGTATCACAGTATGGCTCAGGGTCTAAACTTGGATTCATTAAAAGAGCAATTCAAGGGCAAGTTTCTAGAGTACCATGACAAGAATTTAGGTAAAGTTGTCAGAGGATATGCACTCCAGGCCATTTTTTATTATTTGACTGCAGAGCCATTTTGCGATTCAAAGGATTGTATTTTAAACAACGCACATTGGCAAGAAGATCTAATACATGCTCAAATTGAATTAGGAAGACTCTGTGATACTCATCAAAAAAAATTAGAAGCAATTAAAAAACATGAATAATTTAAATATGAACTTCAACGAGTTTGAATTGTGCAATCTGAAATAAGATCGGAGAACAAAAAACCTGAAACAAAAAGAAAGTTTGATGTAATAATTATCGGTGCAGGTCCAGCTGGATATACAGCTTCAATATACACATCACGTGCAAAACGTGATACCCTCATAATCTCAGGCGTTTTACCAGGAGGCCAGCTAATGCTTACAACCGAGGTAGAAAATTTTCCAGGTTTTGCCAAAGGAATTCTGGGGCCAGAATTAATGACTACAATGAGAGAGCAAGCAGAACGTATGGGAACTACAATTATTGATGACGAAGTGGTAAATGTAGATTTTAGACACAAGCCGTTTAAGATTTTGACTTATTCTGAAGAATATGAAGCAGATGCAGTAATTATTGCAACAGGGGCCACTCCAAGAAAGATTGGTGTCAAGGGAGAGCAGGAATTTAGTGCTCGTGGAGTATCATATTGTGCTACATGTGATGGGCCATTTTTTAAAAATCAAGACATTGTAGTTGCAGGTGGGGGAGACTCTGCAATGGAAGAGGCCATATTTCTTACAAAATTTGCAAATAAAGTCCATGTGATTCATAGAAAAGATATACTTCGTGCAAGTAAGGTAATGCAGGACCGAGCTTTTGAAAATAAAAAAATCCAGTTCCATTGGAATACAGTAATTGAAGAAATTAAAGGAAATCAAAAAGTTACACAGATTACTGTAAAAGATATAGTAGCAAACAAGGTAGAGACATTAGAAGTTGGTGGACTCTTTGTTGCAATAGGACATGAGCCAAATACAAAATTATTCAAAGGTCAGATTGATCTTGATGACCAAGGATACATTGTACTAAAGAATCATACCATGACAAATGTGCAAGGAGTCTTTGCTGCAGGAGATGTTCATGACCACCTATACAGACAAGCAATTACAGCTGCAGCTTTTGGTTGCATGGCTGCAATTGATGTAGACAAGTACTTGTCAGAACATAAAGTGTAATCAGACAGACGGGACTTGAGAAATATATCTAGAATCTTTTAATGCCGTGTCAAATTCTGATTCTGTAAAAATTCCTTGTTGAGTGTAAAGACTCTTGAATTTTCTTCCATCATCGGCAAATATTCCTACTACATGTCCACTTTTTACACCATATTTTTTCATGGCAGTATATACAGTGGCAGAAGATGGACTTACTAGCATCTTTTCTTTTTGTAGAATTTCTTTTACTGAAGCAAATGCCTCTTCGTTTGTTATAGTAATCCAGTCATCAACTACTTTTTCACGCTTGATGAACAAATCAGGTTTTGCAGATTCTTCAAAGTTTCTAAGACCTTGAATCAAGTGGTTTTGCTGTGGTTGTACACCTATGACTTTGATTTCAGGGTTTTTTTCTTTCAAGTACGCACCTATTCCAGTGATAGTTCCTCCAGTTCCTACTCCAGTAAAGAAATGAGTTACTTTTCCTTTTGTTTGCTCCCAAATTTCTGGGCCTGTTCCTTTGTAATGACCCATGAAATTTGCTTCGTTGGCGTACTGGTTAGGAGAATAGTATTTGTCAGGTCTTGCAGATGCAATTGAGCGTGCAAGTGCAATACTTTGATCAGTTCCTCCACCAACCTTAGGACATAGGTCATCTGTTGTTTGGTACAAAGTAGCTCCAAGTGATTCAATTATCTTCTTTGTTTCCGCACTTGCTTTTTCTGGGATTACAATTTCGACTTTATACCCAAGAAGTTTTGCAATACCTGCAAGTGCGATTCCAGTATTTCCAGATGTAGGTTCTATTATGACAGTATGTCCTCTTTTTATGATACCATTTTCTTCCGCAATTTTTACCATCCAAAATGCAGCTCTATCTTTTACAGAACCAAATGGATTGTAGAACTCTAGTTTAGCATGAAATTGTACATCATTGTTTGAAAGCGAGTCTAGTTTTACAAGAGGAGTGTTGCCAATTTTCTTGAGAAGTATCTCGGCATCGTCTAATGTTTTAGTAGCCAAGAATCTATTTCACCTTCTTTATGGTAAATTCTAGATCATTACCGGTTTTTTTAACACCAATTAATTGGTGACCGTTTCTGTTTACCCATCGTGTAATATCTTCTTCAGATGCAGGATCATCTGCAGTGATTTGTAGTATATTTCCTACCGCCATTCTTTCCATCTCTATCTTTGTTCTAAAGACAGGTTCTGGACAGAACATACCTCGTACATCAATAGTCTTAGTAGGATTTAATTCTGAAATATCTGTTCACCTATGAGCAAAAAATCGGTCACGAGATATTAAAATCTATTCATAGACGCAAAAAAGTTCAGTCATTTAAGAATCATTGGCAAGATTGCCCTAAGATTTCTTTGATACAAAACTGTATGATCTTGATCTTTGAAATTGATTTTGTTTGAAAGTTTTGTTATCATGCGTACTGCAACTTTGTAAGCAGTTGTCCAAACTACACTATTTGGATTTGATTCAAAAGCATTGATCAAAAATATACACAGTCCAGTTAGGTGAGGATGGTTTTCTTTAAAGTACACAACAATATCTTCTTTGGAATTTTCTATTTTATACAGAGCATGTTCTATCATTTCTCTACTTGTGATATATCCAGAACTATCTATGGTAATTTTACCGTGCTTCATTGCATACAATACATCATCCAATTTATTTTCAGAGTCAATCAAGTTAATGCACCTACCAAGTGTAGAAACAACATGTGAGTCACTTCCTGACACTTCTATCATGCTATTTGCTTTAGCAAAATTAGAAGCTCGCAGATTAGAGTACCGGTCCACATTATTACTATTAAAAACCTCAATCAAATCACAGAGAATTGCCTTTTCTCGCAATCCATTACTTAGACCAAATGGATGCGGTGCACAAGATATAGCACCTTGTGATTTTATGGAATCAAGTATCTCATCCAAACTATTTCCAGCCTTGATGGTTTCATTAAGACCAAATGCTAGAATATGTATGCCTTGATCAGTGGTGATTTCTTCTCCAGGGTATATTTTGATCTTTTTGTATTTGACATGGTTTTCTTTGTATTCTAAAAGCGAACTATATCCATTGAGCGTGTTATGATTTGTAATGAAAAAAGCGTCAAGGCCCGTCTCATATGCCTTCTCCAATTGCGCTCCGATTGTAACTCCACAGTCGTATGGAGTCTCTTTTGGTCCAAGCTGAAAGTTAGAAAATTCATTATGGCAGTGCAATTCTATTTTTAGTCCGGCCAATATCTATCGAATTTCTTATCCAATTAATATAATCTTGTTTTAGGAATTTTTCATTATCTGAACAGATCAAGCGATTTGGCCCTCAATAGATCTTTTGTGGTACCGGTCTTTTTATCAAATTGATAGTTTCTAATAATTGCAATGGGGGTACGAAGTGTTTTACCTCTAACCAATTCACTTGCAGAGCAGAGCTCATCGGCAATTGCAATCGCTGTGACTCTAAGAATACGATTAAAGTTGTCACGTCTTCCAACATAGTCAATTATTGAAGATATTCCAGAAACGCCTATTGCAGTATCTATCTGACCCTCCCTAAATGGCCTACCAAAGGTATCAGATATTATCACTGCGACATTTTTTCCTGTTTTATTTTTAATACGTTTTCTTAATTTTTGTGCAGATGAATCAGAATTTTTTGGAAGCAGTGTTGCAAATCCTGCTTCGATATTACTTTCATCAATTCCAGCATTTGCACAGACTAGACCATGATGTGTTTCCGATATGATTATTCCATTTTTCATACGAATAATTCTTTTTGTTTCATCAAGTATTAGCTGAATAATTTTCGGGTCTTTTGCAAAAGCACTGGCAATTCCTGTTGCAAGAAGAGTCGGTTTGATTTTTGACAAGTCTATTTTCCGGCCTTCTTGCTTTGAGATAATTTTTTGTGTAAATACAATGATATCGCCTTCTTTTAATCCTCTACCAGTTCTTGATTCAAGTAAAAGTTCGATCAGATCATCCCCAGGTACTATATCCTTTGAGATGTGAACTGGAATTATTTGTAAAGACATCCTACAGGTTTAATTTTTTACTGCTTAAAATGATATCTTGCTAGGCTACTGTCTGTAATGGTATTTTCAGACCATAGTGTTTGTTTATCAAATCAATGAGTTTAGAGAGGTCTTTTTCTTCTAGCGTTACAGTTGCCAATTCTTTTACCACGTCTTGGGCTCTAAATGCCACCCCAAGACCGCAGATGTTGAATAATTTTATATCATTTGCACCGTCTACAGTTACAACAATATTCTTTTTCTCTTCCTTCCATTCATTTATCTTAATAATTGCAGATTTTGCCTTGTCAGAGTCAACATCTATTGTTACACCGTCCAGTTTTCCGTCCTTGAATATCAGTTTATTTGAAAAGACATAATCTAGTTCTAATTCATCTTTCAGCCTGTCTGTCATTATTGTAAATCCTCCAGATATTGCCATTATCTTCCAACCTGCTGCTTTTAATGCCCTACATGCTTCTTTTGCGCCAATCATTATTTTTAACGAATCTGAAACTTCCTTACATGTCTGATAATCTATTCCTCTAAGAAGTTCAATTCTTCTTTTGAGTCCTTCTTCCCAGTTTATTTTTCCCTCGATACCTTGTCTTGTAATAGCCCAAATTTCATCTTGCTTGTTAACTTTTTCGGCAAGGATTGGAAGAAATTCTGCGTCAAGTAATACGCCTTCCACATCAAAAATAGCTAACATCGGTTTCTTCTTTCAACTTCAAATCAGATTATATTAATCTTAAGTGGCTTTTGGATCTTTTCACCACTAGTAATATATTCAAGGTTACCAAGTTGTTGAACATGACCGAACTTCCACACAAATATGAAGTCCCAGTAAAAGTTGTGGAGAAGGCGATCAAATTAACAGATCAAACCAAAGTAGAACTCAAAGCATCTGGTATGATGGATGACAAAGGAAAACTAAAGCTAAAAGGCGTCAGCCCAAAGATGCTCAAGCGTATGAAAGAGGAGTCAGTGGACTGTCCTGTTATAAAAAACGAACTAGCATTCATCCAGTGTTTTGTGTGCAGTAATTTCCAAAGTAGAGTATCTGGCAAAGTACTCTGTAAAGGCGATGCACTCTAAAAAACCAGAAAGCTCATTAGTACAACGATAAGAAAGATCTGAATTGAGTAAAGAAATAGGAATTACAGTTAAGAAAAATGAGAATTTTAGCGAGTGGTATACCCAGATTGTACTAAAGGCGCAGCTTGCCGATTACGCACCTGTTAAGGGACTAATTGTTCTAAGACCTTATGGATATTCAATATGGGAGTCCCTCAAATCCTCACTTGACCAAAAATTAAAGGCTACGGGTCATGAGAATGGCTTTCTTCCAGTACTAATACCAGAATCATTGCTAAGTAAAGAATCCGCCCACTTTGCTGGATTTACACCCGAAGTATTTTGGGTCACCCATTCAGGTGATACCGAAATTGGAGATAGACTGGCACTAAGACCAACCTCTGAGGCACTTGCCTATTCAATGTATTCAAAATGGATCAAAAGTTGGAGAGATCTTCCAATGAAAATTAATTTTTGGAATTCAGCTCTTAGAGCAGAGATAAAGGCAACAAAACCATTTTTGAGAACTTCGGAGTTTCTATGGCAAGAAGGACATACAGTACATGCAACAAAGGAAGAGGCAGAAGAAGAAGTCATGTCAATACTAGACATGTACAAGAAAACTGTTGAAGAAGAACTTGCAATTCCAGTAATCACTGGAAAAAAGAGTGACAAGGAAAAATTTGTTGGAGCAGTATATACTACTACAATGGAGTCAATCATGCCAGACGGTAAAGCATTACAGATGGGAACTTCACACTTTTTGGGACAAAACTTTTCAAAACCATTTGATGTTAAATTTCTAGACAAACAAAACATAGAGACTTTTGCATGGCAGACATCATGGGGAGTATCATGGCGACTTATCGGTGCGCTCATAATGCTTCATGGAGACGACAAGGGGCTAGTCTTGCCACCCAGAGTTGCTCCGATACAAGTAGTCATTGTTCCAATATACTATTCCCCAACTGATAGAGATGTAGTTCTCAGTAAAGCTTTAGAGATAAAGGAAACATTAGCAAAACATAATCTTCGTGTTCACACTGATGCAAGAGACGAAGTAACTCCAGGATACAAGTTCAATGATTGGGAAATGAAAGGTGTCCCATTAAGAATCGAGATAGGTCCAAAGGATATTGCCAAAGGCAAAACAGTCCTAGTTCGCCGAGACACTCTCAAAAAGACTGATCTTGCGTTTGAAAATACTGAGGAAGGTGTACTAGGTATGTTAAACGAGATTCAACAAGGACTTTTTGAAAACGCCAAGAATCTCTTAAAAGAGAAAACAAAAAACGTTACAGATTACGAGGAATTCAAATCAGAGATGGAAAAGGGGGCATTTCTTAATTCGCCATGGTGTGGAGAGACCAAATGCGAAGAGATAATCAAAGAATCAACAGGTGCAGATATCCGTGTGATTCCGTTTGATGCAAAGAATGAGGGCTCTACATGCATCGTATGCAAAAATCCAAGTAAAACTAATGCAATTTTTGCAAGAAGCTACTAGTAACAAAAAATTATTTCAGACATCATAATAAGGTTAATTTTTTTTAAAAATTTTATCAGTTTATGGATCTACAGTTATGGTACCTTTCATTTCAGGATGTATTGTAGAATAATATGGATAGGTACCCTCCTTGTTGGCAACAAAGTTTATTGTCTGTGCTTCAAAGTACTTTAGATGTTTTGTATGAACATTAAAGGCATCAATATTGAGATCCTGATCTGAACCAGTATCCTTGTCTTCGTTTATCACATGTAATGCAATCAGAGTTCCTTTAGGAACATGAATGACAGGATTAGTGTTTGTACCAGATAATGATTTCTTTCCAGTTTTTGTTGATTGTTCATCATATGAATAACCGTCTGCATTATGAATTGCCAATATGTAGATGTTTGATGCGGGAGAAAAGTTTGGGGTCGTACTATTTATCGGAACTGAATTTGTCCAAATATAATATACACCGCCTGCTACCAGAGCTACCATAATTGCAACTGTAATTATTGTACCCTTAGAAATAGGACTACTCTTAGCCTTGTTCTTCTGTTTCTTTACCACAGTGAAATTAGCGAAATGTGTGTATATTTATGTAATGATTATCCAAGTAGAGTAAAGGATAATACTAAAAGATCGAGTGATTAAATCGACTATTTTGAGAGAAGACAAATTTATAGTAAAGAATAATATTTCGGTTTGCATCATTTTAGTTGGGATTTCAATATGAAAAAATTTGAAGTCATTCTCATCGGTATAATTATCGCCCTTTCGGCTACAGTTCTGATACAATTTAGTAATGGAAGAACATTAAATGAGATATCACAGGCAACTGTTCAGGGCCCTCCTGGACCACAAGGCCCACCCGGACCTCCAGGACCAGCAGGAACATCTGTAACTTCTACACTAACAACAGATTCTACCCTTACATATATTTTCAAGAGAGTTGAAAATTCTGTAGTCCAGATAACAAGTAAGGTAACAACCACAGATAATAACGTCATAATTAACGGTCAGCCATTTCAGAGTCAATCTACAAGACTAGGTTCGGGTTTTGTATACGACAAAGATGGAAGAATAGTTACCAACAATCACGTAGTTGAAGGTTCAAAGATAGTAAACGTAACTTTCATCGATGGAAATACATATACTGCAAAAGTTGTTGGCGCTGACCCAGGAAATGACATTGCGGTAATACAAATAATAGATAATTTCTCAGATGAATCACTCATTCCTCTAACTCTTGGAAATTCATCACAACTTGATGTAGGACAGCAAGTTATTGCAATTGGCAATCCATTTGGACTTAGTGATACAATGACAACGGGAATAATAAGCCAGGTTGGAAGACTACTTCCAAACGAGAACGCTGTGGGATTTTCAATACCAGACATAATACAAGTTGATGCTGCTATCAATCCGGGAAATTCTGGCGGACCACTATTAGATTTGAATGGTCAAGTGATAGGAATGAATACTGCCATCACAACCAGCACTGGCGATTTTGCAGGAATTGGATTTGCTGTACCAGCCAATACAATTAACAAAATTGCTCCAGTTTTAATTAAAAATGGAAATTATTCCCATCCATATCTTGGCATATCTGGAAGAAGTCTAGATCCAGACATTGCCCTTGCAAATGGATTACCACGAAACTTCAAAGGAGTAATAATTGAAAAAATAGTCAAGGGTGGACCTGCAGATAAAGCAGGAATCATGCCCGCTACACCTGATGATAATAACATTCCACATGGAGGAGATATCATAACAGCAATAGACAATCATCAGGTAAAGACAATCTATGATGTCATTGCATACCTAGATGAACAGAAAAATGTCGGAGATAAAGTTGTGATATCAATTAATAGGTTAGGAAAATCATTAGACTTGACCGCTACACTGGAAGTAAGACCTTCCACAACACCCTAATTATCTTCAATAATATTTTTTGAAATTTTAAAATTCCACAATTTGTCAGTTGCTTTTTTTATTCCAATTCGTGATCCAGATGTAATCTCTGATCTTTTTACTTTTATCCCTTCAACTACATACAAATTAGATTTTTTTGTTAGATCTTGACCATACTCATTTTTGGTTATTTTCAATGCCTGTGTCAATTTAGCAGGACCATTTGCAAGATTAGAAATATCAAGAGTTTTTCGTCGCTTAGACATAAAGTTAATTCCATGTTGTGGAAAAAGTGACCTGATTAAAACTGCACCTGCTAGATAATCTGGACTCCGTGCTACAGCGTTTACACAGTAATGCATTCCATATGTAAAGTAAACATAGGCCCTACCAACTTCTCCAAACATGGCTTTGTTTCTCTCAGTCATACCTCTAAACGAGTGACTTGCAGCATCATCCCTGTATCGGTATGCTTCAGTCTCTGCAATTATTCCTGAGATTATATCCCCATCAATATTTCTAACCAAAGATTTTCCAAGCAAGTCTTGAGCAACTTTTACCGTATCACGGGCATAAAATGAACGGGTTACTAGATTCATTTTGAAATTTCTACGTCTAAACCCTTTCTTAATTTATCGAGAGTTTTTGCTAGTAAGACAAAATCATCTTTGAGAACTTGTCTCAATCCAGGATTATATATGATAGCAGCCGGGTGGACTGTAACAAAATAGAGTTGATCATTATTTTTTACAAGTTTGCCACGATTTTTGGTTATTGCGCTTCCATCTAACAAAGAACTATACGCAGTATTTCCCAATATACAAATTATTTTGGGTTTAATTATTTTCAATTCCTCAGATAGATATTGCCTACATGCATCTCTTTCTTCCGTGATAGGTTGTCTGTTATTTGGCGGTCTGCATTTTACCACATTAGTAATATAGACTTGATCTCTTGTAAATCCAGCATACTCTAATGCTTCAGAGAGAATTTGACCGGCAGTTCCTACAAATGGCTTGCCCTGAAGGTCTTCATTTCTTCCAGGAGCCTCTCCTACAAATATAACATCAGATTTTACATTTCCAATTCCTGGTACTGCGTTTTTTCTTGACTTTGAAAGACTACAGCTAACACATGAGATCACTCTATTTCGTACATCGTTTAATTTTTCAGACATGTTATGTTGCCACACTTTTTACAATTGATTTACCACGTATATGTGGACCGCCATTGCCCATTCTCATCACTTGCATAGGATCTCCTTTTCCACAGTTTGCAATAGGCCTGACTTTGAAATCTTTTCCTCTAGCATCAATTGATTCAAAAAATTCTGGTGAATTTCCCATCACGATGACATCTCTTAGTAATCCTCCCAATTCTCCATTTTCAATTTTTTGGGCATACTGACAAGATATGCTCCAATTATATCGCATCATATCTATTGAAGGAATTTTCATATTACAAATCAGATACCCGTTTTTAACATCCTTAATCATCTCGTCAGGGTTCCAATTTCCAGGCTCTATGCAGGTACATGCCATTCGTATAAGTGGCATAAACGAGTATCCCGTAGCCCGCATTGATGAATTTGGCGGAGCATCAAACAAAGCAGCTGTCTCCCTGCTTTGCATATGAGTACTCAAGATTCCATCTTTTACTAGAGTCTTCTTTGTGGCAGGCACTCCCTCATCATCATACTGGTACCAACCTAAACTTGATGGAATTGTAGGATCATCGATTACATTAAGTTCTGATGAGCCAATCTTTGTTCCAATTTTTCCTGCCCACCATGCACCACCCGCCCACGCCATTTCTTTTCCAAGTACTCTATCAGCTTCTGATGGGTGGCCCAAAATTTCATGAGTAAGCAATGCAACAAAATCTGGATTCATCACCACGGTTGCCTTTTCTTCCTTTACAGTTGGGGCATCAAGTAATGCATCTGCTTTTTCAGATATAGATTGAGCAACTGCAAGTATGTCATTTTTCCCTGTAATCATCTCCAATCCTCCTCTACCTCCTTCAGTTGTATTTACTGATTCAGTTAATCCAGAATAATGTGCTGTTGCTGACAAGTTTGCTATGACATCATCAAAATTATGAATAATTTTAGAGCCTTCACTATTTACAAAATACTTGTGAAATTTATCATGATGAATAGACACGGATGATTTGATTATTCTTTTTGTGTTTTTGATTATGCCATCAGATTCAAGAGCTATTTTCATCATCGCTTCAACAGATGGAAATATCTTTACCTGATAATTTACAGAATCAATGGAAGATTTCACATCTGCAAGTCTTACCTTTTGTTTTTTATTTTCAGAATAATGTCTAGCCGATTTTATGGTATCAAGGAGACTTTCCTGTACTAGTTCAAATGATTTCGGATCAGACATGGAACAAAACCCCCATGCACCATTAACTAGAACCCTTATTCCCAGTCCAGAATCACTAGATGAGAGGAAATTTTCAACCCCTCCATTTTCAATGACAAGTCCAGTAGTTTGCACAGATTCTGCTCTTACATCACAATATTGAGAACCATGTTGGAGTGCAATTTGGACTGCCTTTTCAGCGTAATCTTCAAGCGTCATATTTTATTAGAATAATAATCAAGTCCATTTCTACACAGGAGTTCTATATACATCAGTTTTTGGGATTGTAAATGAGAATGTAGTGCCCTTTGATAATTCACTTTGCATCCAAATTCTACCACCATGAGCTTCTACAATGCCTTTACAGATAGACAGTCCTAAGCCACTACCTCCCTTTTCTCTTGTGCTAGTGGTATCAACTTGATAGAATTTTTTGAAAATTCCTTCTGTTGCATCAGATGGGATTCCTCTACCATTATCTTTGACAGAAACTATTATTTCAGATGGTTTTTCTTCAACATTTACTTCCACTTTTCCTGTCTCCGGTAGAGTTGCCTTTAAGCTATTTTTGATGAGATTTGTAAGTACTTGTTTAATTCTAACATCATCATAGAATGCATAGATGTCTTTTTCCACAGAATAAGTGAGAGATATGTTGTCAGCAGCTGCTTGTGGCTGCATTGAAACAACTGTTTTTTCCACAGATTCTTGAATATTATTTCTCTCTTTCTTAATTTTTAGTTGACCAAGATCTAATTTTTGTGCATCAAGTAAATCAGAAATTAATTGCAACAAAGTAGAAGCACTTGAACTAATTATTCGCAATCTTTCTTTTTGAGCTTCGTTTAGAGAACCAAGGTGTCCTCCTAGCAGGATGTCAGAATATCCCTGGATTGGAACAAGTGGAGTTTTTAATTCATGAGTGACCATTGCGAGAAATTCATCTTTTGCAGTCTCTACTTTCTTTGCTTCTTCCTCTTTTTTCTGGATTGTTGTAGACATTGAATTGAAGGTTTCTGCTAACGCTCCAATCTCATCGTTTGATGAATAGGCAATCTTTTCACCATAAAATCCCTCCTTGACACGACCCATGACTTTTGTCAAAACCTCAAGAGGTAATAATGAGCGTCTAATTGACAACACCACTGCCACAAATACTACTATATCTGCGACTATTAGCAACTGAACCACTATAACTTTGGAATGAAGTTTAGAGTCAATCATTCCATTCCATTGATTCACAAAGTCAGACGTTGAATCAAGCAATATGTTTCTCTGTGAATTCAAGTTCATCAATGCAATTCCAAAATCTTTGGATAGTAAAGTATTAGATTCTACAAAAACTAATTTCGCTCGAACAGATTCCCACACAGGATCAATTTGTCTTATAGAATCCGAGTGTTCCCTAGGAATCACTGCAAGTATTTCTTGTGATATCGCATAATTTGCAAATTCAGGATCATCCAATGGAAGTCCTTCCAATTTTTTCAGATCAGCATCAAAAGTGATTCGGTCTTTTTTCAGAGAGGATGTAACATTTCCACCTTCACCAATAGAATATAATAGTATTTTCTGACCAATATCTTTTGCAATATTTGTCATCTCAAGGGCAATCATTTTGTGTGGATTGTAATTTCGATCAAGTGGTAGGAGGTCATTACTAATACCATTTGATAATGAAATCAACTCACCATTTTTACCAAGTATATATCCCAAGTCATCTCTGACATGAGCATCAAAAATATTTTCTATTTTTATTTTTTCTGCAGATTCTTTGTACGGAGTCCAATCATTTCCTACTTTTTCATATGCTGGGGTTAATTCAGATGGAGCTGCAACAACATTTAGTCCTGCAATATTTCCACCTGTTCCAAGTTTTGCATAGGTAGTATCAAAATCAGATATCTCAGTTTCCAAAGTCTGTCTATCTTCCTCATGGCCTCCAGCAATTGAATTGTCAGTGCCTCCAATTCTTTCAACTATTACTTTGAGATTACTTGCATAACTAATAGAATGTAAAACATCTTGATTTTCTTGAGATGTAAATATGAGAAGATAAAGATTCATTGTAGAGACTCCAATTATAACTGCAAGTAATAGGTAGGTCTTTTGGGTAAGCTTCACAAATAAAAAAATCACTCAGAGTGGTATAAAAGTTAGTATAATTGTTATGTAGTAAGAAGTCAAAATGTCTGATGAATTTCTAAAAGTTGCAAGGCAAGAAGTACAATCAGAGATAGATAGTTTGAATGAGGTCTTTCTTGAATGCACTAATGATGAACAATTCTTCAAAAAATCAAAAGAGATGGAAAAATACATGCATAAGATCAAAGGATTGGCACCCATGATGGGGCAGGAAAAAGTAGGAGAAATTTCCCGAATAAGTGACGTAATTTTAAAACACATCATAAACCATGGCATCTTGAAAGGCTCACATGAGATAGTTTTTGAAGCTGTTCAGAGAATGAGTCTTATTTTTAATGGAGATACAGACATTGAGACTGATGATTTTAGAAAGCAAGTAATGGATACTTATCCTGACATTACTGGACTTTGATTTACACTTTTAATTATATATGACATATTTGCATCCATACCATGGCCAGTGTAATGATAGTGGATGACTCTGATGCCATCAGGATGGTTTTGAAAGATATTGTAACTATAGGCAAACATAATCTGGTTGGGGAGTTACAAAATGGGGTCGGAGCTTTGGAGGAATACATCAAAGTAAAACCAGAAGTTGTCTTACTAGACATGGCAATGCCAAAAAAAGATGGTGTTTCAGTACTCAAAGAAATCATAGGATACGATCCAGATGCAAATGTAATTATGATTTCAGCTAGTGATAATCAAGAGACTGTAAAAGAGTGTTTGAGTTTAGGAGCCAAGGCGTATATTCTAAAACCATTTAATTTTCAAGAAGTATTGGATACAATCATTAAAGTTGCCAATTGAGAGATTAAACTATCTTGTATCCAGGACTTGAGATCCATTTAGTTTTCTCTAATGGAAATCTATTACTACATCTGACACAAACATAATCTTGGGATAGTTCTGGAAATTTATCTCCACAGTCTTTACAAATGTAGTAATTATCCATAGATTTGTAATCAACTCCGAGGATCTTAATCTCCTTGTGACATTTTGGACATTTGTTTTCCTTGTAAGAATCTTCAACTGAAACATTACCACACTTGAAATGCTCAATTAGTTTTCCTTGAACAAAATTATTACTTTTACATGCAGGACAGAAGAAATTAGGAAAAATTCTTAATGAATTGCATTGATTACATGAGATTTCTTTCATATCTGAGATTTTCATAACAATTTTTTCATTTTCAAGTTGTGAAAGATACTTTTGTAATAGTTCATTTTCCGTATCAGAATATTCAGAGAGTCTTGCGAGACTTATCCTTGAGAAAGATTTTAGGTGAGATTTGATTCGTTCAAGTTCATTAAACGGTTTTCCTTCAAGAATTATTCCCTCTTGTTCTAGAGTTTCAAAGACATTTTTGAGATTTTCAAATCTTATGGGTTTTTCAATATAGAGATAAGCCCCCCCTCTAAGAGCATTTTTAATTTGCTCATCAGACTTGGAATCTGCAGTTTCAAGAATAATTTTTGCGTCGGGACGTATGTTAAAAATGCTTTCCATTATTTTGTTTGCATCCATATCCGGAAGATGAAAATCCAGTAGAACTATGGGCTTTTTTCCAGCAGATTCTAGATCAGAAAATACACGAATCCCAGTCTTTCCATTAGTACATGATTCAACATTATCATAGCCTAGTTTTTTTAGAAAATCTCTTAGTAAGATAGTGATGGCCATGCTATCTTCAATTATTAGTACATCATTTTTTCTTCCAGACATGAGATCTGTTTCAATATCATGCTATATTATTCTTAGAGAAAATACAGGTATGGTTAAAAGGTGCTAAAAATGAGTACCACACATGGAAAAATACGTAGTAGACACTAGTATCATAATAGACGGTGAGATTACCAAGTTAATTGAAGCAGGCACATTAACAAATTGTGAGATAATAATTCCCGTTGCTGTATTAGACGAATTACAATCACAGGCATCACAACACAAGGATTACGGTTTTGTAGGCCTTGAGGAGATCAAAAAAATTCGCGATCTGGCAGAGAAAAACAACATCATTCTAAGATTTGAAGGTGAGAGGCCCAGCATGGAGGATATCAAACTTGCAAGACATGGTAGAATTGATGCAATAATAAAAGACATTGCAAAAAAGAACGGTGCCATATTTTACACTGCAGACTATGTTCAGGCCTTGGTAGCTCAAGTAGAAGGAGTAAAAACAAGCTACTCAAAACCGCAGATAAAAATTTCAGATTTAGAATTTGAGAAATTCTTTGATAATCAAACTATGAGCATTCACCTCAAGGAAGGAACTTTACCTCTTGCAAAACGAGGAAAGCCAGGAGGATTTTCCCTAGTAGAAATTGATCAAACGCCATTGACAAAAGAATACTTGGAAGGAATTACTAAGGAAATATTGGAAGCATCAAGAGCTACCCGATTGGGCATAATTGAAATATCAAAATCAGGAGTTATAGTAATCCAATACAAAGATTTCAGAGTTGTAGTAACCCATTCACCATTTTCAAGCAGTTATGAAATCACAATAACGCACCCCATAGTAAAAATGTCATTAGAACAGTATACAATTTCTGAAAAGTTAATGAAACGTATTTCTGAAGAAGCTGAGGGAATACTAATTTCGGGAGCCCCAGGCTCTGGTAAGAGTACTTTTGCATCAAGCCTTGCAGATTTTTACTCTAACAAAGGCAAGATAGTAAAGACGTTCGAGTCACCAAGAGATCTTTCAGTAAACAAGAAAGTAACACAGTATACGCAACTTGAAGGAAGTTTTGAAAATGCTGCAGACATACTGCTTCTTGTCAGACCAGATTATACAATATTTGATGAAGTAAGAAGATTTCACGATTTTAGAGTATTCTCAGACCTAAGACTTGCAGGTGTTGGAATGGTAGGAGTTGTACATGCACATGCTCCCCTTGATGCAATACAGAGATTCATAGGAAAAGTTGAGCTTGGTATGATTCCACATATTTTAGATACAGTTGTCTTTATTCGAGCAGGTCAAGTTTCCAAAGTATATGAATTAGAATTCAAAGTAAAGGTTCCTACCGGGATGACAGAACAAGACTTGGCAAGACCAGTCATAGAAATTCGAAATTTCGAAGACCATGTCCTGGAATATGAAATCTACACATATGGTGAGGAAAATATAGTCATTCCAATATCAAAAGAGACCAAAAGTGGAGGAATAGAAAAACTGGCAGAATCAAAAATTAGAGATACGATTCGAAGGTTTGATTCTGATGCAGAAATAGAGATTTTATCAAATAACAGCATACGAGTGCGAGTAGACAAGGAATCCATTCCATCAATAATTGGACGAGGTGGAGCTACAGTAAATGATCTTGAGAAGACACTTGGTGTTCA
>QYPM01000019.1 GCA_007280465.1 Nitrosopumilales archaeon
GCTAGACGCTAATAGTGTTTTTAAAAATAGTGATTGGTTTAAAAAATTAAGTAGGTATCTCTACGGACAGCCTTCCATCTTTTGGATGAAATAGCCTTTCTTTTGGATCTCATTTGCAATGGGTTCTGGTGCACCTTGTGAATGACAGAACTGACATTCCTCCGTTGATACCTTTGAATCGGTCTCTCCGACGGTTTTTAGCCATTCCTTTGCATACTGGATTGCTTTATCATGATCCTTCTGACTGGTGATGACGTCAAAATGCATCGTGTGGCCGTCCTTTGCCTCTACATATGTATCGTATACGTGAATTTCCATGATTCATGTTTGAAAATAGTTCTATTTAGAGTTTCAAAGTTAGATAATACAGACATGGGATGGAACAAAGTTACACTTCTCAGAAGGCGCAATCCTGAATTTTTCTTGAATATGCCATGTTTTTTGAAAACTATGCCACTTTTTACTCAGGCACTGACATCTTGAAAGAATCCAGATATGATTATTTAAAATAAAAAAGGATAAAGCTCCTTTACACTAGTTTCGTGTAGGTGTGCATGCTTGAATCCAATATTGCATTATGCCTTGGTCTAGTCCAGTGTACAATTTTGCATTCTCGCTGAATGTATTGATTGATTGCTGTGTAGCATCAATTGCAGTCAGTATTGCTTTATTTTGTAGTGCTTGGGCCTTCATGAATTCTTCAGTTGTACCATTTACTATTTTTGCCATAGCAGATGTGACGCCTGTGCTCATGCCGCATTTTGTTGCAAATTCCTGAGTCATGGATATGGTAGATTCTACTGCCTTTTTCCATGCTGCAATGTATGAACGCTGAAGACTTGTGACTGATTGATGGAATTGTGGTATTGATTTTTCTACCTCATCAAAAAATCTGTCTGCGCTATGCTTGTAGACTGAGTGGATTTCTTTTGATTCTGTATTGAACTCTTTTGGTTCAGGTGTTTTACTCATGTGTTTCCTTTGATTGGTAAGGTATTATATACTTATTGGTAATGGTTGGTAATGGTTGGTAATTAAAACCAATAGGCGTACAGTCGCACAATCATCACTGCAATCCTTCAAAGATGATTTTCCAATATTTTATGCTAGTTCAAAATAATGCCCTGTGATATCTATCCCCCAGATCCACTCAATTTATTTTCAAATTTTTAACAAATGGAAACTCTCTTAATTTTCAGACTTGATAATTAATCCCTAGTTTTTATGGATATTCATTACATGATATTTTCATGTTCACTGCCAAAGAATTAATGCATAAACCATTGTCCATTGCAGAGAATTCCAGCGTTTCACAGGTAATGTCCAAGCTGCTTGATCTTAACAAAAGTCGTCTAGTAATTACTAGTGAACAAAAACCCGTTGGCATTGTAACAGAAAAGGATATTGGCTTTTTCTTGTTTACTGAAAAATCTAATCAAAGCCTTGATAGAATACCGCTTGCACAAATAATGAAAGGGCTAGTATACACAGATAGCACCACATCGGCCGTTTTATGTGCAAAGAAAATGATTGAAAAAAACATAAGCTCTCTTGCAGTGGGAAGCGAAAATAACCTTGAGGGAATATTTACAAAGACTGATCTTACAAAATTTTATTCCATGAATCACACAAAAAAATACACGGTTGCTGACTATATGACTGACCATGTGTTTACAGTACATGATACTGCATCACTAACACGAGTTATGACAAAGATGCTTGAACATAAAATCTCAAGAATAATTGCCAAAGATCAAAACGATAATCTAGTTGGTGTCATATCGTTTAGAGATTTCTTTAGGGTCTCACTTGAACTTGGAGTGGAAGATTTTTCCGATGATTTTTCATTATCAGATCACATTCAGAAAGGCTTTGTTTCATCTGAAGGATTTGGTGCCATAACACTTGCAAGTGAAATTATGACAAGAGGAATATTTTCAATAAAAAGCAATCAAGACCTTGCAAAAGCATGTAGAGTCATGATTGAACACAATGTAAGTGCCCTTGGGGTACTTGATGATAAAGGCAAGATCTCTGGAATAATAAGCAAAACTGATGTCACGCGCGCTCTGGCATCACTTACCTGAGTTTCTGAAATGCTATCTAAAATAACAATTGAAATCCCACCAAACAAGTCTCTGGAGATGGAACTTGATTCTTCCCTTGCCCCAAATACTGTAAAAGCAATTCTTGACAACCTACCAATTTCTGTAACCGTGCATGTCTGGGGCGAAGAGCTCTACACCGACCCAATTCCTATTGTGGTAAAAAAAGAAAACTCTAAACCATTAGTTAGCCTACTTGATGTTGCATATTGGCCTCCTGGACAAGCCATCTGCCTATTCTTTGGTCCAACTCCTATTGGGAATAAAGGTGAAATCAAACCATATTCTCCTGTAAATGTTATTGGGAAAATTATATCAAAAGATATAGAAATTCCAATAAATCTTGACGGCAAGAAAATAACTTTCAGATTATCTTGCTAAAGCCTTTTAGATTAGTTTGCCTAATACCTGTCGATGTGGGGCACAAAGACTGAATTCAAATGTAGAGACTGTGATACAACTTTTACAGACAAGGACCACCTTGAACGACACAAACACGTTCACAAAAAGTAAAATTACAAAATCTTTACTGGAACTGGGACTAGATCTAAATCGTAGATATAAGCTCTAAACTCGTCATGTATGTTTGAAAAAATAACCCATGGTATTGGATTAATTTCCATGTATTTCTTATCAGTAGAAGAAGGATATGCTACAGATCCTGGATGGGAATGAAATATTGCACCTACATCGAGATTTTCACTCTCTGCTTTACTGTATGCTAGTATCAATTCTTCAGGTGATATGGTAAAATTTACTGGAGAATTTTCTATATTTTTTGTAAGAAAAACCTCCTTGACTATTATATTGCTATCATCATCTGTTTTCCCAAATAGTACAGCACATGCCTCGTTTGGAGAATTTTTTTCAGAATGCTGTTTTAGTATATCGATTTGATTTTTAGATAAAACTATGGACTTTACTGTCATCCTACTGTAACTTTTCCAGTCATCCATGGGTGGACTGAACAAAAGTATGGAGTAGGTCCAACAGAATCAAATCTATGATTAAATGTATTTCCAGGCTTTATCAAATCCGAATCAAATGCGCCTGATGGACCTGCACTTGGGTCTCCACTGGTTACCGTATGTGATACACTATCTGCATTTGTCCAGACTACCGTAGTTCCAGTCTTGACTGAAATCTCTGTAGGATCAAAATATTTCTGACCTGCAGCTTGTTTTGCAGAACCCACAGCTATTGTTACATTTGCAAATACTGGTTTAACAGGTACTGTTATAGTTATTTTTCCTATCATAAACGGATGAACTGTACAGAGATAATCATATTCTTTGACATCAAGTTTTGATGTATCTAACTTGAATGACTTGCCTGCTGATATTATTCCCGAGTCCCATACTGCACCATCTGGTGCACTAACTACAGTGTGTGGAACTTTATCGATGTTCTTCCACTCTATTATGTCTCCCTTGGGAACTGACATGGACGCAGGGTCAAAACTTGGATTTCCTTGGACCGATGCATTAAGTGGAATGTTGATTACAATAACTGGGGCAGTTGAAACTTCAGTAGGCTTTTCAACCTCTGTTACATTCTGTCCTGGTGTATGAAATGAAAATTGAGCTCCTGGTCCAACAAAACCAAATACTGTATAAGATGTGATTGCAGTTAATGATGCTAGTACAAATATTACTGCAATTGGCTTGAAATATTTTGGAGTCTTCATTGCAGCAAACGCGATTACTATACTTGGAATAATTACCATTATGAGTATTCCAACAAATAATGGCAATGATGTGATTACTTTATTCAAACTAATTGCATAAGTTCCAACAGACCCCGCAATGCCAAATATCACAAGTGTAGTTGCCTTTGCCCGTCCACTAGTAGATATTCCACCACTAAGCATTCCTGCTGATAAAAATATCAAACCGATAAACAAAGTCAAACCTGCCAATGCCTGCATTCCTGTAAGGAATGTGTTGGCAATACCCATGTATGATAAAATAACACCTGCAAGACCTATCGCTGATAGTCCCATTCCTGGCATCATTAGGTCCCAGTCACTCATTTGAGGTAGTTTCACGAAGTGTAATACTTAATTCTTTTGCACTCGCAAAAAAGGGGAATCTTCGAAGAAATTAAATTCCCTGTAAATTGCCCAAGATCGTGGGATTAAAGGAAGTACTTGAGATATCTAAACCTAGAATCATAGTTTTACTTGTTATTACAGCAATTACCTCGATGTATGCTGCAAGCATACTGATAATGCACGCACCTCTGAATTATACTACATTTCTTAATCTTATAATAGCAGGCGCACTCGCATCTGCAGGTTCAAGTGCACTCAATCACTTTTATGACAAAGACATTGATCCGTTGATGAAACGAACCAGTACTAGGCCAATCCCTTCTGGAAGGATGTCTGCACGCAATGTTTTGATCTATGGGGTGGTGGTAAGTTGCATCTCTGTAGTATATGCATGGTTTACACTAAATCCTGTATCGACATTTTTCATTGCTTTTGGGATATTTTTCTATGTGATTATCTATACAGTGTGGCTCAAGCGCAACAACTGGTCAAATATTGTAATTGGAGGATTTGCTGGAAGCTGTGCAGCCATGGCAGGATGGTCTGCAGCAACAGGCTCTATGGATATTCTGGGTGCATTGGTAGGTACACTTGTCTTTGTCTGGACCCCATCTCACTTTTGGTGTCTTGCAATGAAAATGAAAGAAGAATATGCCGCAGCCAAAATTCCAATGCTTCCCGTACTAATTGGAATGCAAAAAACTTCCAAGTATATTTTACTTAACACTGCCATCTTGTTGCCATACTCTGTTATGCTTGTGGCATTTGGATTGGGCTATGTCTATCTCGCAGTGGCTCTAGTATCAGGCGGCTTAATGCTAGTGTATCATTACAATCTAACAAAGACTCCTACTTCAGAATTTGCATGGAAGGCATACAAGGTAACTGCTCCATATCTTACAATAATATTTGTAGCAATTGCACTTGATGCAGCATTTCATTTTCCAGTAATAAAATAATCTCTTAATTTCAATACAAGTTATGATTTTACAAACACTTGCTAGTGTAAGTTTTTTCTTAAAGCCTAAAATTTAGGTTACTTTGTTTGTATCTTGTTGAGAATTCTTGCAATAGATGATAATAGAACAATTACAAACATGATTTGCGAATATCTAAGTTCTCATGGTCATGACTGTGTAGTCTCAAACGATGGAAGGGAAGGATTGGCCATGATTTTAGAACAACGATTTGATGCTATATTGTTGGATCTTGCCATGCCAAAATTTTCAGGCTATGATATTATTGAATCTCTCATTCAGGCAGGCAAAATAAAAGAAAACAATATTCTAGTATTTTCAGCAGGGGATGTTGCAGAAGTTGAGTTGAAAAAATTACAAGATAATGGAGTCAACTGCTCGATACACAAAACAACTGATATGCTTACACTTGAGAAAACAATTCAAAGCATGGTAGACAAAGAAAATTCCAGATGATGAAAATTCTGTAAAAAATTAAACTAGATTGATCTTAAATAATTTCTTTATTGAAATATGATATCTCTCCCTTGCCACCATATCCTTAACTAGGAACCATACATATCTTGAATCGTGGGGCTAAAAATACCGGGAATGGATGGATTTCGCTCATCTCAGCCAAATAAAGTTGAAGAAGAATTAACCTCAATTCATTCTGAAATTGACATGGTAAATAAAAAAATAGATGAGACTAGTAATAGGATACAAAAGTTAGAAGAGGATCATACTCGCCTTGCAGCTAGGATGGACAAGACTGACAATGGGCTGACAAACGAGGCCAAAGTTTTATTTGATAGCATAAATGAGATGGGAAAACAAAACAGCAATGAGATTGATGTCTTAAAGCGTATCGTGGATGTTGCACAAAGAAGACTAGTAATTCTTGAAGCCAACATGAAAGAACTTGGTAAATAGATTATCTTAAAACATAATCTAATTTGTAAAAAATCAAACTTGATTCGAGTCTTTAATTTTAGATGTAATAATTTATTCTTGAATCTCTTCTTCTTGCTGGCCAACACCTGGAAAACCTGACTCGTATTCTTTTTCGAGATTCTCCATGTTCTGTCTTTCTATCTCATCTTCATCTTCTTCTTTTTCAGATATCTCTATTCTGCGTTCATCCTTTGTAAGCCATGTTACTTTTATCATACCATAAATTTCTAAATTAAGGAGTATTTTATTAAACTCGTCTTCTGGTATTGAAATTCCTGCCTTGATCAATGCCTTTGATAAATCAGAATCAGTAAGGGATCCTGCTATCTTAATTTTTTCATATATTGTATTTCGAAGTGGAACTGCCATATCTAACCGTAAAATGCCTTGTCCATTGGCTTTGGTAATGCGTATGAGATATTATCCTTAACTGTTGAATACCATTCTTCTACACTCTTTGTAATTGATGCCTTGACATTTTTTAGCGCTGTGGAAAAGTCAACACTTGTGATTTTAAGACTGCTGTTTCGCATTGCATTTACTGCAGCTTCTCTACACACTGCAACCAGGTCTGCACCACTATACCCCTTTGTTGCAACTGCAATCTCTTTCAAATCAATATCTCCAGAAAGTGGCATCTGTTTTGTTAATAGTCTGATTATCTCAAATCTTCCCTTCTCATCTGGTGGTGGAACAAAAATTACTAGATCTAATCTACCAGGTCTTATCAAAGACGGGTCGATAAGATCTGGTCTATTTGATATTCCTAACACTACCACTCGTGAAGCTCCACCATCTTCCATCTCTGTTAAAAGCTGACTGAGTAGTCTCTCGCCTATTCCTCCCTCTTCACTTGATTTGGCGCGGGCAAGTGAGTCAAGCTCATCAAATATTATAATACATGGTGACGAAGTCTTGGCCTTTCTGAATATCTCTCTGATTGCCTTTTCTGATTCTCCTACCCACTTTGACAAAATCTCAGGTCCTCTTACAAGTATCATGTTTGCACCACTTTCTGTCGCAAGAGCTCTTGCAAGTAGTGTCTTTCCACATCCTGATGGACCGTATAATAGTGCGCCCTTTGGTGGTTTAATTCCCATCTTTTGGAATTTTAAAGGCTCCTTGATTGCCATTATCAAATTGTCCTCCAAAATTCTTTTTGCGTCATCCAGTCCCCCCACTTCTCTCCAAAATACTTTTGGACTTTCAACATAAAATTCCCGCATTGCAGTTGGTACAATCTCGCGCATTGCATCGTAAAAGTCTTGTAATGTAATTTTCAAAGTTAGTAAAATTTCAGGAGAAATTTTTTCAGTTTCATTTTCTACATCTGGCAAGAGCGTTCTTACAGCTTTCATTGCAGCTTCTCTACAAAGTGATTTAATGTCAGCTCCAGTATAGCCATGCAATTCAGCAGCAAGTATCTTAAGATCTACATTTAAGAGCGGCATACCACGTGTGTGAATTTCTAATATCTCCAGTCTGCCCTCTGCGTTGGGAACTGAGATCTCAATTTCTCTGTCAAATCTACCTGGTCTTCTTAATGCGGGGTCTACACTTTCTGGTCTGTTTGTTGCCCCCAAAACTATGACATTTCCTCTGTCGTTGAGGCCGTCCATCAAAGCTAGCAACTGCGCCACCACTCTTTTTTCTACATCTCCATATGCCTCCTCTCTTTTTGGAGCAATTGCATCAATTTCATCAATAAATATTACACTGGGGGAATTCTCCTTTGCCTCTTTGAAAATATCTCTCAGTCTAGCTTCTGTCTCTCCGTAATACTTGTTCATAATCTCTGGACCGTTGATTGAATAGAAGTTTGCCTCTGATTCGCTTGCCAATACTTTGGCAATCAATGTCTTTCCACATCCTGGTGGACCATAAAGGAGAATACCGCTATGAGGTTCTATGTTGAGTCTTGCAAATATTTCAGGATGCTTTAATGGAAGTTCTACAATTTCTCGCATTCTCTTTGTCTGGGTCTTGAGGCCGCCTATCTCTTCAAATGTAACTCGTATTTTTTTATCTGTAGTTGTTTCAGTTAGTATGGTAACTGCAGTACTACGTTCTATCTTTACAACAGCTTTTGGTGAAACCTTGTGA
>QYPM01000066.1 GCA_007280465.1 Nitrosopumilales archaeon
AACAATGGTTGCTCGTCCTGGGGGACCGTCTATGCTTGCAGGAATTTTGGCTTCTGAATTTGTACTCTATACATTTTTTCCTTCTACTGCAATATTGGCAATTATAATCACAACTTCACTTGCTTTTCTTGTAGGTTTTGCCGATGACAGGAAAGTACTTGGTGGATGGTTCAAACCTCTAGCCCTTGCGGGAACGGCAATACCAATAATTTTACTAGGAGTGTATTTACCACATCTTGCATTTCCATTGTTTGGTTCCGTACGTATTCCTGAATTATATTTGGCATTGATAATTTTTATGATTCCTGTAATGGGAAATGCAATAAACTCTATTGATGTTCTCAATGGTGTTGCAAGTGGATTCATGACCATTGCAAGTTTTGCACTTACAATTTGTCTTGTAATTATACATAATTATGATGTTGCACTGGCAAGTTTACCTCTTGGATTTGTCTCTCTTGCATTTTACAAATATCATAAAGTTCCAAGTAGGATATTTCCTGGAGATTCTGGTGCTCTAACTATGGGAGCAATGTATGGCACATTAGCTATTGTAGGTCACGTTGAAGTTATTGCAGCAATTGCATTACTTCCTGCAGTGATAAACTCTTTTCTCTTTCTCTCTAGTGTAAAAAGAGTAATTGAACATAGACAGATTAAAGCAAAGCCTGTAGTTCATACTGAAGATTTTAGGTTAATGGCAAGTGACGATAAATCAGCTCCAGTAACTCTTGTTAGATTGATTTTAGCTAATGGGCCTATGACTGAAAAACAAGTGGGATTTGTAATTTTTAGACTGGCCTTATTTTCTGCAGCATTGGCAATCATTACGGCTTTTATGATGGAGATCAAAATATGAAAGGAAAACCCATCTTCTTCTACATTTTTGTAATGTGGGCATTAATTATTGGTGGAGGAGGATTACTTGTCTCAATTATAGCACCTCTCTCAATACATGGATTTGGAGCATTTGATCATATACTAGATTCTATTGTAAAAGCAGCCATTGCAATGATACTTGTAGTGCTTTGGGTTTTACTAATGTCAAAAATTAAGAACTGGATTTTCCAAAAACAAATGAGTCACTAGCTTTCTTCCCAGTTCTTCTTTTTCTTGTCATATTCTTCTCTTGAATACTTGACTTTGGCTGGAACTCCAATCACAACACAATTGGGTGGAACATCCTTTGTTACTACTGCACCCATTGCTACTACGCTATTCTTACCTATTGTAACTCCTGCCTTAATTACAGCCCTAGAGCCAATGACGGCTCCATCTTCTATGGTTACTCCTATCATCTTTTTACTAGCTGGATATGGATCATTGGTCAACGCTGCAGCAGGTCCGATGAAAACATTTTTTCCTATTACTGAAAGAGGTGGTATGTAAACAAGTCCCTCTATCATTGTATTTTCTCCTATCTTTACATTATAATCTACATGTGCAAGAGAACCAATCTTGACATTATCTCCAATCTCTGCATTATCTCCTACGTAAGCAAAATGCCATACCCTCACATTTTTGCCAAGTTTTGCTTTTTCAGAAATGAAATTTGTCACCATTTTTTATCACAAGTGCCACGGAGAGCCTTTTGAAACTATTTTATCAGGAAGAGTATTTTTGTACTTGTTTAAGAATTCGATATCTTGATTTTTGTCACGTAGTTCATCAGGCAACATTATGGGAATCTCTTCTATTATTGGATAGTATCTTGAACACTTGGAACAAAATATTACGCCATCAGAAATAATTTCGTCTTTGGAATTAAATTCTACAAGCTCAAGTGGAAAGTGTTTGTCTATTGGACACGCCAAAATCTCTATCAGTTTTCTGTTCATTTTAGGTCTAGATAGATTGGAGTTCCTTTTTGACTAGATAAAAGTGCCGCTTCTGCAATTTTAGTTGTATTTACAGCATCTTCTGCTCTTACTCTTATGCTGTCTTTTCCTTCTATTGCTGAAATGAAGTTCTTAATCTCTAAAAGCAATGGCTCTTCCATTTCCTTGCGAGGTATTTCACCTCCGGAACTTGTTTCAATCTTTACTTCTTGTGTAATAAAATCCGAAGAAATTATTGCATCACCACATACAGCACTGAATTTTCTTACACGGATTGGAGTAATCCAGTTTGATGAAATGATTGCAACTCTGTTATCTTTGAAGCCTAGCATTATTGTTGCAAAATCTTCATGTTCATGTCTTATTTTTCCAGATCTTGCAAATACGACTTCTGGTACGTCGTCAAATAGCCACATAGCAGTGTCAATATCATGAACTGAAGTATCATAAATGATTCCTACATCTTTTATATGATTAGGCATTCTGTTTTCTCTGTGAAATTCAAGCATTATCAATTCACCATACTTCTTTGTCTTGACATATTCTTTGACAAGTGAAACTGCAGGATTGAATCTCTCTATGTAACCACTTGTTAGAACCACCTTGTTTTTCTTGGCTAGCTCAAGTAACTCTTCACCTTCATGTGAGAGATAAGTCATAGGTTTTTCTACAAAGACATTTTTCTTTTGTTCTAAGAGTTTCTTTGCTATATCAAAATGGGTTGAAGTAGGTGTACAAACAAATGCTGCATCAAATTGCTCTGAATCCATAAGAGAGTCTAGAGATGAATAATAATTTACAGAATACTTTTTGCCAAATTCTTCTGCACGAGACGTATTCATGTCACATATTGCGGAAAGAACCCCAAGTTGAGAAAGAATTCTGGCGTGATTTTTCCCAAAGCCACCAGTACCCACTTGAACTATTTTCATCTTAATACACCGCTGTCATCCACTTCGAGTACTTTTTATTTTTGCCCATTGTGATATCTGAATAGATTATTCTAATCTTTTCCGTAATTTTACCTACTTTACCATCTCCAACCTTTTTACCATCTATTGAAATAACTGGAGTTATTTCAGCAGCTGTTCCTGTCAGAAATACTTCATCGGCAAAATAAATTTCGGTTCTAGGAATTTCACGCTCAATTATCTGATACCCTAGATCTTTTGCTATCTCAATAACAGAATCTTTTGTTATCCCTTCCAATGCTGATGAGCTAGGTGGAGGAGTTAGCAGCTTTCCATTTCTTATGATGAAGATGTTTTCTCCAGGTGCTTCACTTATGTTTCCTAGATGATCTAATAATATGGCTTCATCGTAACCATTTCTCTTAGATTCTTGTGTTGCTAGTATGGAATTGAGATAATTTCCACCCATTTTTGCAAGTGGCGGTGTAGACATGTCATTAATTCGTCTCCAAGAAGATATGCCTGTCTTTATTCCATTTTTGTTGAATAGTTCTCCAAAAGGAAACATGACTACAGCCGCATGTGTTGGAGTATCTTCAGTGACATGAAGATTAATCCCATGTCTACCTACAAAATAAAATGGTCTAATGTAGCATGATTCTTTTACATTATTTTTTTTACAAAGATCAATTATCGCATTAGCCATTTCTTTATCTGTAAATCTCAAAGAAATTGAATATACCTTACCTGAATTTCTAAATCTCTTTATGTGATCTTCAAGTCTGAAAATATTCAAGTTTTTAGAATTCCAATATCCTCGTAGTCCCTCAAAAACCGAAGTTCCATAATGTATGGCATGAGTCATAACTGGAACCTTTGCATCTTCGTCCTTTACTATTTTTCCATCAAACCAGACGAATTTTGGTACAAAAGGTTTCATATTAAAAAACCCCATCCGTCTATAATTAATCTATTTCTACCAAAATCCAATGCTTGGGAATTTCATTCCTAATACACGATATGTAAGATCCTCAGCATTTGCAAATTTCTTTACGATATCCCAGTTTTCGCGTATTATTCGTACTACTTTGGGCTCAACATAATTTTCCCAATCTGTATCTTTTCCCATAGCTGCCTCAAACATCTTTTGTTTTACATACGATGCAGAAGTTTCCTTTCTTTTTCCTATTCTGGGATTAAGTCCATAGAGTTTAAGCACAAAACCCTCAGCTTTGTCTCCGGTGTAAGTGAAATAGTCTCTAGTTATCTCATCAAGAATTTGTTTTTTTATTTTCCATGAATAAGGAGATAACATCGGAGGCATGTATTTTAAAAATGGTGCATAGAACGTATAATTTGGTAAAACTGTAATACTGTCTCCAAACACGACATTGAGCATTTTCTTTCTTAGTTCATAACTAAATGGAAAACTTCGGCTATTGATTTCTTTACCATCCTTCATGAATATGACTGGTAATACTCTGACCTCATTTTCATTTTTTAATTCATTGATAATTTCTACATGAGCCTTTGTAACGGGATTCAAATGTGCGAGATATATTGCGATTGTCAACTGGCTTCTGTATTTTTATGGCATATTTCAATCATTTATTTAGAATTATGATAAAATTTTCAAGAACATAGGGACGATGGGACTTGAACCCACGACATCCAGCGCCCGAGGCTGGCAGTCTACCAAGCTAACCTACGTCCCTGTAGACTCGCCAAGGTAATAGAATATTATTCTTTCAAAGATGATTTCTTTTATCCGTATGATTCATACTTTATCTCAAAGCTCTTGTCTGCTCGCTTGGTTCTTTCTGTGACAAAGCCTTTTGGTGTCAAGACATCCATACATCCATCAATGGTTCCCTGCCAACCACAAATGAAAAAGACAGTATTATCTTTTGTAATTTTCTCACCAACCATCTTTTCAAGTGGTGACATTTCACCATCTTTTGACTGTAAGAAACTCTCTACTCTACCTTTATTACCATTCCAAGTTCTGTTAAACCATTCATCTGATCTGCTAATAGTAGCTCTGTATTTGAAATTCCACTTGTCTTTTCCTCTATCCAGACTCTCCTCTTCTAATCGAGTTAATTCTTCTCTGTAACCTAACTCATCAACATAACTGGCTCCATGAAATACTACAACTTCTCTTTTACTTCCTGTTGCATGAAGATGTTTTGCATAACTAACAAATGGTGCAAGGCCTGTACCTCCACCAAGACATACGATTCTTCTATTGTCTGGTTCACCGTCTGGTTTCTTATCTTCTATGGTAAAAGGACCAACTGGTTTTAGCCAAATTATATCATCTCCTTCTTTTGCACTAAACAAAACTGTAGTAAGACGTCCTGGTAATGGTTTTCTTACCCATCTAATGTATAATTCGATATAATTTTTGTTCTCTGGATTTGATGCAATAGAATATGCTCTTCGAATAATCTTATTCTCTGCTGGTACAAATACTCCAAGTGTAAGAAATTGTCCAGCTTTGTATTGTGGAACTTGGCCACCTTCTTTTGGTTTGAATCTAAAAACTCCTAAATCTTCTTTCTGAATTTGTATGTAGGAAATAATCGCTTTATTGTCTACGACCACGTCAAGTTTTTAATTTACAAGGTTAAATATCTTATGCTATTATTTTGGATACTGATTTTAATTCACGCTAAACGTTAATAACCTCTCAAAAAAAGTTAATGCAAATCAGATGTAATATTCTGGTTGAATATGGGCCGGTCGTCTAGCCTAGTAGGATACGCCCTTGGCATGGGTGAGATCGTGGGTTCAAATCCCACCCGGTCCACTTTTTAAGTTACAGTAATTGAATGAGTTAACATGGGTGCAAGTGGATTAATGTCACGCAAATTATCCCAAACAAATATCTCGATTTTATAATTTCCTCTTGTATGTGGCGTCCACGAAAGTGCTGCAGCAAGAGTCTGATTTTTTACAATGGAACCAGTGGCATAATTTAGATCAGCAATTGCCCCATCTGAATTAATTACTTGTACTATGTATGCCCAATTGATGGTTTTATTACCCAAATTTTTCAAAGAAGTTTGTAAGTTAAGTTGTTGATCAACAACAGGAGATTTGATATCCTCACCAAGAGAATTTACTACTTTGAAATCTAATGTTGAAACTTCCTGATATCCATACGCTGAACCAATCCCAATTATTGCTATTCCAAAAACTATGAACAGTAAAAACTTCAATGCCTCGAATTTTTCATTCTTAGATTTAAATTATCCCAAATGATGCTCAATGTATGTCCGAATCTAGAGACATAATCTACATAGGAAAGAAGCCTCTGATGGCGTATGTTACTTCTGCGCTCATACAGTTGGCAAATCAACCAAAAATATCAATCAAGGCAAGAGGAATGAGTATCGGCGCTGCAGTCGACGTAGCTCAAATCATAGCACGAAAGACAGAAAATGCAGGCTTTGCCGTGGGAAACATCACAATAGGTTCAGAACCAATGCAATCACAAGATGGACGTACTAGAAATGTTTCTACTATAGAAATAGAAGTAAAGAGAACAAACTCTTAGATAGGACCTTGAAAATCACTTTTCTTTTTTGTTAATTATTTTATCGAATATTTATTTTCCATTTTCTTGAATTTTGTGAGATCTACAATATCGTTAAACTCATCAAAATTAACAAGAGATTCTTTAAACTTCAACGTAGTTCCAGATTTTTTCAATTCCTTTAGAATCTTTAATGTAGCAAATGTGTTTGCATAAAGTACTGATAATGGATATAAAATTAGATTAAATCCCATTTTGTGTAGTTCACTGGATGAAAGAACCGGCGTAGCTCCACCCTCTATCATATTGGCAACCAGAGGAGCTTTGATTGATTTTCCTATTTTCTTCATCTCATCAATTGATTTTGGGGCTTCAACAAAAATTGCATCTGCTCCAATTTCTTTATAAAGTAAACCTCTTTCTATTGCCGCATCAATACCTTCAGTAGCCCGGGCATCTGTCCTTGCCACAATTATGAAATCCTTACTTTTCCTAGCATCAACAGCAGCACGAAGTTTTTCAACATATTCTTCTTTTGGAATTACTTCTTTACCAGACATATGTCCGCATCTCTTCGGCCATTTCTGATCTTCAAGAAATATTCCTGATGCTCCGACTGCCTCCAATTCATTTACAAGTTTCCATACACTCAATGGATTTCCATAACCCGTGTCAGCATCTACTATGACTGGAACAGAGACCGATTTGCATATTCTTGTTGCATTTTCAATTGTCTCTTTAGATCCGATGAAACCATAATCTGGCATGCCAAGAAGTGCTGCAGATGTTCCATATCCTGTCTGAAACATTGCTTCAAAACCTACTTTCTGAGCAATTCTTGCAGTTATTGCATCATATACTCCTGGAAAAACAAGAGGTTTTGATTTATCTAATAATAATTTTCTAATATTTTTCAACTATGGCTATAATGTTCTACAATTATTTATTACTTGGTTGACCTTTGATTATTTTTCAAATCTCTAGGTAAAACGGAGAACTATGTACCAAGAAGGTGTAGAGCCTTCACAAGACATATTTATGAAGCCTGAAAAGTAGAAGTCGAATAATGGTTAACAGCATAGAACTTGATCTCTTGATAGTAGGTTCTGGTCTTGCTGGTCTTAGGGCCGCAATTCAAGCAGCAAAAGTAAGTTCAAAGTTAAAGATAGGAGTTATTTCAAAGCTTCAAGTTATGCGTTCACACTCGGTATCTGCCGAAGGTGGAACAGCAGCTGTTCTATATCCTGAAGATGGAGATTCTCTTGAATCTCATGTTTACGATACTGTGAAAGGAAGTGACTTTCTTGGGGATCAGGATGTCATTGAAAGACTTGTACAAGAAATGCCATCTGAAATATACCAGCTTGAACATTGGGGAATGCCTTGGTCAAGAAGAGAGGATGGACGAATTGGTCAGAGACCATTTGGAGGTTACAGCTTTAGCCGAGCAACATATGCTCAAGATAAAGTTGGTTTCTATGAAATGCAGACACTTTATGATACTTGTCAGAAATTTGACAACATAGAATTTTACAACGAATGGTTTGTTACATCTGTAATTCATGATGGTCAAAGTTTCTGCGGTATTACAGCTATCGAACTTTCAAGTGGTAATTTTTATACATTCAAAGCAAAGGCACTAATTATTGCAACTGGTGGCGCAGGACGAGTTTACAGTTTCTCAACTTATTCATTATCTTCAACTCCTGATGGTTTGGACATGGCATATCGTGCAGGAATGGCATTGAAAGACATGGAATTTGTTCAATTTCATCCAACTGGAATATTGCCATCTGGAATTCTAATTACAGAAGCTGCTAGAGGTGAAGGAGGTTATCTGATAAACAAGGATGGAGAGAGATTTATGAAAAAATATGCACCAAATAAACTTGAACTTGCCTCAAGAGATGTTGTTTCGCGTGCAATGATGACAGAAATTGATGAAGGTAGAGGCTTCAAAAATGAGACTGGAGTGGAATGTCTAAAATTAGATTTAACGCATCTTGGTAAAGAAGTGATTATAGGAAAACTTCCTGCAATCAGAGAAATATCATTAAAATTTAATGGTATAGATCCAGTAACTGAACCAATTGATGTTCGACCAGTATGTCACTATATGATGGGTGGAATTCACACAAACATAGATGGTGCAACAGAAATTCAAGGAATATGGGCAGCTGGTGAAGCTGCATGTAACAGTGTTCACGGTGCAAATAGATTGGGAGCAAACTCTACATCTGAGTGTCTTGTTTGGGGAAAAATAACAGGTGAGCAGGCTGCAAAATATATTCTTGAAGGTAAATCACAACCTCCGTTTCCAATGCATCTGATAGCTACTGAAGAAAAGAGAATCTATGATGGAATTTTTAGAGGAAGTGGAAGTGTAAATCCCTATGAAGTGCGTCAAGAATTAACTGATATTATGAATTCAAAAGCTTACGTCTTTAGGACTGAAAACAACCTAGTTGAAGGATTAAAACAAGTGCGACAATTACATCAAAAAACTTGGAAGCACGTAGATGATAAAGCTAAAGAGTATAACACTAACTTTTCAAACGTTATGGAACTTGATTCAATGTTTCGTGTTGCTGAAGTTATTCTGATGGGCGCAATTGCAAGAAAGGAATCCAGAGGTGCTCATGCAAGAGTTGATTATCCTGATAGGGATGATAAGAACTTCTTACACCATACTCTTGTTTACTATGACACAAAGGAACCTGTTCTTAAGACACATCCAGTAACTATTACTAAATACCAGCCAGTGGAGAGGAAATACTAGTTGGCGGAAAGATTGTCAAACCGTGAAGGCATTAAGGGGATGGCAAATCCTACTCGATATGGTATAGAACGAGTTGCATATTGGTTACAAAGACTCACTGGACTTGGTTTACTTGCTTATTTGATAGGACATATTTTTGAAACAAGCACAATTGTTCATGGAAAAGTTGCATGGGATAAAATGTTAGAATTTACACAGACGCCACAAGGACATATCATTCTTACACTGGTCATTGGCATGTGTGTTTTTCATACCGCAAATGGAATTAGAGTAATGCTTGGTCATGGAGGCATAGGAGTTGGAAAACCTGGACAACCAGAATATCCATACAAAGCAGCATCATTAAACTATAAACAAAGACTTTGCATCTGGGTCTCTATTGGACTTGCAGCTCTTGCCATGATGTATGGTGCATCAGTTCTATTTGGTGATTAAGATGCGAGAAAGTATTATCATGAAAATACATTATGGAACAGCATTAGGAGCTGTAGTACTTGTAGCTGTGCATATCTTAATGAGGATGACACAAAACTTTGATCAGTCATTACAATACCAAAATGTGATTGCAAATTATCACTTTTTACCATATGCCTTGATGTTGGAAGCTATATTGATACTGTTATCCGTCCATGGTTTCAATGGCCTTCGAGTAATTCTTTTGGAGCTAAAACAAGGATCATCTTATGAAAAAATAGTCAACTATGGTTCCATTGCATCTATGGCAATTTTGATTGCTTATGGCTCAAGGACTATATTGATGGCGGGAATGGGGATTTCTTAGGCATGGCAGTTGTTACAGCTCCTAAACCATCTGAAGAATTAATCTCAATTGACAAAACCTTAGATCAACTAAACACTATAACACTGAGAATAGCAAGATCAAATCCTGCAGAAGGACACGAGACCACCTACTCTGAATTTAAAGTCCCAGTAAAGAAATGGACCACAGTTCTGGAAGCAATTTTGTATGTAAAACAAAATCTTGATCATGCTGTAGCAGTAAGATACTCTTGTAGACAAGCATCCTGTGGTTCTTGTGGTATGAAGATTAATGGAAAACCTTCACTGGCTTGTTACACTAAAGTTTCAGAATTACACTCAAACGTTATCACGGTTGAACCTATGAATAATTTCCCAATAATTAGGGATCTTGCAGTTGACTTCAAACAACTAATCTCAAATCATAAAAAAATGAAGCCGTTTATCATAAGGGAAGACTCTGAAGTAACACCTGAATCTAAAGAATTTATACAAACACCGCAAGACGTTGAAAAGTATCTCCAGTTCTCATACTGTATCAAATGTGGTCTGTGTAACGCTGCATGTCCTACAATGGCTACAGATACATCATTTATTGGTCCACAGGGACTTGCACAAGCTTACAGATACGTAGCAGATAACCGAGATAAAGGAAAAGAGGACAGACTGAAAATTGTAGACGACTCTCATGGAATCTGGAGATGTCACTTTGCTGGATCTTGTAGTCACGTTTGTCCAAAAGGTGTTGATCCTGCAATGGCAATACAATTGCTTAGAGGATATCTCTTAGGATTTCAAAAATAATATTTTAAGGCTTTTTAGGATTTTTACTAGAATTAACTTGATTGTTTATAGCTTCTGCCATGAAATGATTTGAGACATTTACCTTTACATCATCGATGCCATCTATCTTGAGCACATTGTCATGCACATCTTGCGCAATCTTAAATCCAAATATTGCTGGACAAAAGGGACTTGTCAAATGCAGATCGATTTTAACTTCTGGTCCAATAATGTCAACGTTATCCACTAGTTCAAGCTCCATTATTGAGACATTAATTTCTGGATCAACTACTTTTGTTAGCTCATCAAAAATTTGCCTTCTTAATTCTAGAGATGCCTGTGACATAAATCAAAAAAGCGTCTATGCTATATATAACCATTCTAATTCGTAAATTGATGTACAGATCAAGGTTGGAAGGGAAATTAGATAAACACACATTAGAATTTCTCTCATCAATCTCTGATGATTTTCAAATTGCTTTGTATGATATTTTAGGAAGTCAAGCTCACACTATGATGCTTTTAGAAAATAAAATTATTACAAAATCTGAAGCAACAAAAATTCTTACTGCTCTTGAGAAACTCAAAAAAGAAGAATTTTCTGAGAAATCTGAAGCTGAAGATATTCATGAACTCATCGAGTCTCTAGTGATAAAAAAAGCAGGAAAAGAAGCTGGAGGTAAGATGCACACGGCACGCTCAAGAAACGACCAAGTTACACTTGACATACGTATGAAGATACGAGATGACATCAATATCATCTGTTTTTGTCTAAATGAAGTCATTTCTACGCTAATACAGCTAGCAGAAAAGTATCAAAATACCATAATGCCTTTGTATACTCATCTTCAGCAAGCCCAAGTTGGTTTATTCTCTCATTTTCTTCTTGCATATGCAGATGCACTTTTCCGTGATCTTGATAGGTTCTATGTAACATATGGTCGAGTCAATGAATCCCCTCTTGGTGCAGGCCCAGTTGGTGGAACAAGTATTCCAATTGATAGGCAATCTACTGCAAAAATGCTTGGATTCAAAGGACTAGTAGAGAACTCAATTGATGCAACTTCATCACGAGACTTTGTGGCAGAATATGTAGGAAACTGCTCCATCCTAATGACAAACTTGAGTAGAATGGCAGAAGATTTTATCATATGGTCCACCTCTGAATTTTCTTTTCTTGAATTGTCTGACAAATTTACATCTACATCAAGTGTTATGCCACAGAAGAAAAATCCTGACATTCTTGAGCTAATCCGCGGTAAAACTGCTCAAGTCATAGGATATCAAATGGCTATCTTGTCAAATCTAAAGGGACTACCATCTGGATACAACCGAGATCTTCAACAAATCAAAGTCTCTATTTGGCCAACTTCTAAGATAGCAATATCATCATTACTTGTAGTCAATTCTCTTCTTAAAACTATGAATGTAAATGAGAAAAAACTACGACAAGCAATAGATCGAGGATTTTCCATATCGCTTGATATTGCAGAAAATCTGGTACGAAAAGGAATACCATTTAGATTATCACACAAAATAGTTGGACATCTAGTACAAATAGCTGCAAACTCAAAAAAATCTCTATCACAACTATCTTTGTCAGAAGTAAAAGAAACAATTCCATCCAAAGAAATTGATGCAAAGGAACTCTACAAAATTATCCAGTCAACAACTCCTGAATCATCATTAGATACTAGAAGGTCTCAAGGTTCCTCTGGTAAACATGAACAACAGAGAATGATTGCAGACAGGAAAAAGAAAATTCAGGCATATGTAATTGGTACCACTAAGAGAACAAATGAAGTAAGGACTGCAATACAAGGCCTTGAAAGTAAATTAAAAGTCTTGATAAAAAACAAAGCCTAAAATATATCGGAAACATAGGAAAATCGAAATTTTTACAGGTAAAACTTGTAATTACTTGAATTTAATGTAGGAAATTTGACTTTTATATTTATTTTACTTAACATATGGACAAATAACGAATTTTCGCGCATAACGTCTCAGTATGTATCAATTCGTACAACCACAATCAAAAAACCCTAACTACACTGCCGGTCAAACATGGGGTGCACTCAAAAAAGCCTGGCGAGGATACAAAATCGCAAAGGTTCAGAGTGACAACACCAGAATGTCTGAATATGCAAAGAAGATCAGAACACTTCAGAATGACTTGGGAATCAAGCAAGCAGAGTTTCCAGAACTGAATCTTAGTAGTTAGAAAACCTCTCTTTTTGAAGTTACACTAAGTAGAAACCTGACATTTTCATACCTTGGATTAATTTATTGATTTTAAGCGGGTTCGCGGGGATTCGGACCCCGGACAGCCGGATTAAAAGTCCGGTACTCTACCTGGCTGAGCTACGAACCCATAGCAAAACGTCATAGTTGTGTATAATTTAGTCTTTTACAAAATTTTTTGAAGAAAAGAAAGCTTTAAACTCAGATTTTCTTCCACAATATTTTAACGCCCTTGTAGTATAGAGGGGATGCGGTTAATTCCAATCCTCGTAAAGCCCGGTCTAGAATGGGGCCCTGTCACGGCCTCGACGCGTGTTCAAATCCCGCCAAGGGCGCCATAAATTTTTCTCAGAAATTAAGTAAATCAGAAATCAAATCTTAGAAGATAATCCAAGTTTTTTCATTACATCATCAAGTGTTTCCTTATTTGCAGCAGCTATGAATGAGATTCTCTTATCATAGCTTAATTTTGAGTCAAGTGGCATACCATTTTCATCAACTACATATCCCCCAGCTTCTAAAGCTATGAGATATCCTGCAGCAACATCGGTTATCCTTAATTTCCTTCTCAGATCTACAAATACATCAACTAGTCCACGAGCAAATATTGCAAGCTCAAGAGCAACTGCTCCAAAATGTCTTACATGATTTGATGCTGCAAGAATTGGTGCCAATTGAGGTAGAGCTTCTGGTGTAATTCCTGAAATGTCAACACCCACAACAAAGTAAATTGGCTTGTCCTTGTGAACGTGAATCTTTTTTCCATTGACATATGCACCATTGCCCTTTGACGCAGAATACAAATCTCCATTATGTAAATCCATAATTACTCCATCTGTGACAGAACTCAAATTATCTTCAGGTGCAAATGCAAGTGAACAGCAAAAGAAAGGTAATCCCCTAACTGCATTAGTAGAGCCATCAATGGCATCCATTATTACAAATCCTTTGGGATTTGGAGATAATTCCACCATGCCACACTCTTCTCCAAAAACAGTACACTCAAAATTTATCTCTCGCAGGTAATCAAGAACTGTCTTTTCTGCTACAATGTCAATCCTTCGTGATATGTCTCCACCTGCTCCCATTCCATGGTCTGCACCAGATTCCTCTGTTCCTGCAAGATCCTTAACATTACTGTATACTCTCTTTGCAGCCTCTTCTAAAATTTCGATAACTTTCACAAGTTTTTCTTTTCCAAGTCCTAATTTATTTTAAGTAATAAAAAGTAGGCTGAATGCATAAATAGCAAAAAAGTTGTGCCATTGTGTGAGCAGTAAAGA
>QYPM01000004.1 GCA_007280465.1 Nitrosopumilales archaeon
TAGAATGTATGCTATCCAAAATGCCAAAATGGCATTTACCTTGAAAACGAAATGACTTATCGCAACAGCTGCAATTAGACCAGCAAAAATGATTGCAGAAAGCAAGTAGCCAAGGTTTATGGTCTCAGCTAATAGGTCCCCGGCAGCTGTTCCAAGTGCAAATGTAAACAGAATGGCTAGCCAATAAAACGCCTCTCTTCTAGTAGTGATGATTGAATGTATTGACAATGTTTTTTCTTTCTTGTACCAAACAGCAAAGACAATTGAAAGCGTGACGGTGAAGATTATCGTAGTATACATCAAAGGTATACCAAGGTTATCAGTCAAATTGTCTGTGATGAGAGTTCCTACAATGCTTATTAGAACAACTGCAAGCCAATAGATTCCAGGAACATATTTTTTGAATTTGAACTGAAAGATTAGCGTTACAACAAGCATTATTCCAATGATTAACGTCACTCCGTCGAGTCCAAGATTCAACTTTGTGTTCAAAAAATCTGCGCCTGTCTCACCAACAGTGGTACATAGAATCTTGATTACCCAAAAGAACAATGTGATTTCGGGTACCTTGTTTAGCATTACTTGAGCTCCTGACTTGGGATCTTTATCGTTCATTTTTTTCACTATATGTAGTTGATATTAATTATAATAATAAACAGTCCAAGTGATTTTTTTTATACGCCTATTCTTTCGTATGATTCATCCAAAATATGATGTAAGGTTTTATGCCAAGCGTCAAAACCCTCTGGCTTCTTTGGGAAGTTGTAATAATGCTCTGTTAGTGATTTATTTTGTTGTGCAGTAAATCGTAGTCCCTCTGCAAGAGTCTTGTTGAGTGCACCTCTTATCATCATGCCTAGTTTTCCAACAGTTCCAAAGTCTGGATGTTCTCCTTTGCTAATTGCTTCGACGTCTAATTTTGACAAAAAGTGCTTCATTCCATAGTTTATCTGTTCATTTGTTAAAGTCTGGAGTAAACGTCTGAAGATTTCAAGACCTGCTGTCTTGTATCCATAATCATTAATGAAATCAATATTGTACTGCCAAAGTCCTGCTTCGCTGACATCATTTGCCTCAATTGCACTTACTGCGTTTTTACCTAGTATGGTTGCTGCAACTATAGCTGGACCAATTCCTCCTGCATCAAGTGGTTTTGGCATCCATGCAGAATCTCCAACTAACATGTATCCGTTTGTTACCAAACAATCATTTTGTCTTCTTACAGAAACTTGCCAATTGCCTGTTACATTGTTAGAGTCCATTTCATCATCTGATAATTTTGGATTTACAATGGCCTTATTCATCTTGACATAATCATTAATCAATTTAGTAACATCATCATGAGTTCCTAATCTCTGGTTTCTTTTTATCAACTCTTTTTGTTGTACTCCTAAACCGATGTTTACCTTGTTCTTTCCTTTTGGAAATACCCATCCATATCCTCCAGGGGCAATATCTTGGTCAAGATGAATTATACAATAATCTGGATCAAACTCTTTCTTGTCATCAACACCAGATTCAAATGTCATGATATGTCTTCCAGTTGATTCTAAATCATCACGGTCAATCTTTCTCTCTATCTTGTTACTTATGGTAAGACCGTTTCTTAACATCGAAGTAACACCAGTAGCATCAACTACAATCTTTGCAGTCTTTTTGAATGGCTCCTTTGTAATTAGATTTGTTCCTTCTACTCCAACAACTGCACCGTTTTCATAAATCAAACCCCGCAGTGCGGTAGAATATTGAATATTGATTCCTGCTTTTTTTGCATCACGGAGCTGGCGTTGAGGAAGCTGTTGTCTGTTTAACATGTATCCATCACCATCAAAAGGAATTGATGTTTCTCTGTCTGGTGAGAATGCCATTACTCCCTTTACTGGATGCTCAATCTCTGGGTTACCCCAGGCAATTTTTATCCTCTCTGTCATGTAATCTACAGTATTTTTTCCAACTGCATCACCACAGACCCATCCATTTAGAGTCTTCATGCCAATTGTGATCTCAGGATTTCTATCTATTACAAGAATTGATAATTTTTGTTTAGAATAATATGCCGCAGATTGTGCAGCAATCATTCCTGCAAGGCCTCCGCCTGCTACTATGATATCATAATCTGTTTTCACAGCGAAAAAACAGGATGGACTCTATTTAAAAGAACCGTATGAAAATAAAACTAGTATTTTGGGTCGGTTCGTCGCGGCTTCTTCACAGCGCATGCTCAGACTGGAGCGGCAAAAATATTACCTCATTCCCTTTTCTCTAGGGTTGATAAATATTATTAAACTATGCTAGGAGTTGCAGATTTTATTCAAACTGTGAGTAATTCTATATATTTTTTTGAAATTTCATCTTTTTTGTAGACTGGCATTTTTATCTTGATTTTTATTGCATTATTTTGTTGTAAACTGATTTCTTTACTTACAAGCTCGTTCTTGCCAATTCTTAAGAAAAGCGTAGTATCTTCAAAATACAGATCAATGTTTTCTATTAGATCTTTCATCTGGGTCTTTGTTATTCTGGAGGCTAATTTTTTAACAAATTCTTCTGCACGCTTTTTTGATAGTGTTATCTTGGCTAGCAATATTGGATTTCCATAATGACCCAGAGTCTCTTCTATGGTAAATTCATCTTCTTTTATTTGAAATAATTCAAAGATTGGCTCGAATATTTTTTTACTATCTTCTGTTGCGTGTATGATCAACTCAGCTATTACTTCAAACTGATGTGTCATGCTATATAATATTCTAAGAATGGGCTAATATCTATTAGGCTTGTAGTAGGGCAATTTCGCCCTCTGCAGTCCTGATGAGCTTTGCCTTTTCAATTCCTACATGTCTTACATGCACTATTCTCTTGACAGCAGCCATAACATCAGAATTTATCTTTCCAAATACTGTAGCCTGGATGAACTGGTCTATTGTCATCTCTGGAATAGTCTTTGACATTACTTCTTGAGCAACTAGTCTGATTGCATGCTTTCGTGAAGTGTTCAATTTCTTCTGGGTTAAAGCAACTATCTTTATTCTGAAAATATATCCGTCCTTTGTCTTAAAATCTGCAATAAAACTAATCAATGAGGAACCGCGTCTTACGAGGCTTCTGAGAAATTCCTTTGCATATTCAAATCTCTTGAAAATCGTAGTTGCTGTTTCTCCATCTATTTTGTCAAGCTGGAAATATAATTTGAACTGGTGTTGTGATGGATCTCCTTTTAGTATGTCATGTAATGTGCATTCTATTACTCTGCCAACTGCTGACTTGTCATCAGTTACTGGAATGTAGGCAATTGGTTTTTTGTCAAATGAAGCAGGAAGTAATACTGTAACCCACTTTTTTTCCCTCCACTTGTCTTTTACTCTTGATGTCTTTTGACGAGCCAACTATGATGAACTTCTGAGGCCAAAATATAAGTTGTACGACATTTTAGATTAGGCTAGAGCCTACGTATTTTTGCAATACCTTTGGAACTTCGATATGTCCATCTTTTGTCTGGAAATTTTCTATAATTGCAACCATAGTTCGTGTAGTTGCTACTAGTGTGCTATTCAATGAATGGAGATATTGTGGTTGTTCATCCGTTCTATCTCTGAATCTTATCTTCAACCTTCTTGCTTGAAAATCAAGACAATTTGAACAAGATACAATCTCTCTGTAGCTCTTCTGTCCTGCCATCCATGCTTCAAGATCATATGTCTTGGCAGAGACCTTGCCCAAATCTCCACTTGATAGTAACATGATTCTGTATGGTATTCCAATTTTTTGATAAAACTCTTCTGCTATTGCTAACATTTTTTCATGTTCTTGCCATGAATCTTCAGGTCTTGTAAACACAAACTGTTCTACTTTTTCAAATTGATGTACTCGAAATATTCCCTTTTGGTCTCTACCATGAGCTCCTGCTTCCTTTCTAAAACACGTACTTGTTCCTGCATATCTTAGCGGTAATTTTTTTCCATCAATAATCTCATCTGAATGCATTGATGCTACTGCATGCTCACTTGTTCCAATGAGGTAAAGATCTTCACCCTCAATCTTGTAAATTACCTCTTCAAAATCCTGGGCAATTATGGCCCCCTCCATTGCATTCCTATTTATCAAAAATGGTGTTTGTATGGGGGTATAATTTTTCTCAGTCAAAAAATCAAGTGCAAATTGAAGTAACGCATGATTTAATCTAACAAGTTGATTTTTGAGAAAGTAAAATCTTGCTCCTGATACCTTGGCGGCTCTTTCCAAATCTACCAAGTCAAGGCTCTGTGTCAAATCAATGTGGTCCTTTACCTCAAAATCAAATGTAGGTATGCTGCCCCATTTTCTTATCTCCTTGTTTGCAGTATCATCTTTTCCAATAGGAACTGATTCGTGTACCATGTTGGGCAATGTTAAAGAAAGTTTTGTGAAATTCTCTTCTACTTTTATTTGAGTCTCTTCTAATTTACCAAGTTCATCAGAAACTGTTTGCATTTGTACTATAATACCAGATGCGTCTTCACCTGCTTTCTTTTTTCTTGAAATTTCTAATGATACCTCGTTTCTTTTTTTTCTTAATTCATCAGTTTTTATAATTAATTCTCTTCTATCCTTGTCTAGTGATATTAGATCATCAAGAGGAAATTTGACAGCTCTTGCTTCCAACATGTTTCTAATTTTCTCAGGATTCTCTCGAAGAAGTTTTGGATCAAGCATTAACTAGTCACTTTGAGTACAACTTGAGTCTGTTCAAGAACTTCATCAATAGTAGAAATCAATGTTCGTATATTTCCTTTACCCTCAAATGTGAAAACTAGAGCTGTTTCTTGCTTTTCTATTTTAAAAGAAAGATTTTCTGGAAAATCCACATTATCCGGCTCTAAAGATTTTCTTATGGAATCTATCCTTTTCTCTGAAAGGTTATTCAGAAACACTTCAACTTTACATTCTAGAGACATTTTTTTCCAGATGATCTAGGAATTCATCTAATTTGTCTTTTGTAATTCTTGCTCCTGCGGCTGCAGCGTGTCCACCTCCCACACCTGATACCTTTGCAGCACATTCTCGCATTAATAATCCCAAATTAACTTCTGATTTGCAACCAGTAGATTTGCGTGAGGAGAACTTTATCGTCCCTTCATCACCATTTGTTCGAAGTATGATTATCTTTCCAGTATTTTTCTGTGAACCGCCAAGAAGTGATGATACTGCACCTGTCATATTCTCTGGGACAAGACCTTCGCCATTTACCATCAAGTATGAACCATTATCAGTTATTCTCCATCTTTCACTGGAAAGTGTATTCATGTATGTTCTTAGGAATGTTCTATATTCCACCAAAATATTTTCACCCTCTTCTAACATCTTGGTCCTGTCTCCCATACAAATTGCAACACCTACTCCGGCTTTGCGGATTCTGCCACAAGAGTTTAACATTGTTGAAAACTCTCTTGCATCACGAAGAAAACTTCGCTTATCTTCACCAGATAATGTATAGGTATATCCAACTAGCTCATCTAGTATGTCACTTGCATTTTTTGTAGAAATGTACTTTGATATGGTTTGAAGTAAAGTTCTTTTTTCATCCTCTGAAAGTTCGGCAGGAACTCTCCATCTACTACCATCCTTTAATTTTATTCCTGATGAATTTAA
>QYPM01000007.1 GCA_007280465.1 Nitrosopumilales archaeon
TGCCAAGCAAGTTCCGATTATTTCTTTTGTAGCGGATTTTATATTTAGTGCATAGGATGAATCTATCTTTAACTTTGCAACTTTGATAACTGAATCAGGTGATATTTCTCCAACCCATGTTGCACCAGAAGTTCCTGAACCTTTTTGAATTCCTGCCTCTTTTAAAATTAAAGCTGCGGCAGAAGGAATTCCCACTTCCACAGTCCATGTCTTTGTTTTCTTGTCTACATTGACTGTAACTGGAACTTTCATTCCCTCAAAATCTTTAGTTTTCTCATTTATCGCAGTAACTATTTGTAAAATATTGACACCAAGTGGTCCCAATGTTGGACCTAATGGAGGACCAGCACTAGCTTGACCTCCTGTGACAAGTGCAGAAACACTTTGCATATCTGCCATGATATTTTTCTTCCCTCTTAACTGTAAATTTAATCCTTGCTAATGAGTTGATGGTTTAAGATAATTTGCATCAACAGTAACTGGTAATTGATATGGCGCATCAAGTAAAATCACAGTAGCCTCTTCTTTATCCTGGTCTACTCTTGTAACTGTAGCTTTCATACCTTTGAATGGACCGCCAATTATCTCAACCACTTGATCCACGACTAATTCTGAAACTGTGGATTTCTTTACCAAATATCCTTCTATGTCTTTGAATGTTAATTCTCCTCTTAGTTGACCTCTTATGTGTCTGATTCCTTGTAATGCATCAAATGCTGCGTTGGCATCTATGGCCTCCACAACAACATATCCTTTGAGATTCTCTAGAAGAAGAACTGATTGTATGTTGAGTTTTTTTAGTTTAATTCTGTTTTCTAACAAACCCATTACGACTTTCTCTTGACCACCTGTGGTTCTAACTGCAAAAAAGTGTGATTTTGTTTCTTGTGCCATTCTATCTATGTCCTAAATTGATAACGGCAAATGTAAATTGAATTATGAACCCAATCGCTCCAAGTGTGGCCATGCCAAGAAGTACTAATCTCAAATGTTCCATGTAATCTTCCTTATCTGATTTTTTGGCGAGTTTCATGGTGTTGACCATGTCCTTAAGCATCTGTTTTGGGTTTATGTTTACCATTGGAGGACGTTAATAAAGTGTCCTTATAATTCTTATTTTATGCAGTTACTCATAGCATACCAATCTGATCCTGCGGGTTCTAACATGGCATCATTCATTTCAAAACAAATGAAAAAAGAAGATGAGATTTATCACGGAAATGATTTCGACCTTGTAATAATATCAACTCCTGCAATATCTGCTGATTGGCTTGAAGAAAAATATCCTTATGATGGTTATGTGTTTTTATCAAAACACGCATCTGAGAGTGGAACACTTGCATTGACATGTCATAGTACTGGAAATTTTGGGGATGCCATGTTTGGTGGATTTCCAAGGCAGGTGGCAATACCTCATCCGCATCTACAGAAATCTTACATGAAAAGATTATGGGAAGAACGCGATAATTTCTCAAAATTTGACATAACTATAGAGGCTACTCATCACGGACCTACTGCCTTGAGCAAGCCTACTTTATTCATTGAAATAGGTACAACTGAAAAAGAATGGACTGATAGAAAATTATGTGAAAATGTAGCAAAAATAGTCCTAAAAGAAATGTCAGAGCCACCGAAGAAATCTGATGTAGCTATATGTTTTGGAGGTACTCACTATCCTAGTAAATTCAATAAAGAATTACTCGAAGGTGATTTAGCACTTGGAACTGTAATTCCAAAACATGGTTTAGATGAACTTGACAAAAACCTTTTTGATCATATTGTAGAGCGAAATAGTGAAGCTAAGTTTGCATTGGTAGACTGGAGTGGACTGGGAAAGAATAAACAAAAAATTGTTGATATGATAAACTCAACTAATTTGGAGATGATAAAGATTTGAATCTTGAACATAAGGTGTATGAAAAACTCTTACAAGTACCAAAAGGAAAGGTAACAACTTATTCAGAGCTTGCAAAAGCAGTGGGTCTAAAAAATGGACAACGAACTATTGGAAGGATAATGAACAAAAATCCCTTTCCAGTTATTGTTCCATGTCATAGAGTAATTTTGTCTAATGGCAAAATTGGGGGGTATGCATGGGGTGAGAAGATTAAGACTAACATGTTATCTAAGGAAGGAATTGAAATTAAGAGAGGAAAAATTCTAGATTCCGATAAAATTTATAGATTTTAAATCTATTTCTTGATACGAACTTCTTCTATGAGGCTACGAAGGTGAGCCAAGTTTCTTACCTGGTTTCCACCAACTTGTTTGTAAAGTTTCCAATAGCTTGGATTTGTAATTTCTTTTCTTGATTTTGAAACTTTTAGTTGGTGTCTCATTGCTCTTATTCTCTTGACATAGACTTCCTTCTTTCCTACTCTTGATCCCTTTCTTCCCTTCTTGGAACCTTGTTTAGTTCCACGCTTGCGTCTTTGAGATTTCTTGAAATGAGCTCTTCCTTTTGAAGTGCCTACAATTGATCTTATTTGGATTGTTCCTGCAGTTATCAAACTTCTAATGTTATCACGAGTGATTGCATCTGTGACATCGTCTAGATATTCTGGATCAAATCTTACTCTGCCAGCTCCTACTCCAAGAATTCTGGAGACGAGTAGTCTTTTTGATTTAAGATTTACTACCACTCGCTGACACCCTTGCGTTGAATACTTTAAAGTTCTTCTCTATTGCTTTTGTAATTATTTCAGTTCTTTTCTTTTTTCCTACTCCATGTGCAAATCTAACTCCATCTTTCTTTGGATCAAGTCTGTCCAAGTCTTTTAAGTTGAAAACTAAATTATCAGTAAATCCTGAGGGGTGTAATCCTCTTGCTATTTTTGGTCCGCCATATCCGACTCGTACTAGAGCTGGCCATCCTTTCTTCTGTTTTCTTTGATGGTTATCCATGCCTTTTGGCTTTCTCCATGTCTCTGCAAGTTTTGAATATCTCCAGCTCTCTTGTCTGATAAAGTCTGGCCTATGCTCAGCTACCTTTTTTCTAAGTTCAAGAGCTTCTTTGTTGATCGGCATGTACACGACTCTGACTAAATTTTACAATAAATACGTTTCTTGTTTCATCATTTATGATCCGAAGAGATAATAAGGAATTTCATAAGGAATCGTCTTACCCGATGATAGAGGATTTGGAACCTACGATCACGCGTCAAGTTGTATCTCAATTGGAACAAATGGGAATTAGGCCTGTAAAGATACAACAAAATTTACCAGTCAAGACCTTAATTGATCTAATTGAAGAAAAGAATGAGGGAATTCTTACTGCAAATGGGGCTATAGCAGTAAAAACTGGCAAATATACGGGAAGGTCTCCAGATGATCGTTTTATAGTAGATGATGAACAAACTCACAATACGGTTGATTGGGGCAAAATCAATCACCCGTTTCCAGAGGATAAATTCGATAAAATATTTGAAAAAATAAAAAAATATATCGATGACAAAGATATTTTCATCTTTGATGGATTTGTAGGAGCAGACCAAGAACATAGATTGGCAATTAGAATCATAACTGACCATCCATGGCAGAGTCTGTTTGTAAGACAACTCTTCATTAGACCAACCGTTTCAGAGCTTGAAGCACATAAGCCAGAATATACAGTTATTGCATTAAATGATTTCAAGGCAATCCCTGAAATAGATGGTACAAGAAGTGATGCATTCATTCTTCTTAATTATACAAAGAAAGTTGTTTTAATTGGAGCTACATCATATGCTGGAGAAATTAAGAAAGCCATGTTTTCAGTAATGAATTACATTTTACCATCACGCGGTATATTTCCAATGCACTGTTCTGCTAACATTGGAAATAATGATGACACAGCTTTATTCTTTGGTCTTTCAGGTACTGGAAAGACTACACTATCCGCAGATTCAAATCGTAATCTAATAGGTGACGATGAACATGGTTGGTCTGATAAAGGAGTTTTTAATTTTGAAGGCGGGTGCTATGCAAAATGCATAAACCTCAACAAAGAAGCTGAGCCACAAATCTGGGATGCAATAAGATCTGGAGCAGTTCTAGAAAATGTTGTAGTTGACAAAAGTACCATGATGCCAAATTTCCATGATGGAAGTATCACAGAAAATACCAGAGCAGCTTACCCACTTGATTACATTCCTGGCTCAGTAATACCAAGTCTTGGAGGAAATCCACAAGTCATAGTATTTCTCACTGCAGACGCATTTGGCGTATTACCGCCTATAGCTAGACTGACAAAAGAAGGAGCCATGTATCATTTTATGTCTGGATATACAAGTAAACTTGCAGGTACGGAAAGAGGAATTACTGAACCAAAAGCAACCTTCTCAGAATGCTTTGGCGCTCCTTTTATGTCAAGGCATGCATCAGTTTATGCCAAATTACTAGGTGAAAAAATTACAAAACACAAGACAGTTGTTTATTTGATAAATACTGGTTGGTCAGGTGGACCATATGGAATTGGAAAGAGAATGAACATTCATTATACTAGAAGTATGGTTACAGCTGCACTTTCTGGGCAGTTAGATAAAGTAGATTATAGACACGATTCAGTCTTCAACTTGGATGTTCCAACTACATGTCCAGATGTTCCATCTGATGTGTTGAATCCAAGAAATACTTGGTCTGACAAAGATGCTTATGATGTCTCTGCAAAGAAACTAGCACAAATGTTTGTAGATAACTTTAAAAAATTTGGTAATGTTTCTTCAGAAATACAAGCTGCTGGACCGCATACCTAATTCTATCTACGTCTTACTGTTGCTCCAACTATACATGTAACAATTAAAATTGAGGAAATTATTATTACTTGTTTAACTTTAATGTGTAGAAGATCTTCAAAATCTATATTTTCTGAAACCTGATTTACCATCAATGTTTGATATGCATGATCAGTTTCATTTCCTACCTTAATGTCCGCCTGAATCCAATACTCCCCTATACTGTGAACAGATAAAGTTCTAATATTATTTGGAGTAATTGCGGTTGTTTTTACTTCATGTGAACCAGATCTGATTAGAGAAATTTTTGCGTATGACCATTTCTCAGGATAATCTATTGAAAAATTAATCTGCCCGTTTTTTTGATTTGCCTCTAATGTTCCCTTTGTTAAATGAATAAGAACAGGAATTCGATACAAAGTTTTTGAATCATCAACAATTATGAATCCATCATAATTGCCTATCTTTTTTGTATTATCTGTAATCTGAGTATTTATTGTATTATTATTTACGTAATAATTGAAAGCAAGACTTGCTTCTCTGGATAAAAATTGCACTTTTAATTTTGGCACGGGCGAATCACTAATTGAACGTAATTTCAAAGTCTTAGTTTCGTTAGGATGGTCATAAGATAGATTGTAGATTAGACTATGAGGCATAATTATCAAATTTGCAGATTCTGCTCTTGTTGTGTTTAATCTTCCACTACCGGCTACTTCGATTGGAAGCGTATTGCCATAAGCGTCTGTAACAGGATCAGTTGTTGTTGTTATGAGAGATGTTATAGATAATGGATCCAAATTAGGATATTTTTGTAATAATATGGCAACAGCACCAGTAACATGTGGAGCAGCTATACTAGTTCCACTTGTCACATTGTATTTTCCTCCAAGTGTTGTAGTGTTTACAAAAACTCCTGGTGCAACAAGATCAGGCTTTACATAAAAAACTGAAACTGGTCCGCGTGAACTAAAAGGTGCTACAAAATCTGGGTGATAAAATATGTTAAAGCGACCTACTGTATTATCACTCGATGTAGATTTTAATTTAAGCCCATCTTCGCCTGATATGGAAATAACTGGAATTCTTGGATGATAATCTCTAGTAGAATTAGGTCCTATGAGCTCGCCAAAAAAAATTCCGTTTTTATTGTTGAATACCACTAATCCTATTGCACCACGATCTGCAGCATTTTTTTCTTTTTCTGAAAAAAATACTTTCTCACCTTTTGTATCGCTACCTCTTTGCTCAAGCAATATGGCACCTTTAACATCGAGATTTTCAAGATCCTTTAATCTTCCATATCCTCCGTAAATTATCTTACCTTCAATGGGATTTTGTAAAGCATTTACACCAAGCATTGGTATGGCATCATACTGTTTACTTTCAATCTCAAAAGTTGATACAAGACTTGATGTTATGTTGTTATATGAAGCACCGACTGTTATTACATTAAAATCTCTTCCAGGACTTCCAATAGTTTGATTATCTGGTCCATTGTTTCCTGCTGCAGATACGATCACAATTCCTTTTTTTACTGCCTCATCTACTGCATTTTCTAATCCATCATTAGTTCTGTTTACTCCAAGGCTGATGTTTATCACATTCATCTTGTCATCTATTGCCTGGGAAATAGCTTGAATGATGTATTCTGAGGAAACAGCTTCTCCTGTAGATGATACCTTGTATGCAAATAACTGGGATTTTGGAGCCATTCCAGAAAAATTCCCATTGGCACCAACTATGCCGGCAACTTCGGTACCGTGACCATTAGTATCTAATGGTTTTTCACTTGTGTTAACATAGTTGTATCCGCCAAATACTTTTCCTAAAGAACCATAACCACGTAAATCGGGATGATTGAAATCAATCCCCGTATCTATTATGCCCACTTTTACTCCTTGACCGTTTAATCCATGTTGCCTTGGAGTTTGAACACCGACCAATTGTATGCTCTTTGATAGAATACTTTGCTCATCTTCAACAGATTCGGAAATAAAATATGAAATGCATATCACAACAGCAAGAGAAAAAATTAACGATTTCTCTATCACGTGGTATCTGCATTAAGACCAGATAAAATGCATTTGCAACCAAAGCCATAAATGACAAGAAAAACTTGTAACACTTATGGCAAAATATGAACTTCCAAAAGTACCATATTCGTACGATTCTTTGGAACCGCACATTGATGCCAGAACAATGGAAATTCATCACACAAAACATCATCAAGCATATACTGATGGCTTGAACAATGCATTGGCAAATCTAAGCCCAGAACTACAAAACATGGAACTAAGCAAGTTACTTTCAGACTTGAATCAAGTTCCAGAAAATGTACGAGGGGCAGTGAATTTTCATGGAGGAGGTTATGAGAACCATGCTCTATTCTGGAATAATATGAAACCAAGTGGTGGTGGAAAACCGGGAGGTAGCTTAGAAGAAGCTATCAATTCTGTGTTTGGAAACTTTGATGGTTTCAAAGAAAAATTCGTAAAGGATACAATTGCTATTCAAGGAAGTGGTTGGGGTTGGTTAACCTACAATCAGCAGACAAAGAAAGTCGAGTTTACCACAATGCCAAATCAGACAAGTCCACGTACCAAAGGTTTGATCCCGTTAATGGGATTGGATGTTTGGGAGCACGCATATTATCTGAAATACCAAAACCGACGTGCAGATTATGTAAATGCTTGGTGGAATGTAATAAACTGGGACGAAGTAGACGCAAGACTTTCAAAGATAAAAGCATAATTCCTTCTTCTTTTTGTTTTATCCTATATTTTCAGAATGAATTTATAGTCATTAAGAGAATTTTTTGCAAATGAGTGAAGAACATGCTCAAGCCTTATTGCAGCAGATGCAATCTCTAGAAGCTTATCTAAGTGATTTGTTACAACGAGAAGAAACAGTAATGAGACTTTTACAAGAGGCGACAAATGCAGTTGAATCCATGAAAATACTAACAGGTAATGCTGAATATGAGACGCTAGTACCTGTGGGTTTGGGAGTTTATGTCAAAGCAAAAATAAATCCTGATCAAAAAATGATTGTAAATATAGGCGCAGGTGCGTCAATGGAACAAAACAAAGAATCTGCAATAAATTACATGGAATCCAGGATTAAGGAACTTGAAATGGTACTACAACAATTATCATCACAACGACATGAAGTTTCCATGAAACTTGAACAGGGACAACATGAGATGAACAACCTTATGCAATCAAATCGTAGTCCTCCGCAATAAGGCAATACATTATGTTTGAAAAACTACGAAATGCATTTTCTGTAGCAGTTAAAAGTTTTGGAGATAAGGAACTAAAAGAAAAAGATATTGATGAAGTTTTATTTGAACTTGAAGTTGCATTACTGGAATCTGATGTTGCAACAGAAGTTATTGATGCATTAAAAGATGATTTGAAAAAACAGTTAATCGGAACTACGGTTAACAAGGACAAGATTGCTGAAGTTGTAAAACAAGAGCTTCGAAAGAGTATTTCAAATATGTTTGATGTGGCAGGTACTGTTGATATTTTATCTAACATTCAAAAAAAGAAGGACAGGGGAGAACCATATATTATCTCATTTATGGGTATTAATGGAACTGGGAAAACTACCACAATAGCAAAGATTGCAAATCTTTTACGAGAGAACAAATTTTCCGTTGTGATTGCTGCAGCAGATACTTTCAGAGCAGGTGCAATTGAACAGATAGTAGAACATGGAAAAAGATTGAACATTAAAGTTATTTCGCAAAACTATGGTTCAGATCCAGCTGCAGTGGCTCGAGATGCAGTACTTTATTCAAAATCTCATAAAATGGATTGCATACTAATTGATACAGCTGGAAGAATGCAAACTAGTAAAAATTTGATGGATCAAATATCTAAAATTAACAAAGTGGTAAACCCTGATCTTAAATTATTTGTAGGTGATTCATTAGCCGGCAACGATACTGTAAGTCAAGCAAGAGAATTTCATAATTATACAAAGTTTGATGGGGCAATACTTACAAAAAGTGATGCAGATGCACGTGGTGGAGCTGCAATATCTATCGTTAAAGTAACATCTAGCCCAATTCTTTATCTCGGTATTGGACAAGAGTATAAAGATCTGAAATCTTTTGATAAAAACATATTTTTAGAAACTCTCTTTGGTCCCGAGGAAATTATTGAAGGTGTTCAGAAAAAAGTCTTGGAACCTAAAGTTGAACTAAAACCAGAACCTAAAGTTGAACTAAAACCAGAACCTAAAGTTGAACTAAAACCAGAACCTAAAGTTGAACTAAAACCAGAACCTAAAGTTGAACTAAAACCAGAACCTAAAGTTGAACTAAAA
>QYPM01000042.1 GCA_007280465.1 Nitrosopumilales archaeon
ATAGTCTGCATTGTCCACATTACAGCTCGTCTAAATGCAGTACCTCTTGCAAGGTGTTGTGACATTCTATTACACATTACACTAGGTTCAAGTTCTGGTTTTACAATTTCAATTACAGATATCTGTGGATTTTTAAGGCCAAAGTCTTTTTCTAAAACTGCAGTAAGATCTCTTATTCCACTTCCTTTTCTTCCAATTACTATTCCAGGTCGTGTAACATGCAATCCAACTCTAGTTCCAGTTGGAGTTTTTTGAATATCAACTTCTGAAAAACCCGCTTCTTTTATTGCCTCTCTTAGATAATCTTTCAAGAGCATTAACTTGTAACTATCATTGATGACATTTTTGACTGATGACATTTCTAAAGTTCCTGAGCTACCAGCTCAACATGAGTAAGAATATCTACCTTTGGTGTTGATCGTCCCATTGCACGTGGAATAGATCTTTCAATTTTTCTGCCTTTGTGGACAGTCGCATTAACTATTTTCAACCTATCAAGATCCATGCCGCGATATTCTGCGTTTGACTCTAAATTATCAAGTAGTCTAAGAAATTCATTTGCTGCTTTTTCTGGATATCTTCCAGACATTACACCTGTATCAGATTTATGACCGACTTCGTTATTATATCTCTTAAAGGGTACAGCACGTTCTAATCTTGTAACAGACTGGAGATAACTTCTTGCAGATTCGATAGACTTTCCTTTTATGTAATGTGCAATTTCTCTTGCATGTTTGTGAGAAATTGTTTTTTCTCTTAATGCTGCACGCACGTGTCTTGTCTTGTCATAATTTTGGAAAGCGTAGTCAAAATGCATAGATATCACTTTAATGGTACGTACAAGCTAGACCTTGATGCTCCCACACCAGGTGCGCCATGGACAACTCTTTTGTTAGTCAATACAAATTCTCCAAGGTAATGTCCAACCATCTCTGGTCTAATTACTACTGGCTTGAATTCTTTTCCTGAATAAACATGAATTGTAAGACCTGTAAAATATGGCAAAACAATAACATCTCTAAGATGTGTTTTAATTTGTGTGTTAGTTTTTCCGGCGTTTGCAGCTTTGATTTCTTCTAAAAGTTTACGCTTACCATCTGTAATTCCTCTTGTAAGTGATCTTCTAGCTCTTGATGGTAACAGTTTAAAGAGATTTTCCAATGACATGGCCTTTAATTCTTCGATCTGAAGACCACGATACTTGTATTCTTTAACCATTTATTCTCACCATTGCTTTAGTTGATTCAAGACTGACCATATTATAGCATTCCTATCTTTGTAGCCAAGTCTCTTGCCTTTTCAACTGTCTGGAATTTTACAAATGCTTTTTTACCATATACGGTTCTACAAATATTTACTTTAACTGGAGTCTCTTTGTAAAGAAGGGTCACGGCCTCTACAATCTTTGGTTTTGATGCTTCTTCTCTTACCAAGAAACAGATTCTGCTTTGATTTTCAACTAGTGCAAATGTCCTTTCTGTAATGTATGGTTTCAAGATGATATGATTTGCTTCTTCAATATTCATTTTGTAGCCACCATAACTTCAAGATGAGGAGATTTTATTTTTGATATTTCTTCAATGGCGCCCTTTGTGAATACTGTCAATCGGATTGGTCTTGCACCAGGAGCCAAGTCAAGTACGCTAAGACTTTTTGCGTTTACTACATCTACTCCCAAAATAGAGCCTGCAGCTTTAGTAAGATTCGTGGAATCTTTTACTACAAGTAATACACTTTTGCCTATCTTTGCTTGTCTACCCCTAAGACGAGGTTTTCCCGTACGAGCTTTTCTTTCTTTTAGTCTATCGATATCTTGTGACAGATGTAAGGCGTCAAAAATCTTAGCTAACTCTCTTGATTTGAATACGGATTCAATTTGGTCAGATACAACTATTGGAAATGAATTTATCTTGTCTACCTTGTGTCCTCTAAGTTTTACCAATGTAGATGAAGTTGTTGCAGCTAATGCAGTACAAAGTGCAAGTCTATTTTCTTTCTTGTTCAACATTTTATGTACCACTTTTTCTGAAGTTGGAGGATGTGCTTGTCTTCCTTTACGTGTCATTGCAACACCACCGGCTTGGCCTTGTCGTCCACCTCCACCGCCAGCCATTCTTGCAACTCTAGCTTGGTGATGACCTGTAGGAGGACTGTTTGATTCTGCAACTACATCCATACCAGCGTTTGGATATCTTCCTTGTCTTTGAAATGAGTGAGATTCTAAATGGAGGTATGCTTTGTGGATTAGTTCATTTCTAATTGGAGTTGAAAATACTAGAGGTAATTCAATATCCCCATCGCTTGAACCTGTTGTTGAAAATACTGGAACTTTCATTTGTTAATCATTACCTCTAATATTTTTGGTTGTGTAACCTTTGTCAACTTTGGTCTAACAGGAGCACGGAGTTTTACAAGTCTTCGATAAGTTCCTGGAATTGAGCCACGTATTACAACATAATCACCTTGGACTACTCCAAAGTGTTTGTAACCACCAGCTGGGTTTATTTTTAATTCTTCATTTGCAGTGTTACTTATTATCATGATTCTGTTGTTATACTGAGTTCTCTGATGGAAACCTCGTTGACCAGCTCTTGGAACTGTGTACATGATAGTCGAAGGACTGATTGGACCTAGCGTACCAAGAGCTCTTACACTCTTTCTTGATTTGTGTTGTTTCTTCTTGACACCCCATCTTGTAATTGGACCTTCGATACCCTTTCCTTTTGTAATAGCTGCAACGTCAACTTCTACTCCCTTTTGGAATACTTGATCAATTTTGACTTCTTTTCCTAAAAGATCTTTTAAGAAAGCAAATTGTTTTGGAATGTCTCCACCTTTTACTGAAACTTCAAAAACATATGGCTTCTTTTGTTCAAGTCCTGCCTTACGTGGAAGAATAGCTGCAATCGCAAAGAGTTCATCAATATGATTAAGTGATTTTTCAGCTTTCTCAATTCCTTTTTCATCGGGTTTTGTTTTGAAAAGTCTTGAAAGTTCTTTTGGTAAATCTTTTGCGTAAACATCAAAAGTTGAATCAACCCCATATCTGTCTCTTGAATAACCTCTTATTCCAATTATGGACATTGGTGGTGTAACAACTACAGTACCAAGTCCGACAAGTTGTTTCCCAAAATTAGGAGTCTTTTCACGATCATCAATACTTGCTATACGCATACATGCTGCTTTGAAACCGGCATAGCCCAGAAGCTTTGGTTGATCTGCTTTCACATCTGGCCAGGTTCTAATTCTGGCTTCCATGCTCTTCGCTCTACCCCTTGGCAAATATGCAAGGCTTCCCCTCCTAGGTTGACTATGCTTCCTATGACCCATAGATAAATTGCAATTGTCGAAAACCCCATTATAAGTCTATAAGCAAAAAAGAGTAAAATTTGATTTTTAAATTGAGATCTTAGTGCCAAAAATGCATTAGACGTGTTACCATGACAAAACTTCCAATCACAATTCCTGCAACACCTACCATAATTGCAAAAAGTAAAAATTTTTTTCTATCCAAGATTTTCTTAACAAACCAGATCTATATTAAAACTAATTACGAGTCAGAGTATTCAAAACAGCAAGAGTTCCAAGAATGGCCTCTTCTAGTCTAACTGTCTCTGTTGCTTGCTCTGGAAAGAAATTCAACACCTGCGATCTTGGAACATTTCCAATGTTTTTTCCCAAGATTTCATAAACTCCTTTTTTTGGAGCACCAAAAACAACAAGAACATTTTCACGTGAGATTTCATCAAAATATTTTTGAGTTTTGTGTATGGTTTTGCCTTTTCTTGATGTAAGTATCACATGTGAGCCCCAAGTACTAAGAAAATTAGTAAGATTTGAGATCTCTTTTACATCATATCCCCAATACTGTGAGATCTCTTCTTTTCCAATCTGCTTTATGGAGAATTTTGGATATCCTTCCTTGAATTGAACTATTATTCTCTTTCCCTCTTCCTCTCTACCGTAGTATGGGATTAATTCTTCAAAACCAACGTTGACAAATTTACCTCCTCTGGAATATACAACAACGCCATCTCGGACATCTTTGGCTTTGACTTTTTTTGGATCTGTTGTTTGAACATGTGATGGAATCTTGAGTGGGCTAAGACTACCAGCAAATTGTAAATCACTACTCATTGGATAAAGCATTCTGCGGAGATATTGCGGCGTTTCAAGATAACGTAAAATAGTTCTAAGTAAAGATCTGTCTCGGTCAGAGCCGCCAGTTTCTTTGTATATGTAAATTTCACTTACATGAAATATTGAGCAAGCCCTTGCAATCTGAGATATTTTCATTGCCTTGTCAAGCGGAGTAGGCTCTTCAGATAATGACGAATCAGGAATTGCTATTGAAATTTTCAATGTATGCTCTAGATTGTTGCGTTATAAAATAGGAGGTGCTACTTGGGTCTCTTGGCGATATTTTCTTTGGCTTTGGAAGCAAAGTGTTCAATATCTTTCTCAGATGTTCTTGTCAGCATTTTAGTAGCAGTGGGAATTTGAGCCATCTTGATATGTTTTACACCTTCTTTTTCTTCGCTTACTAGATAGATGGATTCAATTGCCATGGCTGCTGCTTCCTCAACTGTCATATCTTTCTTGTAATTCTTTTCTAGAAATTCTGTAACTTGATCTGCACCTGCTCCAATTGCTACTGCATCATATGAGATGTATGTACCACTTGGGTCAGTAAGGTATATGGTACTGCCGCTCTTGTCAATTCCTGCAATTATGAGTGCCACACCAAATGGTCTCACACCTGCATATTGTGTATATTGCTGGGCTTGATCTGCCAAGTGTTTTGCAACTGCCTCTACCTCGATTGGCTCATCGTAAATCATTCTGTTACTTTGTGAAAAGAATCGGGCATTATCAACTTGGGAACGTGCATCTGGGATGTAGCCTGCTGCTGCAACTCCAATATGATCATCAACTTGAAATATTTTTTGAGTAATATCAGAATTTTGTAATTTTCTTGGTTTTTCTTCTACTGCAAGTATGATTCCATCTTTGCTCTTGACACCTATTGCAAGAGTACCTCTTCGTACTGTCTCTATTGCATATTCAACTTGGTAAAGTCTACCGTCAGGCGAAAAGACTGTAATTGCTCTATCATAACCTGCAGCTGCTGGAAGCATTTCAAATTTCATCCTTTGAAGGTTTAATTTAAGTTTATACAACTTGAGATCATGCGTTTTGAGATCTCATTTCGCGGTCATGAAAATGTAAGATCACTTCATCCAAAATCAATCGAGATTACAACTGAATCAGAACTTACAGTAAATGGAGATTGCATAGTTGGTGTCAATGCATCATGTGGGTGTCTTGGAATTCCAGATGAAATGAAAAAATTATTACAAAAACAAGAATCAAAAGTCACATTTACCATATTAGTAGGAGACCTTTCATTCAAGGTAGTAGGTAAAGGAAGTGAGAAGCTTACCATGAAAAATCCACATGATATTGTAATTAGAAAAAGTAATTTCACATGTCCAAGGACTTTGTCAATTGGATGTGATACTGCATCAGATTCAATTCCGCGTCAAATGATAGAGGCGTTACAAAATCCAGAAACTATCGGAATTTTTAGAATAGAAATAAAATAAAAAATTATTTCTGAGCATTCATCGAACCGTTATTTTCAAATACCTTAGTCATTGCACGATTTACGATCTCCATCACAACGTGTTCTTCATAATTTGATTCGTGTAAAATATTTTTCTGGCTTTTTTTCTTTATTTTGGAGCCCACGTTTTCAGAAATATTTTTCATTACCTTTTCTAATTTTACAGATGTTTCTGCAATCATCTTTGAGAATTCAGTTTCAAAGTTAGCTGGAAGTTTGTTTCCCATCAACCTAACTGATGTTCCATAATATTTCATAACGGCCCCACGAACTTCTTCCATTTTTACAATTTCAATTAATCCGGCATTTTTTAAAACGTCAATATGATGCCTTATAGTAGTGGTTGCTTTTCTATATCCCATTTTGTTTAATTCGTCTACAATCTGTTCTGTTGGAAGTTGTTTGTGATACAGGATTTGAAGAATTTTAATTCGTGCAGTATCATCAAGGGCTTTTGCTTGGTCTGCATTGGTGGTAAGTATTTTGTTTATTTTAAGTTCTTTTTGTAGTAGTGTTGACATGTTCTGCATCATCTTTTGTAGTAATCCTAAAAGATCAAGAGATCATATTTTTTTGTCCAATACGTAATTTTTTTTTATGTTCTATGTTTGGTCAATCCGTCGGAATATTTCTAGTCATGATACAACATACAATAACACATACTGATACAAATCATAATACTAGCATCAACCTAATAACAGTGGCATCAATATCATACCTCTATTATCATTGTTGTAACGGTACAAAAAATACTAAAAATTTTAAAAAAATAGAAAATTTGGAAAAAGATATCCACCTAATGGGTCAAATGTGCACTAAGGCTAGAAAATACAGGGGGCTTGAATTTAAAATTCGAGTTAAAACTTGATTCCAGTTATCTTTTCGTACGCAATGATGTATCTTGATGACAATTCGTTACAGAGTTGGTCAGATAGTTGTGGTGCAACAGGTTCTTTTCCTGCATTTCTATCATCTTCAAACTTTTTTTGGTATCCGTTTGCTGAAAGCCAATCACGTAAAAGTTGCTTGTCAAAGCTTTCCTGAATCTTTCCAATCTGATAAGATGTTTTTGGCCATAGGCGATATTCGTCTGGCCCTATAGAGTCACCAAGAATAATATCACTTCCTATCTTGCCAAACTCTAACTTCAAGTCAGCCAATACAAATCCTGCAACATCTGCGGCTTTGAACATTTGAAGATAAACCTCAAGAGAGGCATTCTCTAGCCACTCATACTCTGCTTTAGTTACGAGATTCTTATCAATTGCGTCTTGCTTTGATATTGGAATATCATGGGTTTCAGATTTTGTAGTAGGATCAAAGATTGGTGTTGGTAGTTTTTCTGCAAGCTGTGGAGTTGAATCATCTGGTAACTTGACTTGCCCATCTTTCCATCGTTGTACAAGACTTCCATAGAAATATCCACGTACCACACATTCAATTGGAATCATCTGCATCTTTTTTACTACAATCTTGTCCTTACCTTCGGTTCTGATGTAGTGGTTTTTGATTGGTAGTTTTTTGAACCAAAATTCAGCAAACCTGCAAAGTACCTCACCTTTTTTTGGAATAGGAGTCGGAAATTTTACATCAAAAGCAGACACTCTGTCTGAGAAATGAAATAGAATATTTCCATCTGGAAGCTCGTAAATGTCTTTTACCTTACCTGATCGTAAAAACTTCAAACAGGCGGTCATTGAACAGGCTGGAATTTAAACTGATATACCGCGAGTGTCTGGCTAGATGCTTATTTTGTGGACTTGCCAGAAAGGGCAGGCAGTGTAGTAGTTGAAAGAACATTTTGTACTAGACGTATTTTTTTGGTAATTATTTTATCAAGTTCAATTCTTGTGTGAGCCTGAACTTTGACAAATATATCATACTGTCCAAATGTCCCTGTTGCTTCCTTCACACCATCGATTTTGAGAATATCATTCATGACATCCATTTCATGTCCCATCTTGCTTTTTACCAAGACAAATGATAGTTCCATATTATTCCCCTTTGATTTCTGCCCTGGTTTTAAACATAGGCTTTATTCCCAATGTAGAGTAATCACCGCTTGAACATGTAAAGCACATCGAGTCATGTTCCATTCCAACTGCAGCTGCCAAGTTCTTTGCATCATTATACCCAAGAAAGTCAGCACCAATGAGTTGTCGTACTTTTTCTGTAATTTCATCTTCTGTGTATTTTTTACCATCTCCCATGAATGTTACAAGTTCATCTTGTGATGGAAAGTCTATTCCAGCATAGCATGGAAATTGAATTTGTGGAAATGTGATCACCATGCTAATCTTTTTTGCACCAGACCTTCGTAATGCCTTGATGATTGCCTTGGAACTAGTACCTCTAACAAGGCTATCATCTACAACAACCACGTGTTTTCCAGAAATTACCTGGGTGATTGGAATTATCCAGCGGTTTATCTCAACTCTGTCAGCTTGATGAGGTTCAATAAAGCTGCGCAGTGGTCCTTTTCTACTATACCTGTCTTTTAGTAATCCTTCTTCAAACGGTACGCCAAGCTCTTGGGCATATCCCAGTGCTGCAGGTCTTGCCGAATCTGGAACTGGTATTACAATATCAGCATCTTTTATTGCAAACTTGCGGGCAAGAAATTGTCCAATTCTTTTTCTTGCCAAGTAAATGTTAGAACCCTCCATCACACTTGACGGATGAGCAAAATAAGTAAATTCAAACGAGCAGTGAGCTGGTTTTTTTTCTTCTGAAAACATTTCAGATTCCAATCCGGCATCGCTAATCTTGATTAGTTCTCCTGGCTTTACATCTCTGACAAGTTGTGCACCTACTGCAGATAGTGCAGACGATTCTGATGCAACAATGTATGTGTTATTGTCTTTTCTATAACCAAGCACCATGGGTCTGAAACCTTTAGGATCACGGGCTGCATAAATCGAGTTATCGTCAGATACAAATGTAAAGCAAAACGAGCCAACCATTTCATTTTTTAAAATAGATAGTGCGTTTCCAAGTTTTCCATTATCTGCCATTAGTGCAACAAGCCTCTGGGCTGCAAGCAGAGTGTCACTAACATTTTGAGGGGTAAAGGTACACCCACCAACCATTCCAGTTAGCTCTTCTACATTGGATATTGTTCCATTATGAGCAATACACAGGTCCTTGACTTTGAGAGGCTGTGCATTTTCAAGATTACTTTTGCCCATTGTAGAATATCTCACATGTCCTATGGCTGCAGGAGACACATAATCACGCGTTAGTTTGTCAAATTCAGTTACGGCTGAAGATACCAGTCCCAGTTGTTTGTATGGCTGTTTCTTGGGCACTGCAACTCCCCATGCTTCTTGGCCCCTGTGTTGAAGTGCACGTAATGCGTCTATTACCATAGGTATGACATTTGCGCCATCCAGACTAAAGATTCCAACTACCCCACAGTTTTCTTTAACCATGCGTTACAAGTGCCTCCAACGAGTTTAACCATTTTTCTTGTGCTTTATCAACCCTTACAGAAGTTACAATTTTTGATTTTTCTTTGAATATTATATTTTTACCAGAAAAATTACCAATACTTGCGTGTGGCATGACCTTTTTTTCAAGAAACGACATTACTTTTTTTTCGTCTTTTGTAGATATTACAAGTAAAAATCTAGAGTGTGTTTCAGAGAATAATAATTCGTCCAGTTGTAACTTTTCTGCAGGAATTTTTTCAACAGAGACTGTACATCCTGTTTCATTTGTGATACATAGTTTGGATATGCCTATTGCAAGACCTCCCTTGGAACAGTCATGTGCAATCTTTACAGTATCTTGGTGTATGAGTTCTAATACTGCATCTTGGATTTTCTTGGACGTTTTCATATCAACCGTAGGACATTTTCCTCCAGTTAATCCATGGATGTATTCATAGTATTCAGAACCACCAAGTTCATCTTTTGTAATTCCAACTATAATCAACAAATCACCAGTTTCAATTTTCTTTGGAATCAGGGGCTTTCCTTCATTGAGGCCTAGCACTCCAATTATAGGAGTTGGTTTGATTGGACCCTCGTCTGTCTCGTTGTATAGACTAACTTTACCTCCGACACATGGAATTTCAAAATATTTTGCGTAATCGGTAATAGCTTGGACCGATTCCTTGAATGTCCAAAATATTTCAGGATCTTCTGGATTTCCAAACTGGAGATGGTCAACCATTCCGATTGGTTTTGCTCCAGTGCAAATTACATTTCTACAAGCCTCATCAAAGCATCCAATCACACCCTCCCGTGGATTTATGTAACAATGCTTTGAATTTCCATCAATTTTTACAGATAGAAACTTGCCGTTGTCTAGTCGAAGAGATGCACCATCACCACCTGGTTTTACAACGGTTCGTATGCCTACCTCATGATCATATTGAGTATAGACCCAGTGTTTGCTTGCAATGTTAGGATTTGAAAGCATCTTCAAAAGAGTCTCGGATAAATCCACCGATTGGACAGGTTTTTTGACTTTCTGTAAAGCACTCAGATATTTTGGTTTGATTGATGGCCTATCAAGAAGAGGGGCATTTGCAACAACATGACTTGGAAGTTTTGCCACAGTGTTTTTGTTTAGTTTTACTTCCATCATCTTGTCTTCATGCACTCTACCAATAACAGAATATGGAACCCGGAATTTTTCGCAGATATTTTTCAGTGTTGCAAGTTTTTTCAGATCAGTGATAACAAGCATTCTTTCCTGTGATTCTGATACCATGAGTTCAGATGGCAACATGTTTTGCTCTCTTTTGTGTACAAGGGACAAGTCAAGATCAATTCCTACACCCAGTGCGTCTGCGGTCTCAGAGATTGCACATGACAATCCTCCACCTCCAAGGTCTTTCATTGCCTTGATGCATTTTTGATTTCTTGCCTCCAATATTGCTTCAATTACCAATTTTTCAATAAACGGGTCTGGAATCTGGACAGCTGAGCGATTCTCTGCTTCTAGTTTATCAGATGCAAACTGGGAACCGCCAATTCCGTCTCGTCCAGTAGATCCTCCAATTAGAACAACATAATCTCCCTTTTCAGCCCTGTTTCTGATTAGATTCTCTTTTTTACCAAACCCAATTGCGGCCACATCCACTAATGCATAATTTGTAAAACACTTGTCAAACTCGATTTCTCCACCAACTGTCGGAATTCCAAGACAGTTACCATAGTCTGCAATTCCCCTTACAGAATTTTTGAAAAGCCATCTTGCATGATTGTCTTTTTCTATATTCCCAAATCGTAGTCCGTCCAAAATTGCAATCGGTCTAGTTCCTGCAGATAATATATCTCGAATTACTCCACCAACACCAGTTGCAGCTCCTCCGTATGGTTCTACTGCAGATGGGTGATTATGACTTTCAATGTGTACCGTAACAACATATCCATCTCCGACATCAAGAACACCCGAGTCATATCCGGGACCAGATATCACCCGTTTTCCTTCTTTTGGCAAAATCTTGAGATGTTTTTTTGAGGACTTGTAGGAGCAATGTTCGGACCATTCAGCTGCGACAATCTGAAATTCTAAAGGGTTTGGCGTTCTGCCTATCTTTTTTTCAAGATATTCAGACTCTTGGGGAGTTAGGCTCATGCCATTACACCCAATGTACTTAGAAGTGATTCAAAGATTAATGATGCAGGTTTTGCGTTTTTTGGATTTATTATCTGCTCAGCAGACCTTTCAGGATGTGGCATCATGCCAACAACATTTCCTGCCTTGTTGCATATTCCGGCTATACCAAGGGATGCGCCGTTGACGTCTTCTGCATAAGTAAAGACAATCTGGTTATTTTTCTTTAAAGATTTTAGAGTGACATCATCTGCATAGTATCGCCCCTCTCCATTTGCTATTGCAATTGGGATTCTTTGGTCTAGTTTGAATTTGTTTGTAAATGGGGTCTTGTTGTTTTTGACAATTATCTCAGTCCACTTGCACATAAAATTCAGCGATGTGTTTTTGAGAAGAGCCCCAGGTAAGAGACCCGACTCGACTAGTATCTGAAAACCATTACACACTCCTAAAACAGGCATACCCCTTTCAGCCATCTTTTTGACATCTTTTATGACAGGACTGTGGGCTGCAATTACTCCAGCTCGGAGTCTATCGCCATATGAAAATCCACCAGGTAAAACTATTGCATCGATGTTCTTCGGCAATTCATCAGTATGCCATACAAGTTGCGAATCTAGATGGAAAACATCAGTTAGAACATGGTGCATATCTCGATCGCAATTACTACCAGGGAAGACTATTACTGCAACCTTCACATGTTACATTATTTTTTGGAGATATTAAATTGAATCGCAATAATTTTTTAAAATCAATTTGGGGTTACGACTGTTCTACATACACATGATGATCGCGATTTCATACAGCGATCAGTTGTTGGATGGCATTTTCTTCCTTATCGTTTTATTATAGTAATCTGTCCCATGAACAGATGTTAAAATTAGGAACTCCACCGCCTGTTACCACAGCCCTGGTTGTTGTAAATATAGTAGTTTTTGCATATGGCATTCTTAGTAATACTCAGAATGCCATAATTTCCAATTATGGGTTTGTTCCAAATAGTTTGTTCAAGGATAGTAATCTTCCAGACAGCATCTTGAGATTATTTACATCAATGTTCATCCACGCAGGCATTGCCCATATCGCATTCAACCTGTTTGCACTTGCGTACATGGGGGGATTTGCTGAAAGGTCGATTGGCAGACCAAAATTTATCGTACTTTACATAATTGCAGGACTTGGTGGGGCTCTAATTCATGGAATCATTGCATCATTCATACTTGGAAATGGATATTCTGTGCTAATTGGTGCATCAGGCGCCATTTCAGGAATCCTTGGAATCTCTGCAGCGTTGGGCGATATCAGAGGATACTATTGGCTTGCAATACAGGTACTCTATGTATTCATAGGCTCTGTCACATCACTTTCAATAGCATTTGCGGCTCATGTGGGGGGATTTATCACAGGACTTGTACTTACCAAACTGTTGATCGAGATGGAACGTCGCAAGAGAAATCCATACAAAGATTTGGCATGATTTAATTTTCCATAAAGTTGCATAACATAATTAAAAAATATTTTTGGGAAATTTTATTTTTAAAAAAGTAGAATCATTTTTATCCTAATATTTGGAGATACCATCTATGGGACTAGTTCGAGATATAATGATTCGCTCTGTAATAACTATCGAACATGACAAGACTGCAAAAGACGTTGCGTTGATCTTTGCAGAAAAGGGAATAAGCTCACTTGTCGTAGTTCAGGACGGCAAGCCAATTGGACTAGTAACGGAAAGAGATCTTGCCCGTAAAGTCTCAACAACAGATAGAAAAAGTATCGAAGTTCCACTATCAGAGATAATGTCAGCCAACTTTAGGTGGGTAGAACCGATGACTCCAATCGAGGACGCCGTTCAAAAGATGCTTAACAAGAATGTGCGAAGATTGTTAGTGTTAGAAAATGACAAGCTAGTAGGAATCATAACAGAGACAGACCTTGCAAAATATTTGCGTAGCAAGCTGCTCATAGATGGAGCATTGGATGATGTCAAGGCGCTTAGCAGAAAAGTAGTAAAAGGCGGCTAGACTTTTAGAGTCTCAACTGAGACCTTGCTCACAAGTGGATTGTATATTCTAAATTCATTACATGTGTCAAGTACAGTTTTTTCTGCAGACTCCTTGCTTTTTGCATCAATTACAAATCTGAGCATCTTGGCAGAACGGACCTTCTTGATAGTTGTTTTTTTGTCCTTTAGGATCAAGTCGTTGAATATTGTATCACCCTCAGGGTCTACAATTTCAGGCTTGTTTTCAATTATCACATTGACTTTAAAGGAAGGCATAAAATGCGTTCAGCTATAATCAATTTAAGCTTTGAGAAGTTTGAGAAAATGACGCCAACTTTTGATCCAATCCAATACAAGATTACCACCAAAGCAAATTGGAATACGGTAGCTTCTGATTATCATTACAATTGGGCAGACCAAAAAATAGGACCGTTCAAGTCTACTACAGAACTTGTCAAGATGGCTGACATCAAGTCTGATGACAAGGTACTAGACGTTGCATGTGGAACAGGTGTTGTTTCAAAAGAGATTTCACAGTTTCTTGGTCCAAATGGGCGGTTGGTTGGAATTGACTTGTCAAGAAATGCATTGAATATTGCAAGAAAATCAATTGCTTTTCAAAATTGTACATTTATAGAAATGGACGCAGAAAATATTGGATTTAATTTTAAGTTTGATAAAGTTACATGTCAGTATGGGTTGATGTTTTTCCCAGACTCGCAAAAAGTTTTGAAATCAATTGGGAAAATTTTAAACCCCAAAGGCATGCTTGTTGTGGCAGTACACGGGCTAGCAGAAGAGGTACCATACTTTAGTACGATAATGAACCCCATCCTAGAGCACATTCCAGACATTAGACCAATTGGTACACCTACTGTTCACAGATTTGGTAACCCCAAAGAGTTAGAGTCAGAGGTGGCAAAGGCAGGCTTTGTAGATGTCACAGTTGCACTACATGGCTTTGTCTACAAGCCAGGAACCTTTGAAGAATATTGGGAGGATTACATGCATTCAACTGCAAATTCAATTCGAGTCAAGATAGAAAGTCATGGAAAAGATGTCATGGAAAAGATAAAAAAAGATGCAAAGAAAAACGCATCAAAATATGAGGAAAAAGGTAAGTTGGCATTTCCTTGGACTGTCCTAATTGCGTCAGGATTTAATCACTAAAATTTCAGAATTACATTATTTGATTTTCTTAGCACGCGATACAAAGTCAGAGTCATACCATATTGTCTGAGCCTCTTTTACTCTCTCTGTGAATATGTTGAATGCTATATGAACAAGGTTTTTTCCCTTCAATGCCCCATGCCAGTGTAGAACATTTTTCGGAATAAATGCAACGTCACCTTCTTCAAGATTTGTCTGCAATAATTTTTGTATTTTTACAGTCTCTTTTTTTATGCTAGTTTTTTTGTAAATTACAAGCATCCCTTTGCCTTTTGTTACCACAAGAATCTGTCCGCCTTGATGATAATGCACTTTGGTTCTTGCTCCATTGTTAAAATTTGCAAGATAGACTTTTTCCCCTTTGATTTGGAGATTGTTCGAGATATCGTTTAACCATGCATCTCCTACAAAGTATCTTTTTTTGCTTTTGACAAGTGCAGTGTCAGACTTTAATTTGGAAAGATTCAGTTTTTTCATTTCAATCTAATTACAGTCCATTAAATTCATAAGATTTTGGAAGATAGGGGGGCATACTTCCAGATACTATAACAATCTCATCATGCGCAGATAATGGAATTTTATCATAACCATCTTTGTACTCAAATCCATTTACAAAGACCTTGAAATTCTTGTCACCATTTATCATCTCTTCAAACTTGGGAGATATGCCAGGAGTATTGTCCCAGACCTGAATAAATTGTCCCAAAGTAAATGTCGTTTGTTGTGGAGATTCAATGTGTATAACACCTGATGTGTTATGAGTATGTAACCAATAGAGACATTCGTTTGGTTTTATCCCTATCCCGGCCGGAACTGTGATAGATTTGCCATCCACTATTACATCAAGATGGGCATGGATGTGAAATATTACACCTTCAGTAGGATCACATTGTACTCCTTGTATTATAGTTGCAGAAGGTTGTTGATTTTCAGAAAAATATACGCCTAATACTACTATTACGGCAATTGCAGCTGCAATTCCAGTTGCCTTGTATCGAGATGACTTTGATGCGGTTTTCTTGACCTTTGTCTCGCTCTTGTGAGACTCTGATTTGTGCTGATTTAATTTAGTAGAATTTTCAAACACCTTACCACAGATATCACATTTTTTTTCTGTGTTAACCAATACGATAATTCTCAGATCAGGATATAAATTTCGTGTGGTCTGAATTTAGAAAACCCATTTTGATCGTTTTCAAGTGTGACAACATTTTAAACCACCTTCTAAAACCCATAACCACATGCCAACGTAGCTCAGCCTGGCTAGAGCATCTGACTTGTAATCAGAAGGTCGAGGGTCCAAATCCCTTCGTTGGCTTAATTTAATCTGAGTCTTTAGAGGAATGCTTTGCATTAACATTAACAGGAATTCCCAATCCGGCAATATGATCGCAGCTTTCTCCATAACCAGTGGCAGGAAAAATGGTCCAAAACAAGTAAGACCCCAATGGCGCAGTAAACGATATGGAGCCCTCCCAGCCGGACTGACCACCCAATTCTTTTATTTTTGAATAATATGTGAACGAACCAGTATTCATGTTAATACTTTTTTGAAATATGTTGTCACCGCTAGAAGGAAAACCAGCTGATGGAAAATTTCCAGCACCGTCATTTATGACAACAAGTTCAATTTGTTTATCAGGATCAGGATTATGTACAGATTTGAACCAAGAGTTCCAAGCTTTAAACCCATTTGAATACCAGGCATATGGGGCATCAGGATTACTAAACCCCACTTTCATTTTAGCATTGGCAAAAGTAGAACCATGTGGAAGACAATCTTGGATTTTGTAATCAATGTGAAACACTTTGTTATCTGTGTTGTTAAAATATCCTTTAGCGTAAAAATCATTCAATCCGTCATAGTTTGCGTCAAAAGTAGCAGTCTCTTTTTTGGCCTTGAAGTATTTTGTGTGGTCATGATTTTCAAATTCCTTGATATCACCATTTTCAGCATACACCACGTTCACACCAAGAAGAATTAATGAAAGAGTCAAAACTAGGATTTTTTTATCCATAATATTTCATCTGTGATACAACTTATTAGAGTAGCTAGAAAATTTTAATAGAGTCGATTCAAAACATGACAAAAATTTTCAAAATGTTGAACATTGACCAAGAACAATTTCTAGTGTTCAGTCAGTTTAAGTGATAGAGTCACTTTGTCTAACATAAATCTCAGAAATTCTGATAGTGGTTTTTTCAGCCAGTGTTTTTGGTTCCATTCCAAAACCAGATCATGGTAGTACTTCCATTCGTCTTCGTCTTTTTTGAGGTGAGTCACCATCATTTTTTCAAATTCAGTCGCATCCCAGTCAACGGGACATAGTTTATGGTCCATTTGGATTAATTTTCCATCTTTAACTTGAAATGGATATGACTTACAAACACCTGGTTTGAAATCATTTACAGTACAGCGAAAGAACTCTCCTGATTCCACAAGAAATGTACATGCATTATTTTTTTGTTTTAGTGCAAGATCAACTAGTCCTTCTTTTACCTTAATGCCAAGATCAAAGTCTTTTGCACCATAAATCTCAAGAAATGTCTCTGGCCCTACCCCCAGTCCATTTGCAAGCCTGTAAACATCATGTGCATTGACAAATATAGTATATTCTTTGCAGCAATTAGTATGGCATGAAATACAAGGGTAGTCTGCAACTTTTCCGGAATCACTAGTCAGGTTTTACTTTGTTTTTTGGCGTGCTTTATGCGTATGTCTTTTTCACCCATACTTCAGATAAAAGTCGCGGGCATAGTAAAAATAAAATATTCATTTTTTGGAAAAATTGACAAAAGTTAAGTAACGTAAACAGACTAAAAAAACCGTGGAAAAGGGATTTGTTTTAATCAATTGCGAACTTGGAGCAGAAGATTACATAATTGAAGAGCTCAAACTAATCCCACAGGTAAAAAATGCAAGTGTCACGTTTGGTGCATATGATGTAGTGGCTGAAATACAGGCCAAGAATTCCCAAGAATTTGACCAGACGGTATCTCAAAAGATACGAACCTTAACTCAAGTGGTGAGTACAATGACCCTAAAGGCCACAACGCAAGAATTAAAATAAAATATTTTCTAAAAAACTAGTATCCATTCAAAACAATAGAAAAAAACTTGCCAAACATAGCTTGTTCAATTTGCTGCTCCACAAATTCAAGTGTGTTTTGATTCAAGTATCAAGTAATGTCAAATTCATTTATGACTGCAATTGATACCATAGATCGCAGAATTATAGAATTACTTATGGAAAATGCACGTACCCCGTCACGCCAGATAGCAAAAAAGCTTAGAAGTGAAGGACATGATATTCAGGACCGAGCAGTCGCATATAGAATAGAGAGACTTGAGAAGAGGAAGATAATAACTGGGTACGAGGCCATTCTTCGCAAATTACTAGTAGAGGATTTTGAGGCATTATATCTCAAATTCAGGACAAACAGGCCATCAGATGTCTTGTCTGAAGAAATCTGCAGTTTCGTCAAGGAATTACCAAACTGTTTGCTTACCGCTTCAGTTACCGGAAACTGGAATCTCCTAATTCTTACTGCCAAAGATGAATTGGGCAAAAAATGTGAGAGACAAATTATTGAAAAGTTTGCGGACTATATTGCTGATTATCGGGTTGGCAATTTGAAATTTGAGTCAATTAATCCATTTAACATGCAATCAGTGATGATATGAAAATTCCAAGATCAGGGGATAACACAAACGAGGCAATTACAGCCATAGTTATTGATGATGATGTTGATACGGTAGAAGTTCTTTCTGAATTTTTGGCAATAAAGGGTGTCACCGTAATTGGAAAAGGGTACGACGGATTGGAGGCAATCATGATGTATATGGAACTCAAACCTGCCGTAGTATTTCTCGATGTGATGATGGAAAGTCGTGATGGATTTTACACATTAGAAAAAATTAGAAAAATACATCCAGATGCCATCATCATATTAATTACAGCGGATGTGACAAAAAATACCAAGAAGAGATTAATCGAGCTTGATGCATCAGCAATAATTTACAAGCCTTATGATATCAATGAAGTAATTGATGTTACAAACAAACTAGTTCGTAAACTAAAACAAGATTTGCTAAACGATATCGCTTCTAAAAAGGCTCGCCTGGATAATCTAAATGCGATACTTGGAAACCGCATGAGCAAATCAGAGAGAGATACAATTCGTAAGGCCCAGTATTTCAATGATAAAGAGAAACTAGTCTAAATTAATTCAGATTTTTCTACGATACAATTACGTTTACTTTGAAGAGAATTGATGGCATTCCACATCTTGGTGTTGCCTTGAGACATGGGGGATCTCCAGTTGCTCCAAGTATAGTCTTTCCCTCATAATGAGCCTCAAAAAGCCCTTGTGCACCTTGCGTTACCGTGATATTCGGTACTCGGCTAATGACAGTATTATTGTCAACATTTAGACTCCAATCATAATTTGAGCCAAGATTCAAAAGAAAACGTTGTCCTTTGGATAATGTAATTTCTTGATTGTTTTGCTGAAGTGTTATAATTTTGGTTGAATCAGGGGTGGTTACAGATGAAGTTGACTTTGCCCATCCACGTTCAATGAGTTTTTGTGCAGTCGGAGGTGTTACACAAGCTGGAGAACCATCCGCTGCCTTGATTACTAGTTGAAAGATAGAATTGCATTTCACATCAGATGAATTGACACCTGACTTGAATTGGTGAAGCGGGGATGAAACTCCGAATTTTGTTATTTCAAAAGTAACGAGATAATCAGAAGGAGGTAGTTTCTTACCACCCAGAGGATATGGTTCAACCTTTCCAACACTTATTGAATATCCATCAAAAACTCTGACTGCAAGGTTTTGTTGTCCAGCGCTACTTGCCAAGTTAAAATTTCCACGATCCTGATTGTTTTGTATAACGTTGACAAGAATCCTAGTCTCTCCTTGCCAGATACATGTGACATCAGATGGGCATCTAGAATCGGCAGTAACATTCAAAAATTTTACTGTGATGCCAGTTGAATTTATTGAAAATGTTTGATTAACTTTGAGTTGGAATTGGGTATCAAAAACAAGTGGAAGTGTTTTGTCTGCAAATGTCATTCCAGGGGCAAGTGTAATTGAAACCATGACTCCGATAACAATCATGAAAAGATGCAGAGTTTTCATACGTTACAGGTACTTGACAGACAAGGTTTAAAAAATTGGCGTAGGATAAATCAGCCTGTAATTAGCATACTTTTGAGGATTATTACCACATAGTTATTTTCATGAAACCAGATCATTATGAAGTTACCACCATGTTCAAAGTTAGCACCATGTTCAAAATTATAATTTAGTTATATGCTGTCAACAGGTAACTATTCCATGAACATATTCAGATGGATTGCAGTGGGTCTTACTTCATTTGTAATACTCGCAGTGGTCGGATACATGGTCTTCACAAACGGTCATCCCTTGGGCAAATTTTAGTAATTATTTTTTATATATTATTAAACGCCACCCTCTTTTTTGTAAAATTTCTCAAATTCACATCATGTATAATACTATGATTGGAGTAACATTTGACAACGTATTAGAAAACTTATCTTGAAGATCAGCGTAAATTTAGCATGTCTTCCTATGTAGTAGAGAGGAACTTGGGTATGTACATTTTCTTTATGGATGTATCACCCAGATGGTGGATAAATCATCGTTCAAGTAATGAGAAAATCACAAAATACGTAATGGATAAATTTGGACGAGACTATTATCCTAGAACAATATTCCAATCAAGAAAAGAAGTGGATCTTGATGATATGGATAATTCCCTTAGTAGATACATAAGGTCGGAGATTGGAAATTGTGAGTTTTCCTTCGAGTTTTTACCTGAAGAAGAGATACACAAATCTCACTATACCATAAGAAATGGAAATGTAATATTTGAGAACAATCTAAGAAAACAAAATGCAAGACTGAAGATATCTATCAAAGTTTACAATTAGACTTCTTGATTTATTTTAGATTTTTGTGAGTACCGTCACAGAATGGTCGGTTCTTGGATTCCTGGCAGCCACAAGCAAAAACGGTAGTTTCTTTATCATATGTTATTACTTTGGGAGTAATTCCAGAGCCTTTGTGGGAACCATCGCAATACGGACCATTTTTAGATTTTCCGCACATGCAAAATGCAATTGTCTCTCCAACCTTTGCTTTAATTTCAAATGGATGATTTTGCCAGCCAGTCATGATTGGATTAATCGCTCTAAAGTATTTAGGATTTATCCAGATAAGAAATACATAAGCAGTACATCTAATTGAAAAATAAGAAAAGTGGGGAAAAGTCAGTTTACTGTTTTTGGTCAGTAATCAGGTCAAGTAGTAGATTGTCCTAGTCACCGTGATCAAAGTCAAATGTGCTTAGGATAATTAGCAATATTTTTTAAATTCTAAAATGCAGTATAACCTATTATTTTTGGATATTTCTTTTCACTAGAGTTTCCCTTTTGAGCCAAAAAGAATTTTCCTTTCACAGAATTGTCCAATTTTATCATATTTGATGGCATGGTTTTTGCTTCTGCTAGATGGAATATCAGGTTGCTTCCCACACCCATTACCAAAACAAGAATTGCAAGACCTGCAATTACCGCTTTATTCATACATAGAATGTATCATAATAATACAAATTCTCGTGTGTGTTTGAAAGTGCCAAACATTTCATGGTAAAGTACAATTCAAAGATTTTAGCCCTACAATACAGGTAAAATATCTTGGGAGGATTTGTAGCAAGGTGTAGAATTTGCAAGACTGAATTTGTAATTCCTGACATGGGACCATGTACTGACCTTGAATTCAAGGGATATATCAGAGATTCAGGCTTTATGTGCAAGTGTGGTAAAAACGACTGGCAATTAATGTCAGATTAGAAAATAGGAAACAACAATTACAATCTAAAAGTTGTGTACATCGGGTTTTATTCCTAAATAACTATGCCAAACTACGCCAAATTTTATTCAGACATGGCATGATAATTATACTAGTGAATCAAGTGGTTAACTAATTGGATAAAATCGAGTACGAAGGTACAGTTTGGGCAATAAACCACGGGTTACCTCAGCCTCTGCTTGATCATTGTATCAAAAAACTAGTTGATCATGGAGTAAAAAAAGAAGACATTGTAATTACAGATGCTCCATCCGATGTCAAAGTTGGGACTGTAGTAGTGGACGTATATCCATATCACATAGAAGTGGGGCGTGTAAGAACTACAAGAAATGATTCCTATATTAGCGGCAGTATAATGATAATAGAACTAAAGGCAGACCCAGAAGGAAAATACATTGATTAGAATAACTCTAACATCACCTTTCTTGTAAGTTCCAATTACATACTGATCTCTAAAGATTGCTAATTTCATTACACAATATTACAAAATGAATACATGTACAATTTGCGGTAAAGAAATGAAGTTTGTTGAAGGTGACATAATTCATGATGAGAATTGGTACCATGGAACTTGTGTGAAGATAAAAAATCAAAGCATCGTGGATGTTTGCGTTCAAAGAAACACTTTGGAACGAAATTACTCAATATCAGACTAGATAGACCGGATACAGTAATATACCTACAAGACTTGTGTAATACCCAATCACATACTGATCCCTAAAGATTGCCAACTGTATTACAATATTATGATTACGTGTACAACCTGTGAAACTGTCCACATGTCAGAATCTGTACTTGCATGTGCAGATTGTGGAACTTTAATCGAATAGGCACTTCTCTGCCTATTTTTTGATTTTTATTAGATTACTGAGAATTTATGAAGTACAATTTCGATTTAGTCAAGCAGGGTGTCTTATACCATGAAAATTACTTGTTTTTGATGAAAAGATCATCCATCATTATTCTTTCCATAATCTGCATTGCTACTACTGCAATAATTGGACCGTACATTTCACATATAATTTCCAATCAGAAAGAGCCGGATCTAGTTATTACAAGTTTTGGACAGTCAGATAATGGCTATGTTGGAAGAGATGTAGTATTTGAAATGGATTTATCTAATCAAGGAGCAGTAACTGCAAAAAACTGTATGGTGACTATATTTGATGGCAGGCAAGGGTCTCAGCCAATGCCATCTCAGTTTTTTGATGTAGCCCCAACTTCCAACAACACTCCAGTAAAAATCAAAAGTGGGATCTATGACAACACAGGAATTTATCAGGTAAAAGCTGAACTTGGTTGCTCAAACACTGTATCACAATCTACATCATTTACTTTGCAGGTAGCTCAGTAGATTTCAAAAATTCAAACGCATAATTATCTAATACATTACAACATCAAACAAGAATTGAAGATACAAAAACAGGATATAATATTCGTAGTTGGGGTATCGTTAGTTTATTGTTCCTTATCAGCAGGGTTTTCTCTAGTCAGTACAATTCTTCCAGATAAAATGGTCTTACTAAATCCAATAGAAAACGGAAGTTTGAGTGTAAAAGAAATTGTTGGACATTTCATATGGGGGGCAGTTGCAGGAGTTGTCACACTAAAATTACGATACATACTGCTTGGTGGACTATTAGCAGTCATAATAGACTCGGACCATCTAGTAGGACTATTACATGTAGAAGGAATACCAAGAATGAGCCACTCCATTACATTTGCAATACTATCCACAATTGTCTTGCTGTTGATCTTTTCAAGAAAAGATTATCGTCTGGCTGCAATAGTTGCAACTAGTGTTCTTACTCATATTTCATATGACATGTTTGCAGGAGGATTTGGGTTTCCAGTCTTTACCCCCTTTGTAAACAAGATAATTGATTTGCCAAGAACAGACTGGCTAGTATTTGAGATTTCAGCAATTTGCATAGTTGGAATTGTAATCTTTATTGTCACAAGAAAAGAATCTGAAAAAATAATTAAAAATGACTCTGGTAGATGATTGTTGAAAGAATGGTGTAGAGTATTTGTAAATGACATGATGTATAATCATTGCACAGTTCCACTCCAACTCATAAAAAGTTGCATTTAATCTATCAAATAGATTTATTTCAGATTAAACTCTAGATTGCACGTGAGAAAGAAAAAGGAGCCAAATCCAAAACTAAGAATGCGGATAGCTATTGGACTAGGAGTTGTTGTCATAATCAGTGTCATTTTGGTGGATTATTATCTTCAACAAACACAAAACGCTGGCCAGCGATTTGGAGACCAGCTATCTCAGATTCAACTAGCCCTCAAAAACGAGACCCAGAATTTGGATACACATCTTACACAGTACAAAGCTGGACAAATCTCAAAAGATCAGATGCTTGCCATTACAGATAGTCACATGGTAGCAATGCAAAACATTCTTCCACGATATGAGCAATTAAAGGCACCAGAACTTTTTGCGCCATCGTTACAATTATTCAAACTATCCACTGAAACCCAGATTGAAAGTGACAAGGCATTAAGAGAATGGGTTGCAACCGGAGATAATTCTACATACACCAAGTCAGACCAATTGTTACAACAATCATACCAGTATGAGATGAATGCACTCCATTCTTATGAAACTGCAAAGTCTACTGGCTCACAATAAGCCTTTATGGTGCGCAAAATCCAAAATGCCAGTAAGATTTCCTAAAAGCTCTTTTTTCTCCAAAGGAACTGGAGAGTCAAAGATTATTCCAAGTGTTATGCTTAGCATGTCATGGTCGGTATGAGAGATCAATATTTTGTGATGCTCGATTTGTTTTTCTACAGTCAGATTCTTCCAAGCTAAAATTCTAGTATAGACATCCTGTAGTTGTTGTGCAACATAATCAAGATGCATCTCTTTTCCTTCTTCAAATAATCCAAACTTGACAAGCGGTAACATCATGTACCCACCTTTAACAGGGTCATGGTTTTTCATCATCTCCGCAATAACCTGGTCTGCCTTGTCTTCTGGTTGAATGTCACCATACTCTGGCGCAAAATATCCCACAAGTGTCTTACGGTCGTCGTAGATCTTAAAATAAGTCTCTTCTTGATCTATGTTCCACATTATTTTACGCCGCTACTTTTTCTGCTACTTGGTTTATTTTTAGTTCACTGAGACACTTGCCGCAGAAATACTCTTTTCCCGTATTGAATATTGTAGGATTTTTGCACTTGGGACATTCCCTGTTTACGCGATTAACCTCAATTGGCATAAAGAACACTGTCAATCAATTCCTCAAAAGAGATGAGGTCAAATTTAGTTTGTAATGGAATTGATTTTACACAAATTATAGGGCTGAAATGTGCTTTATTGCATCCAACAGACCCTGAACTCCAGACAAAAATTCTCCACTCTTGTGCATTACAAAGATCAGGGTATCAGATCCTTGAGGTACTGTAATTATTCTAAAGTTATCCCTCTCTGTGACTGAGAATTGAACAGGCCCAAAGTTATCATCATAATCTTGCTGCATCCTTTGCTGTAAAGAGCACGATATCAAAAACATCTCCATCTGCTCTTGTGACAGATTAAACTTGGTGGGGCTATTTCCTGCGGATAATCTACCATTTCTAGTAATCAATCCAACGAATTCAATTCCAACGCCTAGCACATATTCATCAAAATGCATAGTGACACTTTCAGACATGGTGTTTCATCTGGCCAATAGTGGTGTCTTTTTCCTAATAAAGACTGTTGATAATTTCTTCTAGTGCCAAACGTGTGGTCAATTTTAATTCGTAACAGGATCTATTTTCCACGAGTTAATGGGTATTTTTACACATTACTCGTTGAGAATAATAATTGCAAAAAAGAAAAACTATGTTTATTTCAATTATTGCCCTAACAATAGCACTTGTTGCGTTATCCACAAATGTGGTAATTCCGCAATATGTACATAGTACGAATTGGTCAAGAGATAGTGCAATTGATCTAAAGTACATTCAAGGAATCATCAATTCACCCATCAAAGAAGTCACTGCGGCAAATAGTGGTTTGAGTGATACCACCATGGCATCATCTTTCGTAGTACATTTTAAAACAGCCAGCATAAATTTTGACATATACACAATTTCAAAAATTACCCAGCCAACTAATATCAACATAAACGGTAAACAAGCAACTAGTTCATCACAGATTCAATTTGAATCAATACCTAGCAAAGACAAAAAGAAATACTATGATCTACTTTCATATTATGTCAATACCAATGGAGATGGTAGAGACACTGTTGATGTCAATATAGATATTTTAGCTAAAGATGGTTCAACAATTGAAACGTTGCAATATAGCAAATGTATTGCATCTTCTTACTATGTAATAAATAATGACAACAAATTGCAGTACAGATTTGCACAAGCCGATGTAATGGAATTAAGAGACCAAGCAATTTTTACATGCCAGGGCGAACATATCGTAGTACCGACATACAAATAAGACCTCAAAATATCCAAACGAGAAATTTTCAACAAACCAAATAATAAAAGAGAGTAAAATTATAGAACGTTTTTGGGCTTTGTTACTTTTACTCTGTCTTCGTCCACGCTTATGTATTTACACCGTGCATGATGTTTTAGTTGTTCTCTTGCCTGAGTTCTGGTCTCACCTGATGACCAATGCCAGCATATAGAACAGACTGCAGTCCACTTGTTGGCGGATTGAATGTCTCCAAGTCGTGGAGGACTAGTTACTTGCATGATGGATAAATCTTCCCTCTGTTCTTATTCTAGTTGTGTGATCGATATTGACCTGTGTGAAAAAAAATATTTCCCAATCCTCAAAGTTACCAAAAATCAAACATTATAAACAATGCAAATGAAATCTAGTTCGTGATTCCAGAGACTACACGAAAATTCATCAACAGTCTAATTGACTATTATATCAGCGAATCCGCGTCCTACAAACAGATAGCAAAGACATACTATGAGGAAGTAGAAGATGTAAACGCAAATACTTTTGGAATCATAGTAGGATGTGTCTATTCTGGTTTTTTGCAGGCATATCAGAACCAAAAACAAAAGCCATCACTTGAGGATACCCAGGAATTCACTCATATGATAAAGATAAGAGCCGCTCAGATAAAACGCAATATACTTGATGCCAAGGCGTAGTATTTCCAATGGATAAAAAAATACTTGGCGTAATTTTCATAATAGTATCAAGTCTTGTTATTATACCAACATATCCTGCTTTAGCAACTGGTCAGTTTCTTCAAATGCCAATCAGAGTTCAACATGGTCCAACAATTTGTGCAATAGCACCACAGGCAAATACAAAGTTTCCAGCTGTTGGAAAACAATTGTTGGATGAAACAGAATATGCTGTACTAGACTGGAAAATAAAACTAAACCAAGGTTTGGGTAGACATCCTGTTTGGAACATCAATCTTGAAAAAATTCCACTAGGACAACAAAGTGGATTTAACTATACCAAGTGCGATATTACAATTCATTATCTGCCAGAGCCTGAAAAAAGTTCTAATGGATTTATTGCAACAGGCATAACAATTCCAAATTTTGAGACTGGCAAGACCAATATTGAGATCTATTATTCCGACATACAGCCAAACTGGGAAAAAGTTGAATGGACTAAAAACAATCAGATGTATTACATCTACGTTGACAAACCACACTATACAGGTCTAGTTGCCACAAGCACACAACTTGATTCAACAATCAGGCATGAGATTGGACATTCATTTGGATTGTCACATTACATTGTGCCATACGGTGAATTACAAAACATAGTCAACGGTTTAGAAGACATGCCTTCAATTATGATAGATACGGTCACGATTTTAGGCGTAAAACACTATGACATTACGTCCCTAGATGTTGCAGAGATAAAATCAATCTATGGCGACGGCGGATTTGATAATCAGATACCATCAAAATTTGGCTACCAGCGAGTTCACCAGTTGAGCATGAACAAGCAAACATACCAATTAGATGAAAGGATAGTACTAAACATCAACACCAACACATTTGGTGAAAAATCATTTGCAGAAATTCTCACAATTGATTCAAACAGTCACTTAATAGAAAACTTTGGAGTCTCCAAATCAAATTCTACAGTATCACTAGGCGACAAATATAAAAATGATGGAACATACTGGGCAGAACTTATCAATCCCATTACAGGAGATTTTGATTTTGTCAAATTTGCCATAGGATCTCAGAGTTTGCAAATATCAAATCCTCCACAAACATCACCACCTGTAAAGCCCACGATTCAGATTCCAAATTGGGTTAGAAGCAATGCAGGGTGGTGGGCAAAGGGCGGTATGGCTGATGATGATTTCATCAAAGGAATCCAGTATTTAATACAACAAGGAATAATGAAGATTCCACAGAGTCAGTCAAGTGTTAGTCAAACAAATCAGATTCCAAAATGGGTCAAGAACAATGCAGGGTGGTGGGCAGATGGCACAATATCAGACAATGACTTTGTTCATGGAATCCAATACTTGACAAACAATGGAATTATCAAACTCAGATGATTTGTGAAGAGATAAATTGCAACAT
>QYPM01000046.1 GCA_007280465.1 Nitrosopumilales archaeon
ACATCATAGCCAAGTTTTATCAGATCCTTCTCAACAGTCTTTGAAATCTTTGCCCCAATATTATGTCCACCAATTCTTCCAAAAGCTATTGCTTGAAACTTGAATGGTTTACCATCAATGTTAAAAGTACCAGTTATCTTGGCAGCTATTTGGCTTCCGCGAACATTATTAATATGAACTTGAATGTCCATGTAAAACTTAGATCTCTATTGCCTTGTTAATTGAATTTTCTATAAGAAAGTTCCAGTGTTTATCATCTTCAATCTTAAAGTCCTTTACCTTCAGTTGTATTATTTTTTCATCAACACATTCATGCTGAATTTCATCATTTTGTTTTATTTTTACTAATTTCCACTTATCCTTGTGTTTTTTAAGATTGCATAAAAGTACTGCCCATTTTTGATCTGGAGATATTTTTGGCATTCCCACATAATCTACTATACTGTCAATACCAAGTTGTTTTTCTTCACAGAAAATTTTCTTGCATTTTACACAACGCCATGTATCAACTGAGCCTATAGTTCTTTTTTCATAGTTAACATTGGTTACTCCAAAGTAAACTATTTCATGATTACATGATTCTGTATCTATAGACATGTTTCCTCCTCCATTATCGGTTATATTTAGTTCTTGCATCGTCATATGGTTTTTCTAAAATAATTGAAATATTATCTACCAAAAGATTCTTCTTAAACTGAATATTTTCTCGTTCACACATTCTTCTATACATGTTAACAACTGCAAATCTTGGATGCATTGATTCAAACTCTGTCTTTGTAATATCAATAAATCCTCCATTTTGAATAAGACTTGTTGCAGTTTGGTGTGCCTCATCTTCTGATATATTCAGATTCTGCGCTATGTCTTGAGCAGACATTTTACCTTTTTTTACTACTAATACATAGACTTTAGATTGAATGGGAGACAGTTTAAGTTCAGAAACAATATTTTCTTCAACTGTATCCATATTAACACTCATAGATATCGAGACTTGTAACGCCATAAATAAACATGTTAAATCACAGCTGAAATTAAATATGGAATAAAGATAATCCTTTCATGAGATTAATCATAGGATTAACTGGTAGTTCTGGAATTTTATATGGTGTAAGAATGCTAGAGGCTCTCAAGCAATGCAAAGTTGATGTCCATTTAATCATGACAGAATGGGCAAAAAAGTGTCTGGCAATAGAAACGGATTATGATTTGAAATACGTAAGGTCGTTAGCAGAACATTATTCTGATGACGCAAATATGGCTGCAAGTGTTTCAAGTGGAACTCACAAGACAGATGGAATGATAATAATTCCTTGTACAATGAAAACACTTTCTAGTATTGCTAACGGTTATGAAGAAACTCTAGTAGCAAGAGCTGCAGGAGTTACAATGAAAGAATCACGTAAACTAGTTCTAGTCCCAAGAGAGACTCCACTTACTAGCATACATCTTGAAAATATGCTCAAACTTTCTCGAATCGGGGTAGTAGTATTACCTGCTATGCCAGGCTTTTACAATAGGCCAAAGAACATCGATGATATTTTGAATCATATTGTAGGAAAATGCCTTGATCAATTTGGAATTGAGCACAATCTATTCAAAAGATGGGAAACTACCTAATTCCAAGTTATAGAGTTCTTTCAGAGTCCAAATCATGAAACGATCTCATACAATTTAGGTCAAAATTCTACGAGTGTTTATATTTGGATTATGAATGAATGAAATAGAATATCTTTGGCAAGCTACAAAAGCAGATACTCTAATGACAAGTCATTTGATTTTATAATTCCCCTAATGGTCTTACTGTTCTTGGGTGTTGTATACATGCTTTCACTACGATCTCAGGAAGGATATGTCAGTTTCATATTAATTGGAATAGCTGCCGCAATAATGATTTATTGGGTGAGAGTATTAAAGAAGATGACATCTGAGAACGTTCCACAATATACACCAAAAGAAGTAGATACAAAGAATTGGGTCTATGATCTCATAAAAGGAGAAAAAGAAATAATATTTGTAGCAGAGGTACCAGGTCCAGAGGATCAGGTAACTGTCAGATTAATTGATGGAATTTTATATGTACGTGGATCTGGACATTTTTCAAAAGAAGTCCCAATTGAAACAACACCAGACATGGGAATTCATGACTTCAAATACAGAAACGGTGTTCTCACTTTAAAAATTAGAAAATTAGAAACTCTTTGATTCTTCTAGTTTTGCTGGAAGATACTTGTCTGTAATATTAGTAAGACCATACTTTGAGAATGCTTCAAGTTCTGCCTTTCTTTTTATCTTGAGAAATACCTCTAGTTGTTTTTTCCAATTTCCTTCTTGATATCTAGGATCTTTTTGAAGATCATAAATTCTCTTTATGTCAGATTCTGTCATTGGGATTGTTGGTAGCTTGTATTTTTCAATATCAGTTGCCCAAACACCTAACCATTTTGCATCTGGTACTGTCAATTCTCTCAAATGAGCTGCATTTGCAGAACCAGATTTTATCACCATTGCAATGTGTTCGCCATACACATCACCGTCTGCTAGAATAACTACAGGTAATCCCATTTCTGTGTTTAATCGTCTCAAGAGATTTCTTGTTGACCTAGGAGCTTGGCCTGCCGTATCAACAATTATAGCTTTAAATTTTTTATGAACTTTTTCTTCAACAAATCTTGTAAAAAGACCACCCTTTTCGATGGCAATAACAAGTTCTGCACTAGTATCAACAAGTTCTGCACTGCTCAAACTTGGACCTATCAAATATCCGTCAGGATGATCCGAGAGATTCATTCTTTTTCCCTCATATCCTGGAACAGTATATTCAATTGTCAAGTCTCCAAAGACACTACTTCTTTCCTCAGGAAATATGTGAAATTCTTCACGGGGACTTGTGAGAACTGCTTCCAAGTCTACTATAATATTATCAGATTCCGGCTGATCCTCAAAATCAATACTAAACGCCTGTGAAGAATAATAAATGTCTCTTAATGTAGATGATTTTCCTTCTCGAACTAATCTATTGACAAAGAAAGCAAGCCAAGCAAGCTGTGTATAGGAGCGTAACTGTGACATGTTTCTAGAACTACGGACAGCACTTGCACTACCCAAAATGTATTGTCTTATTTTTTTATCATAAACAATATTGCTTACTGATCTACTGGGAATAACAAATTGTGGAAATTTTCCTTTGTCAAGATTATCATATATGCTAATACCTTGTTGTTCCAATAAAGACAGTAATCTTTTCTTTCTTTCTTCAGCTGTCTTTGCACTAGACTTGTTCTTCAATCTCACTTCCCATCCTTATCAGTTGGTTATAATTTGGCTCTTTTTTCTTACCTGCAAGTTCAGTTGCAAATTGCGCAATTAGTGGTACATATTTGGAGTAAAGATTTGCTCTCTTTTTTGCCATATCATCTGCTCCTTTCCTAGACATATGAACCGCCAATTTTCTTGCCAGATATTGTAATGCGTTTTTTAATTCCCTTTCTAGCTCAGGTCTGTCTGCTACATTTTCTTTTCCTACGGTTTTATACGGAATTCTTGTGGAGCAAATATGAGATACTATCACAAGAGGAGGATCACCTTTTATTTTATATCGACTCCATTCAGTCTCATTTACTATTTTGAGTACTACATCGCTTCCTTCATCATATAGAAGTGGAATACGATTAGCAAAACGATAAACTTTGAGACCAGATGGCGGAATATCACCTCCATAGGCAATACCCATTTCTACAACAAATGGAAATCCAGAATATGCTGACGCATTTCGTTGCCAGACAGCTGCAAACTCGGGATTGAAAAACTTCATTATTCCTTTAGAAAGAGGTGCTTCTCCCAAAGGCGCCAAGCAACTGGGATCCGGTGCAAGGAATTCTTCAAATTTTTGGAGTGCATCAGCTAGTTTTACTAGCTCCTCATTTGTCATACTACCTATTCTTTTATCCGGCTTGAATTTGGCAAACTCACAGAATTTTTCTGCCGTGGTAGGTCCAACCCTTTGGAATCGCTTGGTCAAAAAGGTGAGGAGTGTATCACCCTGAATGGTACTTGCAAGTTGCTTGTAATATGGACTCTCTGGGTCTAATTCTACTGCATGTGATTGAGACTCTCCAAAGTCCCAATATGTAATAGTCTTATTTGCAATATCAATATCATCGATTCTGATTTTTTTCAGTCCTTCAAAATCAATATTTAGAAAAGACATCACAGAAATTACGGTTCTTACAGGTTTTGATATATCAGACCAACGCTTTTGTGCTTTTTCTAAAATTTCTTTGTGGGAGAGGCTTTTCTTTAGACCTAATTCTTTTTTGACTTTATCAATCATCTTGTTGTCAATGGTTGGAATCTGGTAATGTGTATCTGTGATCATTCTTCTAATAGTCTCAACATCAATACCATGAGGATGAGGTTTGATGACTGTCGGTGGACTAGGCATATCTTTTACAATTCTTGGATAATGGAATTTTTCACCACTTGGATCTTCAAATGTTATTGATGCATATGGTGTAATCAGTGAAGTCTGATATACATAATCGCGGACTTTTAATCCTGCTTTGGAATAATCTCCTTCAAGAACAATACTTACTGAAAGACCTGTCTTTGATCCTTCTTTTGTTGTATGTTTTAGAATAACAGGTTTATTTTTTTGAATGTCAAGTAACATTACAAACTCATCAAGTGTTTTACCATCTGAACAACTCTTTACAGTAACTGGTTTGTTTGTAGTAATCTGACCATAGAGTATAGCCATTGTAGCACCAAGACCAAACATACCTCTAGCTTGCTTGAGACCAAATTTAGAACCATAAAGAACTGTACCAAAAGCAAGTGGGATGTGTTCAGGATCAATCCCAGGACCGTTGTCTTTCACAGTTAAGATGTAATGTTTTGGATCTGGTTTTTCTGCATCTACTGCTTTTATGGAAAGATGAATGTCTGGGAGGATCTTCTTTTGATCACATGCATCAAGTGCATTTTCTACAAATTCTCTAACAGATGTGTAAAGTGATCTAGTTGGATTACTGAATCCTGCAAGATCTCTATTTCTATAAAAGAATTCACTGGGAGATATCTGGCTGAAGACTTCTTTACTCAAGGATATTTCCTCCCTCCCAAAGTTGAAGTCTCTCTAGTTTTTGTCTTCTCCTTGATTCTTGAAGATCGTTGTAAACTTTACCATGAGTACTCCCACTGGAAATAGATGTTATTGCATTAACAGCAGATTTTAGTTGAGTTCCATCACCAATCAAGGCAACGGTTCTACCATAAACAGATACTTTGGCACCACTTAGGTCCTCTATATTTTTTCTAACACGACCACTTTCTCCTATTATTCGACTCTTTATCCTCTCAATTTGAGCAGGAGACTTTCCAGCAAATTGACGTAAATCAATAATATGTAATGAAGTATCTTCTTGAACAAGACGTAGTGCATTCTCTGCAGAAAAGCCACGACCTATAGCCATTACAATTTCTTCGGCCTTAAACGGCATTATATTTTCAACGTCCCCCACTCCCCTTATGATTGTCTCTCCTGTTTGACCATCGACGGATAATGAAACAGAACAAATTTTTTCTATCTTGGCTTTTATCTTTCCTGCTTTACCAATTAATACTCCAACGCGATCAACTGGGATTAGTATAATTTTCTCAAAGATCATTTTGTAACCCTCTTAAACACATCAATTGGATTGTCCACCGTTAGTCCTCTCTTAACAAAGAATTTAGTAATATTACTAATATCTCTTTCAAGAAATTCTTTGGTTTTAGGATGTCTTATATCTACCGCAGAGCCAAAATCAAAAACTACTGGTCCCTCCTTTGTTTTGAAAAGATTATACTCTGAAAGATCTGCATGAACAAGTTCAGCTTTTTGATATAGATCAGAAATAATTGTTATTGCTTTTTCGTAATCAGAATAATCTACTTCTGATTCAACCAATGTCGGAGATGGAACGCCGCCAGTTCCTACAAATTTCATTATCAGAATATTTTTTACCACAGTTATTGGTTCCGGACATGGAATTTCACAATTAAAGGCCTTGCTCAAATTACGAAATTCCTTTCTAGCCCATAATTCCACAAGAGATCTAGTACCGCTTTTTATTCTAGTAAACCTCGGATCTCCAATAAGGTAAGGATATCGCTTTTTAAAGTTCGATGTTGTGACGAGATAAATTTTTACAGCAAGATCATTACCAAATGGGTCAACTCCCCAGTACAGCTGAGACTCTTTTCCCGCACCTACGGCACCATTGACATAAGAAATAATTCCATTATTTATCAGCCGTGAGAGGGTCATCACAGTAGACTTGTCAAAGACAGCCTCGAGCACTTTGTCTTTGTCAAATATGTCCTTCTCAGATTTTCTCCCTCTTGCAATACCAGTAAGTTTGAGGTTCATCTTTCTTGCCAATTTTTCGTGGAGTCCCAAATCAGAATCTTCAGTGGTTGAATCTTCTTCGACTTGACTTGTTGTTTCTAATGAGTCTAGATCACTTTCTTCTACAATCTCCAGTTTATTGTCTTCTTCAATTGCTTCATCATCAAATTCATCTATAGATTCTTTATTCATTTTATTTTGCTCCCATAGACAACATTAATTGTAAAACAAACTTTGTAAAATCTATTACTATCAGAAATCTTGTGGCATGAGCCCTTTTTGTTTTAGTATATCAACTTGTGAGAGTGTGTATCTCCAAGTAATATCTCCACGATCATCTGCTCTAAAATCCCAGGGAGCAATTGTTACAACATCATTATCTCTTATCCAAATTTTTCTTTTTAATTTTCCCCTGATTCTACCCATCCTAGTCTTGTCATCGGTACATCTTACAAGTATGTGATCACTGCCCAAAAGTTTTACAACTCGGCCTAACAACTCGCCTTCTCCAGGCATATACATTTCTTTTAACTGACTTTCGTTTAGTACTTTTCGCTTACCCAAAATTCTCAGACTACAGAGTGTTCAGTATGTATATATTCGTTGTATTTTTAAAATTTGAAAACAATAAGAAATGGAATTCCTTCAATTTCTTTTACACCTTTTGCAGTTCCCACTCCAATCTTTATTGAAAGATCAACTGTTTTTCTACCAGCCATGTTAATAATTGAAGAACTTTTTAGAAGAGATTCTGCTTCTTTCTCATCAACCACTCGATCTCCATAGTAACTCTTTGTGATTTTTACCTCCAAATCAGATTGTTTGAGTGTTCTTCCAACTAATTCGACATCACACATATTCAACATCCTATTGTTTTGTTGATTCACTACTCTTACTGCAAAATTCATTTACGCATATTGGCCCTTTAGAGGAGATTTAGCTCCACAGGCTTCACATTTCAGAGAGGTTACCCTATTTTCCTTTTCGACCCTAGTATCAGGGCTCTTACAGGTGGGGCATTCCACATATTCCTTAAGATATCTATTCAAACGAATTGTAAATTCATGAGGGTCTTTTTTCCCTACAAATACTGCCTTGTCACCTCCAAATTGTGCTGGAGTTGCAAATTCCTTTGATAAATACTGGAGAAGCTTCTCAGGATCTCTTCGCAATATTTTTGGAAATTCAGAAAAGTTTCTGAAAAATGTTCTGTTACCTTGCCACATTATATCCACTTTAGGAAGTTCAAATCTTGATGTAGAGCCTGCTTGAATTTGAGATACTTTATCTTGTATTCCCTTCAATAATTTTTCGTATTCTGCCTTTGTCAACTAGACTAGTTATAGAATCGCTACCTATATTGATTTACTCTAGAAAAAGAAGAATATGGTACTAAGGCTTTCCTATGCGGAATACATTAGTACTACATTTAGGGCATGTGCCCTTTACCGCAGGTCGTCCGTTCTTTAGCTTAACTTCCTTTGGATTTGTGATGTCGACTTTTTTTCTGCATTTTACGCAGTATGCTTGAGTCATTTCAACATCTTACGAATGAAGTGGTATATAGCAAGATTCAGTAAAAATTATTTCACTATACGCCTAGAGAGCGTTAAATTTTTACATGACCTAATTCAGATCATGGATCTAGAATTTTCATAAAAACATACATTTTTGTCATATTTCTTATGAGGAAATGATCCAACTGAATGAAATTAACAAATCAGCCACGATAATAATCAAATTGTTGAATGTAGCTATGCTTTTAAAAGCGCCCTAAAGAGACTCACTTGAATGGCAACTAGGAAAGGCATCATAATTACAGTAGCAATGCTGGCAGCTATTTCAGGTGCAAGTTTTGTAGTATGGGTTCTTCCACAAAATCATGGTTCCTCTTCTGTTCTTGTCTCAGATTTCAAAAGTGAGTTGGATAGTGTAAAAGAGAAACATTTGCTAATTACTACTGCAATAGAGTCAAACCTCAAATCATTATCAGATAAGGGTATAACTCCAGATGAATTTATCAATCAAACCCAGATTTCATCGTCTCAGATCACCTCATTGACAAGTGAGATAGTAGAGAGCAATGCTCCTACGGAATGGAAACAAAGCTATGGAGCCTACTTTGAATCCCTCAAAAAGTACAACAATTATCTTACTGAGACAATCTCACTTGCAAACAAGATGAA
>QYPM01000056.1 GCA_007280465.1 Nitrosopumilales archaeon
GTCAGTCAGTTGTACCAAACCAAAAGATAATCACAATCTCTGGCGATGTATATCAAGTACTTTCTTGTGAGAGAACTGCACTAAATCTAATGTCAAGGATGAGTGGAATTGCCACCCAAGTTAATGCATATGCAAAAAAGATTCGTGCCGCAAACCCCAAAGTTGAACTCTACTCAACAAGAAAGACTGCGCCAGGTCTTAGAATATTTGACAAGGATGCGGTGGTAATTGGAGGAGGTCACAGACACAGAATGTCCCTTGATCAGATGGTCATGATAAAGGACAATCACATTGCAGCATCTGACTCTCTTTTAGATTTGATAAGGCGCGCAAAACAAAAACACAAGAAAATTGAGGTTGAAGTAGAAAGCTTGCATCATGCAGTAATGGCAGCAAGAGAAGGCGTAGACATAATCATGCTTGACAACATTTCACCAGTAAAGATTAAAAATATAATAAAAAAATTAAAGCAACTTAACTTACGAAATAAAGTAAAGATTGAAGCATCGGGTGGAATAAACCATTCAAACGTAATACAATATGCAAGATCAGGAGTAGACATGATATCTATTGGAAGACTGACAAGTTCAGTCTCTGGCCTTGATCTAAGTCTTGAAGTTAGTTGATTGCAAGCATGCGTTCAATTGCAACCTGGGCTTTGGTTGCAATATTCTTTGGAACCTTTACCTGATACTTTTCTTCTTTTAATGACGCATGTACCTTATCGAGTGTTATCATCTTCATGTACTTGCATACAGCATTTTCAGACATTGGTATGAATTCTTTATCAGGATTGAGTTTTTTCATTCGGTATAATATGCCAGTCTCGGTAGCCACAACAAATTGTTTTGATGTCGAGTTTTTTGCGTGATTCATCATTCCTTCTGTAGACAACACTTGGACCTGTCTTGAACCATAATCCCCTGATGCAATATCATACATTACTGCAGATGTACAGCTACATTCCGGATGAACTAAAAATTCTGCATTTGCATATTCGTTGAGTTTTTGTTGAACATCCTGTGATCTTATTCCAGCATGAACGTGGCATTCTCCTGCCCAGATGAACATGTTATTTCTGTTTGTCATCTTGGCAACATAAGAGCCCAAGAACATGTCAGGTAAGAACAATACCTCCTTGTCTTCAGGAATTGATTTTACAACATTTACAGCATTAGATGAAGTGCAACAATAATCAAGCTCAGCCTTTACTTCTGCAGAGGTATTGACATATCCTACTGTAATTGCTCCCGGATGCTCTGACTTCCATTTTCTCAACTCTTCTGCGTTTATTGTTTCAGCCAAAGAACATCCCGCTCCAAGGTCTGGAATCAATACCTTTTTGTCAGGACAAGTTATTGCCGCAGTCTCTGCCATGAAATGAACTCCACAGAATAGAATTGTTTTGTAGTCAGTGTTTGCAGCTTGTCTTGATAGACCTAACGAGTCTCCCACGTAATCTGCTATGTCCTGTACTTCGGGTAATTGATAATTATGAGCAAGAATAAGAACATCCTTTTCTTTTTTGAGTTTCAGTATCTCAGATTTGACATCCATCGCAGAATAGGGTAGCATTGATTCGGCTTTAAAGGGTCATGATATTGACAAATTTATTGCCATGCGGAACAATCGTGGCAAAATTTACCATTTATGCTCCCACATTTAGCGTAGTGCCACAAATCTTCCGGAGGCACTCTATTGCGGATAAAGTAGCAAGTCTGCTTGTCTTTGGGTTACTTGGACTGGGCACATTTTCCACCTTAACTGAAAATTTGCCAAACTTTCCCTGAGCTTGTATCTCATGGGTGTTCTTGTCAGTAGAAGGGTCTGCAACTATTCTCACCCTAGTCTTTTCACTGCCAATTCCTGCAAGGCTTAGAAGTGCAGCCACATTGATGTTTGCAGGAAATAATCTTACTGCATCTTGTGCATTTCCTTCGTATATCGTAGTGATGGTCTTGATGTCATCAAGATTAATTGCAGATGTTTCAAAGAATTTTGCACCCTTCAATGCTTTTGGATTTTTTGTAGTTACAAGAACCACTGATTCCAATTCGTCTTGTACTGCGCGAATTCCATCAAGTCCAATTATTGCACCAGATGGAAGATAGACGCGCTTGTTGAAATCCTTACAACCGTCCATTACAATATCAAATATAGTTTCATCCAAAAGAGCACCCGCACTCATTATCATCATGTCTTTTCTATTCTGAAGTATGCTTAGCACATTATCTCGGACCGCATCTTGTGACGCCGCCTCAATTACTAGATCAACTGGAGATGCTGCAAGCAGTCCAACATTTTCTGTTATAACTGGCTTGTTTTCTAATTTGTCAACTAGCTTTTTAGAATTCTCTTTTGAGAAATCATAGATATGAGTAAGTTTTGCAGAAATTTTTCCAGAGTCTATTGCAAGTGCAATCTCTGTTCCAATTGCTCCACATCCAAGTAGCCCTACTCTTTTCAATCCAAATTTCTCAAGTACTCGTCCTTGTTAAATCTGTTATTAGATTAGCACCATCTAACAGAATATTGAATTATCTTGAATTGTAAATATAACTATAGGTAAAGAAATTTGGAAAAAACCCAGTCTACACTGATTGAAAAAATCCTATTCAAAGTAGCAAAACAGTGGATTGCAGGAGATACGATGAATGATGCCCTAAAGTCTGCACGTGAGGCAAATGCACATGGAATGAATGCAATTTTGAACCAGTTAGGGGAGCACTTTACATCAAATGTTCAAGTCAGTCGCACAGTTTCAGATTACTTTACTCTAGTCTCAAACTTGCGAAGATCAAAGATTTCTGGAGGACTGTCAATCAAACCTACGCAGGTCGGGCTGCCCATCAGCGTAAAAGAGTGTCTTGAGAACTTGGATACAATAATAGAGATAGCTTTGCAATCCCAGTCTTTTGTCTGGATAGACATGGAGTCATCAGAGCACACTGACAATACTTTGAAGATATATCAAAATCTCTTTGAGAAATATGAACGAGTGGGAGTTGCAATCCAGGCCAACCTTAAGCGTACTGAAAATGATCTTGAAATGCTCCTAAAGAAAGGCTCCAAGATTCGTCTAGTCAAAGGAGCATATCGAGAGAGTTCAAAAAATGCATACAAGACAAGACAGGAGGTAGACAAGAACTATGACAAATTAATGAAGATGTTATTTGAACAGGGAAATGAATTTGCAATAGCAACACATGATTCCAAATTAATTGACCGGGCAATTGATTTGTCAAAAAGGTATGAGAGAAAATTTGAATTTCAAATGCTAAAAGGAATACGCGATGAGCTAAAACCTATTTTGATAAAAAGCGGTTTCTCAGTTTCTGAATATATCCCATATGGGACAAACTGGCTACCATATTCAATCAGAAGACTACGAGAAAGAAAGCGCAACATATTGTTACTTGGAAGTTCGTTTCTTCACTCACATCGAGTCTGAGTCTGTTCTCGTAAAAACTGTAAGAGATAATATGCACCGCCAGCACCTTTCCCAGATATCCCAGATTCCTTCCATCCTACAAATGGCTGTGCCCCAACCATTGCACCAGTTGTCGCACTAGCTGCCCTATTTGCATATGTAACTCCCGCCTCAATTTTTTCAAAGAACTTTTCAATCTCATTTTTATCTTGACTGAAAACTCCTGCAGTTAGCCCATAGTTGCTTTTGTTTGCAAGTGCAAGTGCTTCGTCAAATGTATCAAACTCTTCAACACATAGAAACGGCAAGAATAATTCTTCTCGTATCAATTCATGATCTTTTGGAAGATTTGCTACAATTGTAGGAGTAACAAAATTACCATCCTTGTGAGATTCATCTGAAACTAGAGTGCCACCACAAAGAACTTTACCATCTTTTGTTGCAATCTCGGATGCTTTTTTGAATTTACCCACGGCGTCATCATTTATGATTGGCCCCATGTAGACATCTTTTTCCCAAGGTTTTCCAATTTTTAGCATGCTAGTCTTTGCAACAAGTCTTTCCAAGAATTTTCCCGCAATTGATTTTTGGACATATACTCGTGAACACGCACTACATTTTTGTCCACCATACCCAAATGCCGCTCTCAGGACACCTTCTGACGCTTTTTCGATATCGGCAGTTGCAGATATGATTGCAGGATTCTTACCTCCCATCTCAGAGATAAATGGACGGGGTTTGGCCATTTCAAATGCAGAGTATCCTCTCATGCCTACTTCTTTTGAACCAGTAAAAGCAATACCGTCAACTAGGGGACTCTCAAGTATTGTTTTCCCAACTATACCTCCAGACCCTGTTACAAAGTTAATTGTGGATGGTGGAAGCTTGTGATATATCGATTCGACAAACTTGAATGCAGATATCGGTGCATCACTTGATGGTTTTAGAACAGTTGTATTTCCAGTAATTAGAGCGCCAGATGTCATTCCAATTGCAATTGCAGATGGAAAATTAAATGGTGATATGATTCCCCAAACGCCATATGGTTTGAGGATACTATTTGTCTTTTCACCTGCAGTTGCATTTTTTGTCTCCTTTGAAAATCCAGTATTTATCTCAAGTTGGTCTGCATAAAATCTCATAAAGTCAATTGACTCATCCAAATCTCCCATTGATTCTAGTCTATTCTTTCCATTCTCAAAACAAAGAATTGTGGCAAGACTGAATTTATTTTCAGAAAATACATCAGCAATCTCTCGAAATATCTGGACTCTTTTTTGATATGGAGCAAGTGACCATTTGTTAAACGAGTCCTTGGCAGATTCAATTGCATGTAGAGTATCTTCTTTTGTTCCCATAGGAAAGTGGCCTAGAATTAAATTCTTGTCAGCAGGAGATCTTACTTGGAATTTATTATCAGAAAATATCTCTTTGCCACCTATTATCATAGGGTAACTTTTTCCAAAGTCTTTTCGTATCTCATCTATAGCATTATCAAACTTTTTATGAAATTCATCAGTCGAATTATTATCTAAAAACCTGCCCCAGGTTCTTTCATTTTCAAACATGATGCCATTACCAGATACTGCCATTAATTAGTTCGCTAAAAGTTGATTTTGTATTAACTGGAGGACAAACATAATTCAAACGAGAAACATTTTATCCGTGTAGGCAAAGGTGTCTTATGCTCAATACGGTATATCGTGACGCAATTAAAAAGCGAGAAGAGGCACGATCTATCTTCAAGGGTGAGAAATTTGATCAAATTATAAAAACAGCCAAAGAGAACTGGCTAGAATACACACCAGAGAAAAAGGACTCTGACATAGCAGGAATAGACAGTAGTTATAACAGTACGAAATTTCAAGGACTTGAATTGTGGGTAGTAACTGGCGTATCGATAAAATCAGACGGCCAGATAATAACAGAGATCCACAATCAGGGACTAGGCCAACCAACACCTGAGCTTGAGACCCAGGCAAGCAGAATGGAAGTAGAAGCTTGTGTCAACTCTGTTGACAAGGCAGAACTTGTAATACTAGATGGTTCACTATATTCACAGTTTCTTACACGACAGGCCGCATTAGGAAGTTCAATCATAACAGCGATAAAAAAGAGAAACAATGTAATTTTCATATCAAAGACATCATCAGCAAGAAATCATTTTGAAAAACTTGGCTCAGTTGCAGGAGATATTTTTTATTATAACCACGCAGTCAAGAGACCTGGTTTTAGTAAGATATTTGTAGATAACAGTTTAGGACCAGGCAAAGTTGTATCATATGTTTATGCAAGACTAAGAGATTCTACTCCTTTGATCAAGATTGAACTTTTAGGATCTGGTCATAATGAAAATGAAGTAAAATTATTACTTGATATGATAACAAAAAATAGTGTAGGTGGATATCCGTATTCGTTAAAGCTTGCACATGAGAATTGCAAGATAACTAATTCAGATCTTGCAAGACTTGTTAGTCTATATGGACTTGGAAATGAAGTAGGATCAAGAGAGGTATTGAATTGACAATAGGTGTAGTAATTGGAGAATCAAGACCGACTGATGTTACGGCACAATCATCAAAGCCGCTTTCAGTTGGAGAATATGTGATAATTGATTCGCAGGATGGTAAGATTCTAGGCCTTGTTGAAAAGTCAATGATATCAAGTGAGGCACTGACCGATGTTAGAAATTTTGACGAAGCTGTAGAAAGCAAGGAAGTTGCAGATATCAATTCAAGGGATAAAAATTACAAGGTAAAAATTGGAATACTGGGATTTTTAGATAAACTACAAAATGGACAGATGATTTTACCCGCAGTTCCCCCACTCCCAGGAACTTCGATCATAGAGGCCACACAGAAGGATTTAGGCATGATATTTGGCCCTACCACAAGCGAGTGGATTAGAATTGGTTCTCTTTTAAGAAATTCAACTATCGAGGCCAAGATAAACATCAACAAAATAGTATCAAGGCACTTGGCAATACTTGCAATGACAGGCATGGGAAAAAGTAATTTGGTGTCATTAATTGCAAGACACATCGGCTCATTAAACGGTACACTGATTATTTTTGATTACCATAATGACTATGAAAGCCTTGATGTCTCCAAGATAAATTACATGATGGCAAAGATAAATCCAAGATTATTGCCCGCAGACAAGCTAGCTGAAGTAATAGAACTTAGGGAAAATGCAGACAAGCAACAAAGAGTATTACGTGAATCCCTTACAGAATCAGTAAAACAGTCAAAGGATTTCTGGCAATCATTAGAAGACAGCGTATCATCTTATGGACGAACAACAAAGGGTTATGCAGACAGTGCAAGTAGAGTATTAGATAAAATCGATGATGCAAAACATAGATTCTCAGATATACTTGACCCAGACTGTGGAGATCCTGTAGACTTGATAAAAGAAGGCAGAGTAAATGTTTTGAATATATCAGAGCTTAGCGAACGACAGGCAAATGCAGGACTGTCATATTATTTACAAGAATTATTACAACAAAGAAAAGATGCAGTGTGGGAAAGAAAAGGCAAGTCATCACACAAAAGAATCAACAAGTTTCTTGCTCCAATATTTGTCATAATAGAAGAAGCTCATGTCTTTATTCCAAAGGGCGAGCATACTGATACAAAATACTGGGCGTCAAAGGTGGCAAGAGAGGGCCGTAAATTCGGAATTGGTCTTGGCGTTGTTTCACAAAGACCAAGAAACATAGATCCTAACGTACTAAGTCAGATGGGCTCTCTTGCAATAATGAAGATAGTTCAAGACGATGATCAACAACAGATTGCATCTGCAGCAGAGTCACTAAGCAAGGACTTGCTCTCACAGCTCTCATCGTTAAACATAGGAGATGCCGTACTGATTGGTCAGTGGGTAAATTTGCCTTCAATAGTGCACGTAGATGAGGTAAAAAGTAAGAAATCAGGCTCAGATTTAGACGCAGTCTCTGAATGGAGTCAGACAGACAAGTTCAAAGAGATTGCAAAGGAATCAACAAAATCCATGATTCAAAAAGATTTGCTGCTAGATTGAGATGATATTTTCACATATTTCTGACACGCATTTGGGTTTTGTTCAATACCATTCGGAAGAACGAGAAAATGATGTTTACTTGGCATTCAACGAAGCAATTGACACATCGATAAAAGATCATGTAGATTTTGTTTTACTTGCAGGAGACATATTTCATGTCCCAAATCCAAGTGGAAAGGCAATTGTTGTTTTAGCAAATGCACTAAAACGTTTGAGACAGAACAACATTGATTCTTTTTTCATCTTGGGAGATCATGACATCAGTAGAATAAGAGCAACCCCTGTTCCTTTTGTATACCACAATTTAGATTTTTCAAAATATATTGGAAATGGAAAATCAATAATTTACAAAGATGTTTTCATTGCAGGATTTGACAAACGCAGAAAGACAGAGATTGAAACATTTGAAGAAGATTTTGCAAGAGTTGATGCAGAGGCCAAAAAACATCAAGGACATAAAATATTGGTTTTACACCAAGGAATTGCAGAAATAAACAAGTTTGCCGCTGAACTAAATTCCACAGACCTTCCAAAGAACTTTACGTATTATGCAATGGGTCATCTTCATGATCAAGATTTGAAACGATTCTCACATCTAGGAGGACCGTTAGCATATCCAGGGTCAATTGAACTTACATCAAGTGAGGGAATAAAGGAGACAC
>QYPM01000027.1 GCA_007280465.1 Nitrosopumilales archaeon
AAAAAAAATAAATCAAGGAGTTGTGGTACATTCAATATTTTCAGAAGATGCAATTCTTCCCAAGGAACGAAAACAAGTAATTGAGAAATTAGGTTTTAAAAAACTAATTGATGAAGGAAAGATTGAACGAAGAATGAAATCAGATGTTAAAACACTAGTCATACTAAACGATAAGGAAGCATGTGTTATGTTCCCCTCCTCTGATGGTCAAGTTGACCTAAGTGAAATGTTCTTTGGAAAAGATCCCTTGTTTTATGAGTGGTGTATGGACTACTTTAGATATTGCTGGATGGAATCAAAACCATTTCAAGAAAGTAAATTGAAAAAAGACTGATTTTACTCACAATTCTTCCAGTTATATTTGGTAAATTACATGAGTTAGATGAAATGAAGCCAATTGTAATTGTATTAATCGCGGCAGGTGCAATCTTGGGTGCATTTCTTAGATATAAAATGACTGAATCCCCACTGCTTTTAGGAATTCTTCCAGTAAATGTTTTGATTGTAAATGTTGTTGGCAGTTTCATCCTGGGTCTTTTTGCAGTTATAACTTTGCACTGGAATCTTGATCAAAACTATACTTTATTTGTAGCAGTAGGATTTTGCGGGTCACTTACAACAATGTCGTCCTTTGCATTTGAAACAAGCAATCTTCTTGAAGCTAAACAATTGAGTCTTGTAGCGTTTAACATTGTTGCAAATGTTGGATTATCCATTGGGGCAATTATTGGGGGACGAGCCTTGATGGGTGCAATTTTTAACATTGTTCCTAAATAGCACCACTTGAGAGTGGTGTAAAAATATTTGCAGTTGGTATGATCAGAGTTTCTTCTCAACCCTTAAATGACTATCAGAAAAAACAACATTGTTGAAAATTACAACAATCTCGATTATGGTTATGTTTATGGCAAGCGTGGTACTCTTGCCAGTCGGTATGTCGTATGCACAAACAGGTAATGTCATAGGTGGTAAGATTGGGTATAAAGTCCAAGCCTCTGATGGCACAACTATTCTGATACTAACTACATCTCCAATAAGTGGACAACCATTAGTATTGGGAATTGGATTCAAAGATAATATTGGAAACTTTGTAAAAAATCAGAATTACGCAATAACTGTCATGCAAGATAACAATACCATATTATCAATTCCAACTGCACATACGGATGCTGGAACAGATACTCAGACTACACAAATTCTTTCATCTACTGATCAAATCAGTATTCATGTAACTCTTCTAGGTGTTGGTCTTACAACAACAGTTCCATCAACCTGGACGGGTGTTAAAGGTGAAGTACTCAGCTTCTCACAAACTACGCCAACGACAACAGCGCCAGATTCGGGAAATCAAACTATGGCACCAACCAATTCCACAGTTTCATCGCCTGTTATGGTTAAACCAAAGATGTTGTTGCCATTGGAGCAGGTAAAATCAGGAGTTGCTCCAAAAGATGTACAATGTAAACAAGGTTATTCTTTGATTCTAAAAGCAGAAGATGGCTCAGCCGCATGTGTAGATCCCACTGTTGCACAAGTACTGGCTCAGCGTGGATGGGCAGCTCACTCCTAATACATCTGATAAAAACTAATTCAAGCGAATACTTGTCATTCACATTCTCTCTTCTAATTTTTTACAATGCACCAATTTCCACAAGATATTTTACTAGACAATAATTTTTACAAGTAAAATGAAATCAATAAATTTCACATTACTTGCCGATGAATCCCTTGCTAAAGATTTTGGAAAGAAAGGAACTACAACTGATATTACAATTTATGATAGAAAGGAGTCTGATACGTTACGAACGTGGACTATACCCACTTCATTTCCTGACAAGATCCAGCCACTTTTTCAGGCAATAAGCATGGGTGAATATGTTATACTGCATGTCTCAAAATTGGATAAATTTACAGGCGAGCAAATTATAGCACTTGATGTTTTAGGAAAGAAAAATGGTATATTATCTCATACATTCGATGTTGACAGAAACACATTGCTTTCGATGATTAAAGGTACAGTAGTAGAACAGTACAAGATAGTAGAGCCTGAAGATCTCAAAAAAGAAATTGATCAACTAGAGCCAGTTTCAACAGATGGTAAACCCAAAATCATAATTGATCATTGCTTTGATGTCAAGGGTGTAGGGGCAGTAATTCTAGGTAAAGTGGCACAGGGAAAAATCAAACAGTATGATAATTTGAAACTATATTCAAAAGGTATGGATGTAATGGTAAAATCCATTCAAATGCACGATGATACTGTTGCCGAAGCAGTTTCTCCTGCAAGGGTAGGTATTGCAGCAAAGGGTGTTACACCTGATGACATTCAAAGAGGTGATATACTCTGTCTTCCTGATACAGTTCTCACATCACAAGAGATTGAAATTGATTACATCCAGAGCAAATTTTTCAAAGATACGCTAGCAGTAAATCAGATGTTTCTTGCAAGTATAGGTTTACAAATAAGGCCAGTTAAGATCATATCTCTTAATCCTATGAAACTCTCCCTTGGAAAACCTACATCATATGAAAAAGGAGACGTTTGTGTTATATTAAAACCAGAATCCACATCAATTCGTATAGTTGGTAGTGGAAAAATAAAATAATGTTAATGTGTACTATGTGACAATAATGGAGTCGACTGCTCAATACACAGTAACGTAGTGGTTGTCAAAATCTTTGGGGTACGTCGTATTTTCATGGCAATTAAATCCCTTAATTGCTCTGTTGACTCTGACTCAATCTTTACGATTATGTCATAGCTTCCAATGGTACCTCTGATCTCTTTAATTCCTGCTAATTCTCTTATTTCCTCTAATACAGATGTCTCGTACCCAGTTTCACAGTTTATCATCACATATGCTATCTCGCTTCTGTGATGTACGTTTGAAAAGTTCAGCATATGACTAGTACGTCAAAATTGCATATCAGTTGAACTTGTAAGTATAGCTAACTGTTTGTTGATACAGCTAATTGTATAATGTTAAAATCATTTCAAGAAAGAAAATTGAAAAGTATCTGTAGCATGAACAAATGTCATTCCAGATATAGTGCTAATTTTACTCATGAGTTAGAGAGTAATATTGATTTGACTAAAATACCTCTAGTGGGTAATTTGGTATAAGATTTGACTCTACTTGATACTACTGCGCTGACTTCGTGGTCTGTTTTAACAGCTGTCTGTATGGTCGTCATAGGTTTGGTTTATAGAAGATTTTTAAAAATAAAAAATAATGAATCACATACGTCTTGAAAAAAAGGGCCTAAGAGGGCTTGCCATTGCCGAGAGTTTCAAGCAAGGCGATAGTTTCTCAAGACTTGCAGGTGTAGTGATTAGGCGAGATTTTATCATTGATGGATTTGTGTTTGGAAAATGTACCATAGAAGGAGATGATGCAACTGACGCAATTCTTGATATGTACGCAAGACTCGATCGAGACGACATTAGTTATATCATCATATCAGGCCTCATAATTTCCATGTATAATATTATTGATATAAAAAAAATCTGGGAAAAAACAAAGATTCCAGTCATTGGTGTTACGTATGAAGAATCTATGGGAATTGAAGATGCAATACGATGTCATTTTCCAAATTCATATGAAAAAAAACTAGAACAATATTCCAAACTTGGAAAAAGAACAGAGATTACTTTACACACAGGATACAAATTATACTTGAGAAATGAAGGTTGTTTATTTGAAGAGGCGGGAAAATTTTTAGATCTAGTTACATTACAGGGATCTATACCTGAACCAGTCCGAGTTGCACAATTACTTGCAAAAACGTCTTTGTCTTTTACATCGTAAACTATATAGATTTCCTAGTGCCAATTACTACGTGACTGATTTACAATTATCTTTTGGCTCAGATGCTTCTAAAAAACATCTCATGGTAGCATATGATGATGTTAAAATTGGCCGCAAAATAGAATTTGAGTTTATAAAAAATGGCCTGGATAAAAATGAATTATCAATTTATCTTACTCATGATGACGTAAAAATCGTTGAAAAAGAAATGCTGACTTTTGGTATTGATGTAAATTATCATAAAAAGAAAGGATTACTGAAAATTCTTAATTTTGGAAATCATATGGAAACATCTTTGGACTTTATGGACTCGATCCAAACATTCCTTCAAAAGTTATTGCCAAATCCCAAAATGCCATTCAGAATAGTGGGTAGATCTATGCCTGACGTTGGAACGGAATTTGCAATGGCTATTCAATCTAGGTGGGAAAAAATACTTCATAATAGCATATTTGACAAACTCAACGGGTCTATACTATGCACGTATGAACTATCTCAGATACAGGCAAATAATCAATGGATGGGCTGGCTCAAGGAATTGCAAGAAAATCATCATGCATATGTAATTTGTAAGAATGGAAAAAGCACTCTTACAATAAATGCCTAATAAATTTTAATTACAATTTTATGTGATATTAGAAAATTATTATCTTTTATTTTCTCTCTTCTTTTGTTGCTTTCCAATCACCGCGTGAAAATCTAGGTGACTCAAATTCAATCTGGCCTACAATCCTGTCTCCTTTTTTTACCATGCCATACTCATTTTTGGCCATTTTTACCAAAAGTTTTCGTGTCTTGTATCCACCTTCGATTACTTTGATCTTAAATCGCTTACTTGCTTTCATTGTTAACTCTCTTGCAGCTTTGGGGTCTGCAATTAATGAGTACATCTCAAATGTACCAAAATTCTTTGTTGTAATTTCATGATTGTACAATCTTGCTTCAAATTTCAAGCCTGCTTTTTTTGCCTCTTCATTCATCCATTCTACAGCTTGAACTCCATATCCTTTTTCTACACCAAAAGTTTCAGAGTCCATCTTATCAATTAGACAAACAAGCTGAATATAACTCAAAACAGATTAACTGAATAATATTATTAGCATGATTATACTAGACACCATGTGAAGCGTACTGCTGCAGAGATACGAAAGGCAATTGAATCAAACTGGAAAGAATACCTTTCGCGTTACGGAAATCTCTTTTCATCTAATCATGTTGATGGTTCCACTCCCCCATCTGTGTTTGTTGGAGCGTATGGCTATCCTAAAGTTTTGGTAGGTCCAATGTTGCCTCCAATTCATGGAGATACTGCAATCCTTGATTCTCCGGAAAAATGGATTGGAAAAAGTCTTGAAGATATAGTAAATTACAGGCTAAGCTTGGTACGGGGGATAAAACCAATCAAGATAGAGGATGTTGGACAACGATATATTGAGAGTCTCCAAGAGATGTCCATGTCAGTCAAGTCAACTGACGCACAGATGGAACTTGTAAAAAACGCCTCACCTATTGTCTCTGTAGATGGTGACAGTCCTATTTTTGGACCAATCGGAGAAATAAAATCTGCCACATTTTCAAACTCATCTTCTGATAAACAAATCCAAAAGTCATATTATGACAAAGACCTCTTGGCTACTGATGCAGTGGTAGGCCTTTACAATAAGGGCATAGAGATCTCAAGAATTCAAAAGTGCTTTAGTATAGGAATGTTTGGGAAAAACCGTAAACTTGTTCCAACTCGCTGGAGTATTACTGCAACAGATGATATTATCTCAAAAGCACTTGTAGAAAAAATAACTGAATATGATTTGATTGATACAACTCTGGTATTTTCATTTAATCACCTTGGAAATTATTTTTGTGTTATAATGTTTCCAAGCAGGTGGATGTTTGAGATGCAAGAAGCATGGTATGATGAAAAGGGAGATGTAGGATTTGGCTCTGATTTTGAAGATATGCGAGGAATGACACACTATCCTGAAACTGCAGGAGCTCATTTTGCATCAAGACTTGCAGTATCAGAATATCTTGCAGAGCATAAATCTCAAGCAGCTGTAATGGTACTACGTGAGATAAGGCCAGAATATGCAGTACCTGTTGGTGTTTGGCAAGTAAGAGAAGGAGTACGTATGGCATTAAAACAAAAACCTACCATAGTTCCAAATTTTCTAGAGGGGCTTGACACTGCTTGTAAGGCATTGAGCATAGGGAAAAATGAATGGCTTTCTCACAGTAGACTGTATCAGGCAAAAAAACAAAAATCAATTTCAGATTTTTTCTAGTTGCTAGAGTTTTTATTTGACACAATCTGGACTTGATATATTGCAAAACAAGAGCGTCATTTTTGCACTGGTAATACTTGCATCACCTGTGATATTTGCTCTAGCCGTATTTCCAAATTCATTTAGTCTTGGCTGGAATCAGGGAAGAGGTGGATTTCTATTTGCTATGGCTTTTATCGCAGCAGAACTGATTGGTCTAAAATTAGAGATTCCAAAGAAGAGATTGCTTGCAATCATACCTCTTGCAGGTATAGTGATTGTTTACCTCATCAGTTTAGAACTAGGTTTGAAAGATTATCTGATTTCAATTGCTCCTCATTTTCATGTACAGATAGTATATTCATGGACTTGGATGTGGGACTTTATTGTAATTGCAGCATTTTTTATGGCAAGTATGACCATATTGTTTGGAAAGAGATGGATTCGAATATCTCCTGCTGGGCCAATATATGCAGCAGGAACTGCAATCATACTTTCACTTGATACCTTCTTCCCATATGATTCACTAGGACCGTTACAATATGTAGTTCCATATCTTGTAAAACTTGATGTTTTTCTTATTGGTGCATTTCATCTAGGCCATGCAACTTCACAAAGTAATGTCATGTTCCTAAGTGGGGACCATGGTCCATTTGCATTGCAAGTATTCTGGCCATCTGCAGGTGTTCACAGTATTATCATCTATTCTCTTGTGATGATGGCATTTTTGTTAAAGATGAATATTCCAAGGAACAGAAAGATTGCTTACTTTGCACTTGGGGTAGTGGGAACAATAACTGTAAACGTAATCAGAATATTTTCATTATCTATCTTTGTTCTCAAGGTATCAACAAATGTAAATGAGTTTGAATCATTTCATGGTATTGCGGGAGAGATCATGTTTCTGCCATGGCTCTTTATCTTCCTGCTTATAGTTACATATGTTGAAACAAAACGCATCAAAAAACTAGAGGTTGCAAAGCATGAACAGGATCCAAGTAAATAGAGACCTACCAGATGGAATCTATACTCTAGAAGACATATTTGTAAATCTTAAAACCGTTGAAATTCTTTTCAAAGTTTTCCAATCTCAAGAAGTTCTAGATGATGTGTTTGAAAATACATCTGTCATGGTAGATGGTAGCAGTCATTACATGCATGTTAAAAATGAGGATGCATCAATTGTAGTAGGAAAAGACCATCTCAAAAATTCAGAGAAAAAAATTCTTTATCTTGATATAATTCATGAATTGGTACATGTAAAACAGCAAAGACAGGGCCTTGATCTCTATGATTCCTCATATGCATATGTTGATAGGCCTACCGAGATTGAAGCGTATGAGATTGCAGTTGAGGAAGCAAGAAGGCTTGGTATGAAAGACGATGAAATATTTGAATATCTACATGTAGAATGGATATCTCCTGATGAGCACAAACGACTGGCATCACACGTTGGTGTGCAAGTTTAAAAAAATCTTGTTATATCTACCTGCCCGTGAACCTGCGAAAAATCCGAAACTCTAACTCCTAGTCTTCTGATTGCAAGTCTTTGATCTTCAAGTGATTCTTTTAGCAATTGGATTGCAGCTTTTTTTAATTCGTCAAGACCTGATGTGTGATTTTTTAGTGTCCTTGATTTTGTTCTGCTTGAAAGATCAGAATTTACAAATTGTATCCCAACTGACTTGAATAATATTTCATCTTTTACAATTGCTTGATGTAGATCATCACATAACTTTTCTAAATCATTTGCAAGAAAATTAAAATCCTTGGAATCTTGTTTTAATGTTATGATTCTACTATATTGAACTGGATCGTGTCTTGGAGATACTGGTTCATCGTCTATACCTCGTGCCGCATTATAGATATAAGTTCCAATTTTTCTTCCAAATGACCCATTTAGTGTAAAGACATCTACACTACGAAGTTGTGATATGGTTTCTAGATTCATCTCAGAAAACTTTTCTTCGGATTTCTTACCAATTCCTGGAATTGATCTTATTGGTAAAGGGCTCAAAAATGACTCTATGTTTCCTGGCTCTACTATTGTGAGACCATCTGGTTTTTTATAATCTGAGGCAATCTTTGCGACAAGCTTGTTTTCAGATATTCCTATGGTGCTTGATAGTTTTACCGTACTACGTAATGCATTTTTTAGTTGCTGTGCAAGATGTGCCGCCCTCTTAAAATCAGATTCTATTCGTTTTGTAACATCAAGATATGCCTCATCTCTTCCTACATACTCAAAAACATCTGCATATCTTCTGATTATATTCATTGCATTATCTGAGATTTCGGTATAATAATCAAAATCTGTGGGTAGAAATACTGCCTCTGGAACCTCTTCTAGCTTCTTTTTTGCAAACTTGATTGGCATTCCAGATTTGACACCATATTTTCTTGCCAAGTAATTTGCAGTTGCAATTGCGCCACTGTCTCCACCTCTGTCAGAATAAACACATACTGCAACAGGCTTTGTCTTCAAATCAGGCTTGCGTATTTCTTCACACTGGGCATAAAAATAATCAAAATCAATGTGAAGTACAACTCTGTCAGACATGATTAATTTATGATTTGAAATCCTTATTACGTTATTGTTGTGGAAAAAAGAATTTCTTTCTAAAATAAACGGTGCTCTTATACGTTCAATCATTGAAACCCATGTCATGGTAACAGGAATCAAACTACCAGATATGGTGAAATAAAATTGTATCAATACGGGTATTTTATAGCCAACTTATTACCCCTTTATAACAAATCTGATAAAAATATAAATATACAGGGTAACATAACTAGCACATGGTCAGTGTAGTACTGCAGAAAATTGGGAATCAGACCTATTATTATCTGACCCATCACAATAAATCGAGAACCAAAAGAGAGTATCTTGGAAAAGAAATACCGGTTGATATTGAAGAACGAAAGAAAATTTTTCTGCTTGAGTTTTACCGGGAGGATTGGTATCCTCAGCTGGAATTAATACGTAAAAACTTTGTTGCGAACCAAAAAAAGATGCCAAAAAGTGTAATCGAGCAAGAGTTGAAAGATTTTGTCATCCAGTTTACATATCACACACAGAGAATCGAGGGATCTACACTCACAAGGCTTGAGACTGAGAGATTGTTGAGGGATGGTGTTACCCCTTCCAACAAACCAAAATCCGATATGATTGAGGCTGAGCTTGCAGAACAGGTTTTTTTTGAGATGCTAAAACATGAAAAACAGATCTCACTTGACACTGTTAGGTATTGGCACACAAAAATGTTCAACAAGACAAAGATTGACCTTGCTGGGGATATCCGAGATTATGAAATCACAGTTCGTGGAAGCAAAACAAAGTTTCCACCAGGTGACAAGGTTTTTTCCCTTCTAAGAGAATTTTTCAAATGGTATCAGTCTATAAAATCAAAGATTAATCCTGTTGAGATTGCAGCACTAGCCCATCTCAAATTTGTGTCAATTCATCCCTTTGGTGATGGCAATGGCAGAATGTCAAGACTGTTGATGAATTGTATACTTGATGAAAACAGGTATCCAATGTTGAACATTGAGTATGTTTCACGATACCAATACTATGCAGTTCTTGAAAAATCTAACTTGAAAAATGACGAGATGCCTTTTTTGCAGTGGTTTATGAAACGATATATTAAATCAAATAGGATCTGGCTATAAAATATGCAATTTCCTCCCTAATTTTATATATCAAAGGAAACGTTATGCCGTTATGAGCCAAGACGAATCTAAATTCATTGAAGAATTCATGAAAGAAAATGAACAGCTATTTGAGGATCTTGGCAAAGAGATCAAGGATTTTTAGTTATAATTAAAATCTAGGTAAAAAATAATTCTGATAACTGATGTTCTTCTTTTAATCGATCCACATTTCATTATGTATAAACGAGTTTGTTGTTGCATCATAATGACTAATTGATCCATATTCGCTATTTCCCCCATGATGCTCATATGTGAATTGTAATATGATAAACACCTGACCTGTTCCTTTTCGTACCTTTTCAATTAAACCCGACTCGATAAAAAACCAATATCGTTTTTCCATGTTGGGAAGTAGTGGTCCAAGATTAAAGCTAGTAAACAGTTCTTGATTTTTTAACATCTCCTTTGTAATTAGTTCTGTCTTCATGGAAAACTTTGCAATTACATTTGAAGCTGGAATCTCTCCGTAATTTTTTACACTGATTGCATATTGGTCCTCTCCCTTGGGGTTTGTTGACATGAATTGTATGCTGTTGATAGGTCCAACCCACGGTCTGAATCTGTATAGTGACTGGATTCTGCTTAGTTTTACAGTCTCTTCTAATTGTTTTATGGTCTTCCAGAATAGAAATACTAGAAGTATGGTTCCTATTGCAGTGCCAATTGCGCCAAACTGTCCTAATATGGTTAAAATGTCTTCCAACAGGATGGATGAAATGCCATATTATTCAAGGATATCGTATTGGATGAGGGCTGGATTGTTTTTTATTATATGATAAATTTGCTAGACTTTTTAGCTTTACCATTGTTCTTCGTATTACTGGGTTTCTTTTTGGAGATGGACTCTGATTTTTTGATCTTGCCAAGAACTCCCTCTCTAAATGTACTCAATTTGTTTAGTTCAAGTACAAATTTGTTAAAGAGATTTGTATGTCTTTTCTAAACACACATTATTCCTAGATGTGGTTGTTTATCATTATTGATTCTATGACTCCTGCCACAAGAAGAAGAGATGCCACAATTGATAATTCAATTAAAGTTGGTCGTATCTCTTTTTTTAATGGATTTTTTTTAATTATTGCCCAAATAAAATGAAAACTTCGTGACATGCCAATAGAATACGCAACTAGCTCCATTATTCCAAATGGAGCGAGTATGAGAAAAGCAAGGGGTGAAACATTTGCAAGATCAGGATTTGTAGCTGCTAGCGCAGAAAATGAAGCACCGGTAGAGCCTGCAGTGTAAACCCCCCACCCAATTCCAGCTACAGGTACAAACATTGGAATGGCAACAGCTGCATTGTGGACAAATATTCCGATGGAACCAATGCCTTGTGTTGTCTGGGAGAATTGTTTTAAAAAGTCTCTAGTTTGATCATCTGACATTTTATACGTTGCTCCCATGGAATAAGAAAATAAAAATATGCCAAAAAATATTCCAAAAACTAGACTATATCTTTTCTTTGACATGTTTGCATATTCACATATCTACATGGATAAAAGAATTTGAATTTGGAGCAAAATTTGTTACTTGACGTGGTAAAAATTATTTCTTGTAATTGTATCTTGAACTATTAGATGCTAAATGACTTGCTCATGATATGATTACGTATTATTGATAATTAACAAGGGCGGAATTTTGGCAAAAAACAAGGTTCCATACTGGAAACAAAATTTCATAATTTTGCAAATTGTGCAATATCTTGACAATACTGAAAAAATTATTAATTTTCTCTATGT
>QYPM01000018.1 GCA_007280465.1 Nitrosopumilales archaeon
ACCATAAATGGTAAAAAATACCGTCTAACCCTGACCGATCAGATACTTTCTGACGTTCGAAGACTAAAGGCCCTATACAATGCAGCCTATGAAGACCCTGAGAGTTTTGATGAAGTAAGCTCTGCAATATCTACTACAATCACACAGATAGCAACTGCTGTAGAACCTGAGGTTTCTGATAGTGATCTTGATGGCTTGATTCAGGCCGTTATGAAAGCTGTAGATGAAAAGAGTAGAGAGACTGAGGAAGCAAAAGCAAAACACCTGGAAGACAAGACAAAATCTGGAAAGAAGTCTTCAGTAAAACCTAAAAAATCAAAAAAATAACATCTGTTGCGTCCCCAGACGAACCCTCATATTGGTTAAATTTGATGACTCCTCAGAAGAAACATGCAAACTCATTGTGAATGCGGTATTTGTGGTCATGTATCTGAAAAGGAATGCATATCACAAGAATGCAAATGTTGTATAAATTTCCATATGCGTTCAGGTCCAAAAAAATAATCTGTTCTAGTTCATGCTTTTTATGTGGCGCCAAAGATTTTGTCTAAATTTAAAATCCTTTAGATTTAAATAAGATTCAACGAAGTTTTCCATAATGTCATCTAGCGCATTCTTAAAATGTATAGATCCAAATTGTGGTCTTCAATACCCTGTAACCGATATTAGAATCGAATGCGAAAAGGGTCATTTACTTGATGTAAAATATAATGCAACTCCTCCAACCTCATTAAAAGAAACATTCTACAAACGCCGAAACCACACTAATAATATTTTCAATGAAAGTGGCGTCTGGCGTTTCCGTGAATTACTGAATTTTTGTCAAATCGATACTGAAGATATTGATCAATGTTCAAAATATTTGGTATCACTTGATGGTGCAGAGGGACGACTCTCAAAACCATATCATATGTCTAGGGTCTCAGACTATGTTGGAGTAAATAATCTCTGGCTTCAACCAGAGGGATACAATCCAAGTGGTTCATTCAAAGACAATGGTATGACAACTGCTGTAACTCATGCAAAACTTGTTAAAATTAAGAAAATAATATGTGCATCAACTGGTAACACTTCAGCTTCTGCGGCAATGTATGCTGCAAATGAGAAGATGGAATGCGATGTATACATCCCTGCAGGAGAGGTTGCACCTGGAAAGCTTAGCCAGGCATTTCAATTTGGATCTCAAGTAGTTGAGATAAAAGGAAATTTTGATGATGCGCTATCAGCTTCATTGCAACAGGCAGGAAAAGTTGGTGGATATACTGTAAATTCTGTAAACCCCTTTAGAATCGAGGGACAAAAAACAATTGTTTTTAGGGCATTGGAATTCTTGGATTGGAATCCTCCGGATTGGATAGTTTACCCCGGGGGCGCACTTGGAAATACGTCAAGCTGCGGAAAAGCATTAATGGAATTATACGAATGGGGGTGGATCAAGAAAATTCCAAGGCTTGCAGTTGTAAATTCAGAAGGTGCCAACACGTTATACAATTTGTATAATGGTAAGTTTGAAAATACTGAACTGCGATGGAATAAAGGAAAATCTGACACTGGATTGATTAAAAGATATTATGAATATATGGATAAAAACAACATTAGGCCAAAAACAAAAGCTACTGCAATACAGATTGCAAAACCTGCTAATATTCTCAAGGGATTACGCTCACTTGATTTCACAAATGGTGTTGTAACCCAAGTATCCGATAATGAAATGCTTGATGGTATGGCACTTGTGGGTCTTAATGGATTTGATTGTGAAATGGCATCTGGGGCTGTTCCTGCAGGAGTCAAGAAATTGCTTGAAGAGGGAATAATAAAGAAAGATGAAACAGTTGTAGGAATACTAACGGGTAGACAGAAAGATTCTAGCATACCTGTTGACTATCACAAAAATCCACAAAACAAGTTTGCAATCCCGCCTAGAACTTAGCTGTCTGATATCTTTTCTATCTTTATGTGACTTGCTTGATTGTTTGCCACTTCTTCGACTGTCATCTTGACTGATTCCATTATTATTCTATCTCCTTTTCGTGGAATATCTTTTAATTTATCATGTAACAATCCGCTCAAAGTAGAATAATCCTCGCCTTGTGGAATTTCTGATTTTAGTATCTCATTTACCGTATCTATCTCTACATCACCGCTAGCCAACATGGTATTTTTATCCAGCATTTTGAAATTAAGCTCCTCTAAATCCGTCTCATCCATTATCTCTCCAACTATCTCCTCTAACAAGTCTTCAAGTGTAACACATCCTTCAACTCCCCCAAATTCATCTACAACTATTGCCATGTGGGTTTGTCTTCCTTGCATCTCTCTGAGTAATTTGCTGATTCTCTGTTCCTGTGATACAAAAATTGGTTTTCTGCTAAGGGATTCCAAACTGAGCATTTTTTCATCTCTTTCCAAATGTTTTAACAAGTCTCGTACATTGAGTATGCCAACAATCTGATCAGGAGTGTCTTTGTAAATTGGTATTCTTGAATATCCACTTTTACTTATCAGCGGCATTGCATCAAATAATAAAGTCTTTGCCGGAAGCATGAACATCTTTGTTCTTGGAGTCATGACTGCACGAATTACAATGTCATCAAACTTGAGTGCTCCATGAACAAGCTCCCCCTCATGTTTTTTCAGTGCATTGTCTTCCAAACCTTGTTCTATTACACTGTAAATTTCTTGTTCAGTAATTGGTGGTGGTTGATGTGAACTTCCTACCACTTTTAGTATGGCATTAGTGATCTTTTCAAAAAGTAGGACAAATGGATAAAACACATAACTGAAAACAAGTATGCTTCTACTTACCTTCAAAGATATTTTGGTTGCATTTGCATTACAATATGATTTTGGAGTAATTTCGCCAAATACTAGAAGTACAAATGTCATAACACCAATAGCTATTGCAAGACCATTGTCTCCAAACGCTTCTAATGACACCTGTGTGGCAAGTGCGGATGATCCTACATTGACCAAGTTTGTTCCAAGGTTCAAAGTTGCAAGCATCCTGCTTGGATTTGATTTTAGTTTGTAAAGTGATGCTGAACCTTTTACTTTTTCTTTGACAAGTTGATTGACCTTTGCTTTACTTATGCCAATTAGAGCAATCTCAGATCCGCTGAAAAATCCGGATAATCCTACCATGATTGCAAGTATTACAATGTCTAAAGTTAGGTTTGGCATCATTATTTTTTCCTCATATTCTCAGGATGTGTGCCAATAGTGGATGTTAAATTATCAGTTTTAATCGCTAAATTTTTCGATATTATTGAGAACAAAGTATGGTATGTGTAATCTACTGTAATGTCTCTTTTATAAGTTCACATTAGTTGTGTACATTTCAATGATTATCGTACCGTGACAGAGTTATTTCTTTGTAAAGTGTTCTTCAAGGAGTTTTTTCTTTTCTGCCATGTGGAACAATTCCTCGGTATGTTTGAACGCATCTTCTCTTTTTCTGTTGAATAACATGGCCTGCATCAAGAGATGATTCTCAGGTACAACTATGCCGGTTTGATCATCTGAATATGTTAGTTTAACGATATCATCTTGAACCTCAATCACATCTGCGTGTATGTGAATCATGTTTGTATCTTTGAAATTAAATTTCATAGTCTCTGCAAAGTCTCGAACATCCTTTGTCCCCTTTGCCGTGTACAATGTAGCAATTCCATATTCATTTTTGTATAAATCAAGAATTTCTTGTGTGCTTGGCGCAGGTCCATCAAATCGAATGTCCATCAAATGGACATGCATCTGTCTTGTTGGAACCTTTATTGCTCTAATGAATAATGGAGTATCTGCCCCCATGTAGCTCTTTACATCTTCATTGTGGTGGGGCTTTCTTGTCCATTCAATGGAATCTTTTATCAGAGTCTTGGTATCTTCAAGGTCTGCCCATCTTCTTATGAGGGTGGCATCAAATCGCTTGATCTTTTTTCCATATTTCTCTTTGAGAGGTTGAAGTATTCTTCCCATTCCAGTTACATTACAGCTTCCCTGCATGACGTATTTTTCATTAAATGTTTTTTCATAATTTACACGAGAGTTGAAGATTAAATTTGCGACAGACTCGACTCCGCCTATTTTTTCACCTCCTTGGAAAATCGCTCTGACATTTTTGGGCTCGTAAAGCGTTTTTTTGTTTGTATGACCCATGCCTCCAGGTGCTGCGTCTATTACTAGATCACACTCTGAAATTATATCCTCTAATGCGCCAGATATTTTATAATTTTTAAAAGAATCAATCTTTGCCTTTGGAACATATACGTGAAATCCTCTAGATATTGCATCTGCAACTTTTTCATCAGGAGAATACTTTCCTACTCCTACGACCTCTATGTCTTTGTCATCTGCAATAAATTGAGTTATCCTACTGCCGATGGAACCGTACCCATTTACAAAAACCTTTTTCACAGTGTTCTGATAAGAAAGCCCATTTATTTGGATTACCCATCAACAAGGACTAAATAATCTAAAATCATAATCCGATCATTGAACATTCATCTGCCGTCCATAGGGATTGGTGTTGGAGCGGTAATTGCAGTTGTTGTTATTGTTTTTTTCATGTTTGGTCAAGGTACTGAAAAAGCAAATATACAAACTCCAGGGGCACAGAGCCCAGGATCCGGCACATCTGGGCAAACCGCACAACTTCGTTTGTTGGTGGATAATACATCTCCAATACTAGGATCAAAAAATGCGCCGATTACAATGATAGAATTTGGTGACTATCAGTGCTTTTACTGTAACAAATTCTACCACGATACAGAGTCGGATATTCTTAAAAATTATATCAATACTGGCAAAGTTCGCATGGTCTTCAAGGATTTCCCCATAATTGGGCAGGACTCTGTGAATGCGGCTCATGCCTCACACTGTGCACAAGAACAGGGAAAATTTTGGGAATATCATGACACATTATACAATAACTGGTCTGGTGAAAATACGGGCTGGGCATCATCTAGTAATCTTCTAAAGTTTGCAAAGCAAGTTGGGTTAGACACAACAGCATTTGATCAGTGTATGTCCAAGTCCAAGTACATTTCTACCGTTCAGGGCAGTCTTTCCAACGCAAAAGACCTTGGCTTGACTGGAACTCCGGATTTTTTCATCATATTACCTGACCATTCTGTGACTAAGGTGGTAGGCGCACAGCCATTCGAAGTTTTTGATAATATATTCAAATCACAGCAAAAACCCTAGGATTTTAAACATTTTTCTATAAAATGACAAAAAATATCAATCTTTGGGATCATTTACGATTCTCAAAATCCTTATATCTGTAATCGGAAAGCTGAAGCTATTGGCTGCAGGTATAGACGACATAGCCCTCTACGTTCCTAGATTGTTTGTGGATGCCAGAGACTTTGCAAAGGCTCGTGGTATGGACCCAGACAAGCTCCAAAAAGGTCTAGGTGTATCCAGAATGGCTATTGTGGATACTAATCAAGACCCAGCATGTATGGCTGCAAATGCATGTCTTAGAATAATGGAACGAAACAAGATTGCTCCAAAAGATATTGGAAGATTATACGTTGCAACAGAATCATCACTTGACGAATCAAAGGCGATGAACTCCTACGTGATTGGAATGCTAGAACAGGTATATGGTAATGACTCCTTTGGACACTGCGGTGGAATAGAGTGCAAGTTTGCATGTGTTAGTGGCTCATATGCTTTGTACGATAATGCTAATTGGATAAGAGCAGGGGAGGCGGAGGGAAAGTCTGCCCTAGTGGTAGTATCAGACATTGCAAAATACGATATGGGGTCTAGTGGTGAATACACCCAAGGAGCTGGCGCTATTGCAATGCTGTTAAACGACAATCCCAGAATTATGACTTTTGATCCTAAAGTTACTTCAACTTCAATTAAAAATGAATATGACTTCTACCGACCATTTGGAAAAGAGACACCGATTGTCAACGGACAGTATTCTAATTTGCTTTACATGATTCAGGTCAAAAAGGCATTGATGGCATACAAAGAAAAGGCACTCTCAACTGGAATAATAAAACTAAAGGAAGGCGAGTCGATTTTAGATTATATTGATTTTATCAACATGCATCTTCCATACAGCAACATGGGCAAAAAGGCATTGACATATCTTCTAAGACATGAGTGGCGTAGCTTGCCTCGCTGGAAGGGAATTATAGAAAAAATGGGAATTCCAGAA
>QYPM01000052.1 GCA_007280465.1 Nitrosopumilales archaeon
CTTCAACATCAATTCCAACACCTGTCAATCCAACTCCAGCAGTTCCAACACCAATTCCAACACCACCTGGAGAACCTGCACATATTCCAAACTGGGTCAAGGGAATATTTGGAATGTATGCACAAGGACAATTATCTGACAGTGATCTAGTCCAAGCATTACAGTTCCTAATAAAACAAGGAATAATTACCATCCAACCATAGATTGAAAAATTACAATTGAGTAAAGACAGGTTTCCAGACTGGAATGATATCTACAAACAAGACGTATCTTCAATGCCGTGGTACAATGAAAGACTAGACTCTGATCTTGAACATGCGATAAAACAAAGAAAAATTACAAAAGGAAGATTTCTTGATCTAGGAACTGGTCCTGGAACTCAAGCCATCCAGCTTGGGAAAATAGGATTTACTGTAACTGGCACAGATTTGTCAGATAACGCAATACAAAAAGCAAAAAAACTAGATGCAAAAATAAATTTTCTAGTTGATGACATTCTAGATTCAAAGCTAGAAAAGAGCAGTTTTGATTATATCCTAGACAGAGGCTGCTTTCATGTATTGCCAAACGACAAGTGGTACCAATATGCCAAAACCATACAAAAAATCTTGGACAAAGACGGATTATTCTTTTTGAAATGCTTCAGTATTAAAGAAGAAAAGCTAACCTATGGTCCATACAGGTTTTCTATTCCAGACATACAAGGTATATTTGGTAAAGATTTTGTTATTGAAACCATAATTGATACTGTATACCAAGGAACACTTGACCCATATCCTAAAGCCTTGTTTGCAGTAATGAGGAAAAAATAATTTATCTAAAAATAACTAGAGATTATTTCTCAGATTCTTCATACTCTTCATCTTGTTCATAATTTTCTTTAAGTTCAAGTTGATGAGCCTCTTCTTTCATCTCTTCTTGTTCAGTCTTTTTTCCAGATTCCTGATATGTGTCAAGGTCATTAGGAGATGACTTGTTTGCAGTCAACGATTTTAGTCTTGCAATTATTTGTTTTAACATGTAATACTATAGTCAAGAACGCTATATAGGTTACAAGGAGAATTATCATACATGAAAAATCAAACTAGCTATACGGTTCCTTTCTCTTTTCCAAGTCTGACCCTGATGGAATTTTAACTAAATTTCTCTGATAAATCAACTCATCATAAATTTGAAAAAATCAGCTTTGAATTCATCAATATACTCTAGCTTGTCAATTTCCAAACTTATTGCATCTACAACAGAATTATAGTCATCTCCGTATACCTCTTTCATTACATCTTTCAAGTATTCAGGGTGTTCCAGACATTTATCAATTCCACAGTAATAACGAGCACTAAGTTTTGCAAGTACTAATTTATGATTAACATCTCCACGTTTCATCAAAACCACTTCTATGCATGTGACAAAGGCAATTTTGTCATCTTCATTAATAGACACCACCGCAAGTAGAGTCACGTCATATCTTATTAATGATATATAAAATTTCCAACCCCGATAATTTCAATATTATATGGTCTGAAAACCCAGATCTGGTTTATTAGAAATAAATTGGCCATTATATGTTATCAAATCACTTACAATTTGTACAAGAAATTTTCTCTAATGTATTAGCAGTTTTTTATAATTAACAAAAGCTTGTTTAGAACACACACACCAATATGGAAATACAAGTTATTTGTTATAGGTCATGAACATTCGTAATATGTGCCATGACAGGTAGAAGTTAATCAGTCTCTTGTCGACTCGGAGATTGTTTAACCATGCCTCGATTTCTTTTGAAAATAAAAAACTCTAAGCAATTTCCTAGAGTCAGAGTTGAATGATCCTTAAGATTTATTAGAAATAACTATGGGAAAATACTAGTGCTTTTTGGAGTTTTAGCAGTACATAGCCCAGAATTATGCCCTTTGCACAATAAGAACAGCAAAAAGATATTTTTAGAAATTCAAAGAAAAATAAAAGCAAATCAGAGAAAATTGAACATACTGAAGATAGTGGGCTTTTACGTGTCCGTCCTTGAGCATCAATGGGTAATTATTGTAGATGCAAAAAATGCCCACGATATAGAACAGTTATGCATAAACGTAGGAATATCTGCAATAAGTACAGTCAAGATTGTTCCGATAAATGACTTTAATAAAGTAGTAACTAAAATGCAGTCAATTTAATTCAAAACATCATAGCGGCAATTATATTTTATAAAATTTTAAACGATTGTAATGAAACGAAATGTCATTTTATCAGAAATGACATACACATGCATTTCCCACTATCTCCAATACACCCGTGCCCTTCGGATTTTAAGTGATAGTGTTCTTTTAACACGTGCTCACAACCGCCACATTTTGGCACTTGAATATCTCGCTTACTCATCGTATTTTCTGTCAAGATTCAGGATTTTCCTTTTCCTATATTTAAAATACATCTCATATTTTTGCTGGTTGGCACTAGAAATTTCATGTTAATGATTTTGCAATCATGACTATTTCTAACAGATTAATTTTCCTAAATTTTATTATATTCTAGAAATAGTTAAGAAAAGTTGTTTTACAATATGCATAATCCATTCTTGCATATTGTAATCTATACGACTATTGTCTTAATCTGACAATTTTGCTGATGATTGCCCCATGGTTTGCGCCAGGACTGGTCGTCACATAGAGAAGGTGTTTGTTACCTAGTGGCATAGTTATGCGCTTAATTTTTGCATATTCTGCAAGTACATATCGTCCCTTGCCTATTTTACGAGACAATTTACTTCGTACCTTCCAAGCTGACACTGCTAGTTTTAGCGATTGTCGACTTTCTGAAGGCGACAGAAGATTCTTGGCTCCTTTTCTATGCCCACTGTGTTTTACTCTACCATCCAAGTCACAAATTGTGACAAAACGAACTGTGGGACTCATTTTCATAATCCGCTCATACAGGTTTTGATAGTTCATGAAAAGTATGATTTTTGATTGCAAATAAAGTTGTCTTATGTTATGATTAGTTTCTTTTTTTCCAGAGTTTGACCCGTGATAGAATCTAGTTACAAGTGTGTGACACTTGAATATCTACTATCTTCTTCCTCAATATCCATTTCAAGGTCAACTGTCAAATCTTCTCTTAACAAAGTAAGGCATACATCCCACGGAGTGAATGGTGTATCATCATGTATAACACAAGGATAATCCATTTTTTCCATCATTGTACAGAGTTGGTTAAACTTTAGATCTTCTGTAGTTGTCTTGACATTTTCTAATTTAAACTGATTAATGGGAATGTCCAAAAAATGGTCTATATCTGTTTGAAATTTCAGCATCTTTGAGATCTCCCCAAGTATCAAGCGGTCACTGATAAATTGGTCAGAGTTTTCTAATACTAGTCTTCGAGTTTTATTTTCAAACATCAGGTTGAGTATCTTGCCCAAAGAATCGTCTTGTGAAAAGGTAACGATTTTCTTTTTCGGCATTGACGAAATTGAAATGTCGGTCTTGCATTTTCTACCAACTCCGATTATCTTTCTTGCAGAGACAGTAGAACAATCACCAAATTCATTATTAATGATGGCAAAAGCCCTCCGAGTGTTTTCCCAAGTCTGTATCAAAGACCCAAGTTTTGTCGTCTTTTCAATTTGTAAAAGATCCTTCCACATTATCTTTTCAACGTCTGTATGATACTGGAAATCACGTGTCGGGTTTTTTCGTAAATGATTTAAAATATCATAGCCCCCGACTATTCCAACTGGTTTAAAGTCGTCGTCCCGTACTATGATTGAATCTACAAAGGATTCTACATATTGGGCGCACATCAATGTGGCAACCCAAACTTCCCTTCCTTTAAAGAGATTAATGCATACTGTGTCGGTTAATGTTTTTGGGAATAATTCTTCCAAGGTTAATTCAGAAACAGTCTTGTTATTTGGATTACCCATAATCGTACCATATCCGTACAGTTTACTGCTTTTTAAAATACACTATAAATTATCAAATATGGATCCTAGTACCTTGATTAGATTATCTGTTAGATTGCCTTGTGCGTAAAAATTGGCTATGACTTGCGATGTTGTCTGAAAACCTAAAAAACTGTCATTTCATACTGCTGACAAGTATTATGATTAATGCACTACCTACCACTGCAACTGACCATGGTACAGGACCATAGTATTTTTCCCCCAGCTTTCCTTTCTTTGAGTTAAAGACCATCCATATCAGAAATGGAATAATCCAAAAGATGGCAGAAGAATGAGTCTTGAATATGACATTATTTGCTACAAATATGCTAACAACAGATGCAACTGTAACAAGTGTAACAATGGCAAAATGCATCTTGTTCCATGGCACTAGATTACTGTCTGCCTTCACACACTTGCTCAGATTATTCCATACTATAACACATTCGGTTTATCTATCTTTTTTTACTAGACATCTTAAGTTCATATATTACAAGAAATTGCCATGAGTAAAACATCAAACAAAGCAAAGAAAAGAAAAAAAGAGCAAGATAACGCCAAATCGAAAAACTAGTTCTCTTGTCAATGCAGAAAAATTCCAGCAAAAAGGCAACAAATGACGACTATATCTCTATAATGACTTGACATACTCTATGCAAGTATGGCAAAACGAACACACGCATCCTATGTAGCAGCAGGAAAGAAAGCTGCAAAGAATAGAACACACGCATCCTATGTAGCAGCAGGAAAGAAAGGTGCAAAGACTAGAAAAAGAAAAGGTAACTAGATTCTCAAAATCCCAAAACTAGTTTCTCTTTCCAATTCAGAAATCTACTAAAATCCTTGTTATATTCTATCTTTCTTTTTCTATAATGATTCCTTCAAAATATCATCGTGTATAAACAAAATTAGGAAAAACTTACTTTAGCGCATCTCGAATATTTTTTAATATATCTAGTGAAGTATCAGGTCCCCACGTTAACAAAAGCATGTACTTGTTTCCAATGGGCATTGTTAGTCTGCAGAGATTGTCGTATACTGCCAACACATACTGGTTCTTTCCAAGTTTTGCACTAAGCTTTTCGCGAACCTTCATTGCATTAACTGCATACATTAGTGCCTCTCTATGTTCTTCTTCGTTGAGCAACATTTTGAGACCTTCTCGCATCTCTGTTCCAAGCACTTGTCCCTCCATGTCACAGACTGTTGCATAACGTATACGAGAATCAGACTTCATGACAGAGTTTAGCATATCTTGGGCACTCAATGATATGGATACGATACGGTGGCATAAAAACAACACGTCCCTTCAAATTGGCAAGTTTGAATCTAAAACATCAGGACTTGTCAAAAGCAGCGATCACCAATAATCTTATCAAGTAATATGACTATACCATAACATGTCAAAACAAAGACCTCCAAGTGATTGGGAAAAGCTATGGTTTGACTATAACAAGTCACTCAAGGCATGGATGGGTTCTTTTGAATCTCTCCAGAGGTCTACTGATGATGTTCAAGCAAAATACCGTGACGCTATGGCAAAGGCGATAAAAGAATCCAATGAAAAAACCATAAACAAGTTGCTTGAGAGTTGGAAAAAAGCAATGAGTGATGCAGGAATTAATGTATTCAAACAATTTGGTGATGACTGGCAAAAGGTACTCAGTCAATCAAGTATGTATCAAGTAAAAACATATGGCGAAGCAATGAACAAGTTTGCTGAAACTTGGCAAAAAATGTGGAAAAAATAATCGTTTAATATTTAATTTTCAAATCATAATTCCAGTTAGACAACTTTTTACGCACAGAATAAAGATCATTAAGAGATTTGAAGAATAATTGGAAGATGAAATGATTCTTTAGACTATCTTTTTTTACTAGACATCTAAAGTCATACAAAGTGTTATAATTACATGTGGTAGAACTTGCCAAAAAAATTGGAAAGTTTGAAGATGACTTGAAAAAACATCA
>QYPM01000033.1 GCA_007280465.1 Nitrosopumilales archaeon
GAAGAATCCTTGTCAGGATGATAACGTAGTGCAAGATTTCGATATGCATCTTTAATTTCCTTCACAGACGCACCAGGTTTTAGCCCCAGTATTTCATAGCATTGCAAAGTATTCAATATCAAAAATACACCAAGTAGAATATCAAAGTCTTTCTTGGGAATATACCTCTGAGATGTCACCTTGACGCAGTATGCCTCGTAATTTCTATTAGATTTAGCCATAGAAAATACCCATGAGAGACAAACTTGACCCGGAGATAGACTATAATGAATTTCAGGATATAGACACAGAGTTTGAAGAGCCAGACGACCTTTCAGAGTTTTTCGTAGATTCTTAAATTATCGAGTCATCTGAGAGGCCGTAATTATTTTTTTCCAGGGACCATCAGGAACATTATCAAAATCAACAAACTGCCAGCTGACTTGGTTTTTACCTTGATGATATAATCCGAGATAATCTCTTACTGCTGGAGATACATCTAGTCCTGCATTGTTATTGAATTTGTTTACAGGAGGAAAAGTTCCAAAAACATAATTTTTATCATCATACTCAAAGGGTCCAGCATCTTCCCATTGGGCATATACGGTCTTGTTGCCTTCTATAATTTTGATCCATTTGTTTTTTACCATGGATTCAGAATCATTCCAGTTCTTTTCATGTGACCAGTATACGGTGGAATTTGCATCTGACTTTCTTGAGCCATCACTAGAAAAATCATCATATGGTAAGGCAAAGTAAAATGGATTCTCAAGTGGAATAAATTTGGCAGGCAAGTATCCAATTCTATTAGTGGGATCATCCACTCCACCAAAATGTTCTACCCATTTGGAATCCCATGCACTGGATAAATTATCATTGTATTGATTGTCTTTACTTGCAGATTCGCCAGACCAAAAATATGTTGTCGTGACATTTTGGTGTAAAAGATATTTTGAATTTGTTTCTAATTTTGAGTTATAGGTTACAATGTTCTTGCTTTTCAAAAAATTTACTGTATTAATTATAGTACCGTCTGTTATGTTTCCGCGCATGTACCACTCAAAGACTCTATCAAGCCAAGCAGGATGTTTTTGTATATAGTTGTCATTTTTTGGAATCTCACTCATTGTAACAATCTTGAGTCCATCATTTTTTACTAGATCAATTACTGAATCAAGCTGGCCAATTCGTGTCTGATTTATTGAATTTACATAGTCAAGCACATGTCTTGAGGAAAAGTCTTGAGGATGCATCATTACTACAGCAAAGCCATATTTTGTTATACTTCTTAGAATCTTGGCATGAGCATACTCGGGGGTGTAGTCAATCCAGTTAGTATTGTCATCATTTACTGCGCCAATCTCTGCAGTCTCTGGCAACCTATAGAGAGAAACACCAGATAACGGATATGGCGGATGGTCTATGGTCTCATTAGCACTGAGATATCCAAGTTTTTGCTGAACCAGTGCATGCATCGTATCATTATTAATATCATCATATGGTGCGATAAAGCCAGCTGGAGTTATTCCAAGTAAGGATATCACCTTTTGATTGGTCTTGTCTAGCAAATATTCTTGGGTAGGTTCCATATGTAAAGGAAAATGTTCGTGGTTCCATCCATGATTTGCAATTTCTATTTCAGGACTAGAACCAATTTTATTTTTTATAAAATTGACCATTGATGCATCATTACCAAAATAATTTCCAATTATTCCAATAGTCATTGAGGCATTTTTTTTGTGAAATTCGTCAATTACGCCCATCTGCACATTGTTTAGCCAATAGTCTTGAATGTCATCGAGCCTAAATGCAACACACATACAAGAGTCTGCGGCATATGAAATCTGAGCCAGTCCCCCAAACAGAACAAGTATCAGGGATAGAAAAATAATTTTCAACTATTTGCAAACTATATCATGGCATCATATTACTTGTTTGGTGTTATTCCAAAAAAAGATCAATGCCTATTTCTATAAGTAGTGTTTAGATTATACATCGTGACTGGAATTAAAACTGTAAAAGTAGATCGTATCCAGATACTACTCGTTTGTGCAATCTTTTCGGTCCTATTTTTTACAGTATATCTAATGAAGACAAATCTCACGCTAGTCTCACTTGCCTTTGCGGCGTTTATCATGTTCTATCAACTTCTTAGCGCAAGAGGCAATCTCTCATCAAAATTCAAGTATGGATCAAGATTGCCGTCTCCGTTTGCAGCAATAATGATTGCACTTCCATTTGTTCTGGGCACGGTTGCAGCATACGAAGGATTTGCAATATGGGAGTCCCCTGCTAGGATCATAATACTTTGGGGAATGACTATAACATTTTGGAGTACTCTGATGTTTGTACCACTTGCAGTATACAGCAAATTTAAGGAAGATTTGAAGCCAGAACCGTCTACATATCCAACTCTTAGCATACTTGTACCTGCATATAATGAAGAAAAAGTAATTGCAAGAACAATAGAGGGATTGCTTGATACAGATTATCCTGACAAGGAAATAATTGTAATTGATGATGGAAGTAAAGATGACACATTAAAGATTGCAAACACATTCAAAAATAAAGTCAAAGTATTACACAAAGAAAACGGAGGAAAAGCCTCAGCTTTGAATCATGGAATTGCATTTGCAAAAGGCGAGATAGTTGCAATAGTTGATGCAGATACAATCGTTGGTAGAAATGCTCTAAAACAACTAGTAAAGGGATTTTCTGGTGACAAGAACGTTGCAGCAGTTGCAGGAAATATCAAAGTGAGAAACAGAATGAATTGGCTTACATGGACGCAAGCTCTAGAGTATGTAGCTGGAATTGAGATAATTAGAAGAGCCTTTGACTTTTTTGGCTCAATTACAATAGTACCTGGAGCATTAGGGGCATTTAGAAAGAAAGCGCTAGAAGATGTTGGAACTTATCACAAGGATACATTGGTTGAGGACTTTGATGCTACAATCAAGGTCTTAAAATCTGGATTTGTAATTTCAGGAAGTACAACATCAACTGCATATACAGAAGCACCCCAGTCTTTTCATGATTTTTACAAACAACGAAAGAGATGGTATCGTGGAAACTTGCAAGTATTATCAAGACATGCAGAGACTTTGTTTAATCCAAGATATGCATTTTTGTATAGAATTGCATTTCCATTTATGATAATCTCCATGGTAGTCCTACCATTTGCAGGGCTTGCCGTGATAGCCACTTCGATATATGAAGTGTTGATTGGAGATGGAATTTTTGTAGTAGAGATGTTTGGCCTGTTTATTTTACTACAGACTTTAATGTCATCTCTTGCTGTCCGAATAGACAGAGAGGATCCTAGATTGATACTATTTTCGCCATTTCTAGTCATAGGGTACAAGCAAATTGTAGACATTTTACTCATATTTGGATGCCTCCAAGAAGTTTTCAGGACAAAGGCAAAATGGACCAGCGCAAAGAGGATTGGAGTATGAAATCATTATCCAGTATAGCATTGATTGTAATATCATCAATAACAATTTTGGTAACTATTCCAGCTTATGGCGATACAATGGGCTCTGTTGCAGTCACACTAACATACACAAATGGTGACACTGCTGATTATTGGCCAGTATCATTGAAAATTTATCAAGACTTTGACAAAACACCTTACAAAGAAATTGTATCGTTATCAGGAAATCCATTTAACATTGTTTCATTACCTGTTGGTCACCAGTACAAAATTGTAGCATATACAAATGACGAGTACTCTAGTACAGAATATGTCAACTTACAACAATCTCATCAAGATATTACGATAAAATTACCATTGTCTGGCGGGATGCGTGTTAATGTTGTCTATAATGATGGATTGACCCCAATTTCAAATAGTACCGTGTTTGTCAAATCTCAAAATAACAAAATCTGGTCTCATAGCTCAACAGACCCCAATGGGAAAACAATGCGTTTTTGGTTAGAGCCCACAGTATTAGAAAACGATCATTACATAGTAGATGTGAAAATTGGCAACAATCTAACATATACTCAATCACCAATATTTCTTAGACCCGGTGTATCACAGGAGATAAAAGTTGTAACGTCTTGGCCGCCTTTGATTAATTCTCTTATTACTATCAATGTCATGGATCTCCAATTGCATAAAGTATTGCCATCTCAAGGAAAATTTATTGTAAATCTTTTGGATGAAAATCAAAACAAGATTGCGGAATCCCCAGTAACATCACGTGGTCAAGCATATTTTTCCAATTTGAAAGTTGGAGAGTATGTCTTGCAAGTTATTAGAATGGATGATAATTCAGAATGGAGTACCTCCAGGATAGTAATGGATGGCTCTATACTATCATTTGAAATAGTAGAAAATCAAAAAAACATATCCCCACAGCCTGTAGTTCCATCTACTCCACAGCCTGTAGTTCCAAAGTTTAACGTTACAAACTGCAACTGCGTGGTATTTCGATTGGACAATGTTCAGGATTATTGGTTAGATAACGTCCAAGCTAAAGTCATAGATACTTTTTACAAGAATAATGCCAGTCTTACAATCGGAATAATTGGAGGGGATTTTGGCAGTGATACTAAATTAAAAGAATCAATCAAGCCAAAGGTTCAGTCAGGAGTAATTGATGTGGGAATCAATGGATGGAATTTTGAAGATTTTACTACTTCCAATGAAACACAGCAGGCCCAACTATTACAGTATTCAAAAAATAAAATATCTGAAATATTTGGCATCGCTCCTTCTGTGTTTATACCACCGTATGGCAAATTCAACAATGATACATTTTATGCCATGATGGATAATCGCATTTATTTCATAAGTGGCAATTTGGAATCTTTGAACCCTCCATCTGGGGCAAATAAAATCTACTATTATCCTCCCACTGTATTTACTGGAACAAGCAGCCAAGGCAATACTACTAAGAGTATAACAAATGACATGATACTTGCAGACATACAAAAAAATGTAAAAGCTAAAGGATATGCCATGGTTACAATCAACTTTCAAGACTATGCACAAAATAATGGTACAGTCAAGATCAACATGCCAGATAGTGAAAAAATTCTCAAACTTCAATCTTTGATTGATGATATAAGAAATAACGGATACAGAATTGTTACAGTCAAAGAGATTTCAAACACACCCAGTGTTCCAGAATTTGGATACTTGGCCACAATTACACTGATGTTGTCAATTGTAGCTGTAATCATAACAGGAACCAGAATTAAGAGAAATTAGAAAACAAATCAAAAACTCAGGGGTTTTTTGGACCTACCATTTCACTATCTTTTACGTCATGGTCCCATTTACCTCGTATTCCTTTGTAGATAACCACCCCACCAGCGCCTAGAAGCCCAATAGATAGTGCAAGATAGAGCATATAGTCATGGGACTTTTCTGAGCATTTTACATGTACTGCTACTCCAGAGGAGTAATCAAAGCATTCATCAAAATTTTGCTGTTGTACTGCAAACTGGGCATAATTCGAGTTTGCCATACTGCCAAGCATAAAACCTACAAACATAATCACGGCTCCAACCATGATCAACCTTATGTCACTCATGACAGCGTAATTGATTCTGCACAATATTTAACGTTGTCACAATTATAGAATATTGCATCATCATGGTTTTTGGATTCGGTAAGAAAAAAACACAGGAGGATACCACTACTCCAACTCACAAGGAAAGAGCAATATCCATAGAAGAAATTCCAGGCATTCTTGAAGAAACCCAGTCCCCACACATTACAGAGTCCATCAACACTGCAAAATCAGTCAGGGAGCAAGTAGAGGTAAATAAAAAAAAGATTCATGAATTAATTCTTCACCTAGAGTCCGATGATTTGAAACTAGATGACATTGACAGAAATCTGATGATAATTGTAAAACGTGGGAAAGATTCCATTGTGTCAATCATAAAAAAAGAGACATCATCTAGTCTTACAAATGTAACAAAGTATGATCAAGTCATATTGCTCAATACTGAGATCGTTCAAACATTAAAGAGAATAGGTGACGTGCTAGGATTAAATTCAAGAATAATTCACATTTTTGCAAAAAAGTATGCAGATAGTCTCAAAAATGAGATTGCCAAGATGGCAGCAAACAGAAATCAATTACAAGTAGCTATAAATTTTGTTGAAAACCTGAAGGTTAATTGTGAAAATATTATAGATCTGGGTAAAAAAATAACTGAAGAAAAAATCAAAATCTTACAAAAAACAGATAGAGTTTCAGAAATAATCTCAGAGCTGGATGTTCTAAGAAATAGCATCACATCGCTTGAGAAGCAAATACTTGATTTAAAATCCATCAAAGAGTATGAAAAATATCTTGAGATTAAAAATAACATATACTCATTGTCTTCTGAAAAAAATGAGATAAAAAATATCATAGACATGCAGTTCTCAAAGATTTCAAGACCACTGGGAAAGTACAGCTACATCTCATCGTTTGAAAAACCAGTCAAAAAAATGATGGACGAACTAGTTTCTGACCCGTATCAAGTAATTTCATCTCAGAACAAAGCCACCATAATACAAATACTTGAAGCTGTGGCAAAGTCAGTTTCATCAGGTTCCATCTCTGTCAAAGATACGGACAAGTCTTTAGAGCAGATAAATGAGACAGTATCACGACTAGATGAATTTATCACACTAAAGGAATCATACTCAAACAAGGTATCAAATCTTGAAAAAGATCTGGTTATTTTTGATATAAAATCATTAGAGTCAAAAGAACAAGGCTTTCAGAAAGCAAAAATAGATTTTACAAATATGGAATCTACAAAAAAGAAACTCGAAGATGAGATAAAGGATGATAATAGTTTACTTGCAAAACACATATCTCAGATTGAATCAGATCTTGCCAGAGTTACAAATTCAAAGATCATTCTAAAAAAATAGAATACAATATCATATCGAAGATTAATTAGTTTGATAGTACGAGTCATCATATGATCTTCTTCAAGACTGAAAAACATCAGAGAACCATAACCATCAAAAAGGATACCAGAGATGGGATTCTGTCATATTGCAAGATGAATCATCCAAATGAGTGCATACTCATACTTCGTGGAAAATCAAGAAAAGGAAAAATCCTAGTAGACGGCTTGGTCATTCCACCGTTCTTTCACACTGGACCAACTTTTGCGGGATTTCCTCATTCGTTCCTACCGTTTGATACAAGTTATGTAGGCACGGTACATTCTCATCCAACCGGGGTTGCCAAGCCATCAGTCACTGATCTACACAATTTTTTTGGCTTTGTATCAATTATCATACAATCACCGTATGAAGACGGTGACATTTTTGCATATGACCGTGATGGCAACCTCCTCGAGATAACAATAAGTTCGGACGAATCATGACAAAAATTTATAAGCTTTTTGATGTACCATCTAGTATTGATTAATTACAAGACTTATCTCATATTCCTTTTTGGCTCACTTGCAGTAAGTATAGGCCTACAGATGTTATTGCCATTCCCATTTGGCTTGATTGCAGCATTGGCTATTTTCATAGTATTTCCACTCTTCTTAAGAAGCAGAGCAATGAAACGAATGGGAGGAATGGGCTCCGATATGGGAGGAGCTGGAGGAGGATTCTTCGGACAGAGTCAAGGTATCAAATACATTTGTCTTGCATGCAATAACAAGTACAAAGGCGGAATGTGTCCAAGATGTGGCTCTAAGATGAAAAGAGCAGACTTTTAATCATTCAAAAATGAAACTTGAAGAACTCCGTAGTAAAGCATTATTTCAAAATACAATAGACACTTGGATAATGTTGTGTGAAGAAAAAAACATGGATTGGTATTCTCCTGAGAATTACATGAAATTCATTGCACATCTTTTCAAAAGCGGATTAAAGTTACAAAAATTTCCATTATGCATAAAAGAATCTGGAGGAATGTATCAGAGAGGTAAGGACAAAACACAATTTGCAGAAACACTTGCTCAGTCAACAGACCCAAATGCCGCAGCTTATACCGTCAGATTATCAGACGACACAATAAAAATAATTCGTCAATTCAATTCTAGTGTTGTAGTTAACTAAATCTCTTTCAAAAATCAGTTGCACGGTAACTGTGAATTAATTTTTTCTTTTCTTAAGAAATTGAGCGATCGCAACTACTGGAAGTTCATTTGATTGATCGATGACCAATATTTCTTGATTGTATTGGGTTTTGATAGTAGATTTGAATTCAGGCATGTCACAGTAATACACAGATGCAACATGAGTGGTTCCATTGAGAACTTCTCTTGTGACATCTTCAGATTCTGGAAAGTTTGTAAAACTTATCAGATATCCACCACACCAACCAATAGAAGGAGTATTTGGCGGTATTGCGCTTGTAAGAAACTTTTCCATGGATACGTATTTTGATATATGATGTATGATTATCTTTTTCACTGGTTTGTATTCTACTTCCGGAATCATCTCAGTAACGCTTTCTGTGGTCATCATTTTAAGATAGAATCAATAGTATTTAGGCTATTTTCAAATATTTGACTAGTTATACCAAGATTAGAAAGGACTAATCTATGAAAAACCTAAACTCGTTGACGAGGAATTTCATTTCTAGTGAGATTATCGTCGCAATCTAGGATTGATTATGACATCCATTGCCTGGCCCATAAATACAAACGCAAGACCGGTTACCGCAATTAAAATTCCAGGAGGTAAGATCCACCACCACATTCCCCGAGCTGCTGCACTATACGAGCTTGCATCATGCAATATTTGCCCCCATGTTGGAAAAGTAGGATCACCCAGTCCTAGAAAACTAAGACCAGCTTCAGTAGTAATTGCAGCAGGGACTGATATTGCAATACTTGCAAATGCATATGGAAGAAGTTGTGGAAGTATGTGTTTGAATATTATTTTATAATCTTTTTGGCCCATCAGTTTTGATGCCTCGACATACTGGAGTGTTTTTATCTGCATTGCCATACTTCGTGAGACTTTGGCGATTCCCACCCAACCAAAGATTACAAGGAACCCAACCATTAGAAATATACTATTTCCAATAGTTACTGCCAAAATTATCAAGAGTGGAAGAGCTGGCATGGCATAAATTATATCGTTAAAACGCATCAATGCTTCATCAGTAACTTTGCCCTTGAATCCAGCATACACACCATAGAGAAGGCCAAGTATTACAGAGCCAATTGATACAGTTATGCCTATGAAAAGAGCCAAAGGTGTGCCCCAGAGTAATCCAATGGACAAATCTCGTCTGAGTTCGTCTGTTCCCATCATTCCATAAACTTTGCCCCCTAAAATCAGATTTGACTTTACAAGAACAGGTTTTCCAGATATGTCATACAAATGAATTCTAAAAACATAATTTCCTTTGAGTATTTTGTTTTCTGTAAGTTTTGAAAATACGATTTTTTCAGAAGAAAGAGTATCAAATGAAAACAAGTATCCGGTTTTATCATTTGACAAGTTTTTTACAATCACATTTTGTGTTGAAAAGATCATACTGGTGTATGTTGTTTCAGAATTGCTAAAAGGCAATGATGTCGAAATTAACTGTAGTTCAATTCCATCAGGGCGTGTTACAGATATTTGCAATAACGGAGAGCCGCTGTATCGTGAAGTATACTTGTAGATAAAATCACTTGGAAATCCATCATACTGATAATTTACTACAAATGAATCTGTAAGAACATATACAGAGTCTAGTTGCTGCGATGAGCTTTGAGGTTGTAGTATCAGGTGTTCTGGGATTTTTTCAGATTGGAAATAGTTTATCCAAGCAGGTTGTGCAGATTTAGGATACAATAGCCAACTTGCCGGGTCATTCCATGTCTTAAAGTTGTCAACAGGTATAGTTACAAATGCAATAATTGACATCAAGAAAAGGGTACCAAGTATTACAATTCCAGTCATCCCTATTTTACTATGGGAGAATTCATGCCAGATGTCTCTTGCTGAAAAACTCATTCTCTTCTCACCCTAGGATCAAAGTATCCGTACAAGACATCAGCTACAAACACACTTGCTAGGAAAAATGCAGTCAAAACATATGTTGCGCCAATTATAACAGGCAAATCTAAAACACTGATTGCTTCAAAGTACAGCCTACCCATACCTGGCCAATCAAATACTGCTTCTGTGATTATTGCTCCACCAAGAGAGCCTGATAAGCTAAGTGCAAGAATTGTCACAATGGGGGGTGCAGCGTTTTTCAGTGCGTGAGAGTAGAGTATTCTCTTTTCATCTATTCCGGCTGCTCTTTTTGCCATGATAAAGTCCTCTTGTAATATACCAACTAGGAAATTTCTTACCAAATATGCCCATGAGCCAAATCCGATTAGAACTAGAGTAATCAGGGGAAGTGCCATATGATACAAAAGAGAGCCCCAGTATCCTGGGTCGGTTACAGAAATTTCAGGGGTTGCCCTTGCAGGAAATATAGGATAAAGAAATGCAAAAACAAAGATCATAAGAACACCTATCCACCAGACTGGAAAGCTGCTTGAGATTATTGCAAAGCCTGAAGTTATCTTGTCAATCTTTGAGTTCACCTTGCTTGCAGCAACTGCACCCAGAAATATTCCAAGAACAGAAACTATTGCAGTAGCTGTTGTAAAAAGAAGAATTGTTCTTGGTAATTTTTCTAGTATTATATCTTTGACGTCAGATGAGCCGCTATCACTTGTAAGAAATTTCGCATGACCAAAATCTAGTGTTAAAATTTTATACATTGACAAACCAATTCTTTGAGGAGAGTACCACGGTTGGTCAAGACCCAAAGATTTTATTCGCTGCTGGATTTGATTTTCTACATACGAGTCTAGCTGTTCAGTTGTTTTAAAACTTGCCAAAAGACTTTTGTTGTTGGTAACTTGCTGTCTTATTTCTAATGAAACACTTTGTTTTGATATTGAATCCATGTTTGCACCAACCAATGCAATTGTGACAAGAAGTGTTGCCATCAACACTCCAAACATTGTAATTGCACGTTTTGCAAGGAATTTTTTAAATCCCATCTACTTCACCTGACTTTTCCTTCTTCTAAGGAGTACATACAGTATCACTAGAGATACGACACTTGCCAGTATTACAAAACCTGTGATATACGAGTAATTTACTCCCAGAGTCTCAGGGCTTGAGACAGCATTCTCTTGGGCTAGTTGATTCGCTCCTTGCGTTACAAGAAAACTTGTGTGGTACATGTCAGGCCTGTATGCAGCGTCTGATACTACAAATATCTGCAAGTCATTAGATCCAAGTTCAAAATTCTTTGTCCTTTCAGAGTCTAGAGTTATTGCCATGATGCCATTGGTAGATACTTGTTTTCCATTATCAACTATTTTTCCTTCAGGGTTTGTAAAATAATAGTATACAGTAGCGTTTGGGGTTACAGAAATTGAGATTGTTAAGTTTGCACCTAAAGTTACAGCAGTTGGCACCTTTACACTTTGTATTGTAGGTATGCTTACCTCCTCAAATTTTTTCCAATAATCAGATTTGAAAGGATATGTGGGATCATCAAATGCTTTAATGGTAATTTTTCTTGCATCAGGGGAATAACTATCCAAATAGTATGGTCCGTTGCTTATTACCGCATGACCATGTTGAGCAATCCATGATATTGAAGCCTGATATCTTGAATCAAAATAGTTTGAATCAGTAACGTAAGAAAGGGCAGGCGGAATGGAATTCTCTTTTTCAAAGTCTTCAAGGTTTGTTTTTATCACATTGGCATCATTTGGTATAATCAGCGACATCCAGTTTACATTTTTACTCATTGCATCAGATCTTGAAAATGCAAGCTTGCCATCAGTCACTGCTTTTTCCATAGAGTATACAATTTCCCATGGCATTGCTGGCCAGACTTGGGCCGAGTCTGCAATCTCATCATTATCAAAATGCCAATAATTTTGATAAACTTCAATAGTATTTTCGTCAACAACTCTGACTCCAATGAGCGTTTTTGCAGCCTGATTTGCCTTGGGAGAATATTCTGAATCAAATGTCATGGTGCCATTTGTCTGATCTGCGCCCCATTGATATAGAAAATAAATCCCATAAAGAACATCATTCATGTCCATTGGTATTTTGTTGTGCCAATTTCCAAATTTTAGATGAAACGTTACTTTGCTTGTTGCTTTGATTCCAGTTCCTACTGGGGTCCACTTTTGTTTTACAGCGTCCCAGTATATTGCATCGTTTGGAACATCGAGTTTACCCAAGGGTCCAGCAGTTTGGACTTGCCAATCTGACCGTATTGGTATAGTGTAACCAGTGTAAGGATTTTTGAAGCTTCCAGGGTCTCCCAGTGTTCCCCAAATTTGTTGACTGGAAGAATCTGAAAATCCCCCTATTGGATTCCATGCCCCAGAATAGATCTTTTTTACACCTATTGTTAGCGTATCAGAATCGGATCTTGCATTAATTGGAGTAAATCTACTTGTAATTCCCGCACCAAAATCATTGATTATTCCATTGACTTTTTTGTTTGCAATGAATTGATCTATCTTGCATGCAAGAAATATTCTAACAGAATCATGAACCCCCTTGTCAACTGCTTGATTAATCAAATTGGAGCGTTGCTCTGAAGATGTGAAATTTCCAAAAAATATTGCCTTTGACAGAGAATCAATTTCTGGCTCGTGATAATTCCAGTATGACGGATTGTTAAATCCAGGCATGTTAGAGTACCAAGGAGAATACATCTGGGCAGTGATTACAGAGTCATATCTTACAAAACCACTCATTGTCCACCCTTCTGTGTAAATATTCCATTTCATATCAGATGGGTTAGAACCATAAACAGTAGAGAATGCCTTTGTCAGATCACCATAATCTTTTTTCACTGTAAATCCCACATCGTGTAATTGAGAGGCAAGAATTTCGCCAATGGATTTTCTCAAAGGATCGTCGTTACGTATAAAGATTGTAACAGTAATTGGTTTAGATTCATAATACCAAATTCCTCCGGTCTTTTTTGCACCTGCCTTTTCAAGTGCATCTGATATGATTTGATTTGCAAGTGCAGGATTGTGTTTGAAATTAAATGATTGTAGTTCTCCCAATATTGAGAGATAGTCAGGGTCGTATGGCTTGTATGCAGAAATCATTTGAACCCCATAGCCATTGAGTACTTCGTCGACGATAAGATCCCTGTCAATTAGATAATTTAGTGCAAACCTTACTTGTTGAATTGAAAATGGATTGAATTGATCAGATACTGCTGGATTTATCAATAGACTATAACTTGTTCCAGCAGACTGGAATATCTTCAAATTTTGCCTTGATTGATCATCTAGCCTATCCAGCGGTATTGCAGAATAATAAACATCCAAGTGTCCATTTTCTATTTCTTGTACAGCAGTGTTATCGTCAGAGTACTGGATAAATTCTACTTTGTTAAAATTTGTACCTTTTTCACCAAATGCAATTGCAGGACCAAAAACAAAAAGTGCCAGAATAAATACTAGTAAAAATTTCATGATATGTTTTTCAATGAACTGTATTTAACCGTGGTCAAACAAGTAAATTACGAGAATATAAAAAACTTGTACAAGAATTTCCATGGCTTGGTATCATGCAGTAACACAAATAGTATTTTATAAAAGAAATGTAATTGATTCATAATGAATCTTCAAACGCTAGTAAAAGGAATTCAAGGAATAATTCCAGGAGGACTGTCAGTCAAAGACTTTAGCATGGCAACTCAGACTAGCGAAGATGTGGCAAGAGAGATACTAGACAATTTTATGCAAAATGGTATAGGAAGATACGAGGATGAACAAGTCCATTTTGAAGAGAGTGACAAGCTAAAGACAAGCATTCTTGCAATCAATATGGGTGCAGCAATCGATGAGGTATCCCGCTTGTTAAAGTGGCAAGACTTTGAGTCACTAGCAGCTGAAGTACTTGAGAAAAGAGATTTTGATACTACAAAAAATGTCATTTTGACAAAACCCAGGATGCAGATAGATGTAATAGGTATCAAATCAGATGTTGCCATACTTGTAGACTGTAAACACTGGAAAAATATGACCCAGTCAGCCCTTCAGAGCGCGGTAACAAAACAGATTGAGAGGACCAAACAATATCTTGCCAAAGAAGACGTCAGAGCGGCAATTCCGGCAATTGTAACTCTATACCAACATGACTTGCAATTCATTGACAGAGTTCCAATAATTCCAATCCACCAGCTAGATTCCTTTTGCGATGAGTTTTACGGAAATTTAGAAAAACTTCAAAGTTAGAGCATTGTATAGATAAAAAATCCAGTAGTTATCAAAAGAAATGCCTGTGTAATTCGCATCGCGTTGTCAAGAGATTTGGAATAAAGCTCAAGTTGGTTACCTCCCATGACATTGACTTGGGTCTCGCTTTCCAATAGATCATATGATGTAGGCGATGCAGTCTGTTCTGCTTTTTTGGCAAGATCTAAAAACCATGATACAACATCAGGTGCTTTTGATAGACTTCCAAATTCAAAATAACCGTGTTTATTTCTAGGCGTTCTTGCTTTATAGTGCGTATCAGATGTACATATTTCAAGAAAATTATATCCATTATTTAAGAAACTATTTGCAATTTCCTCACGTAGCCCATTTAACATGTTATTTGCATCAGCCCATGCAAGAAAGAACTTTTCATCACCAATCTTAAAGCACATTATTGCAACCTTGCCAGGTCCAAGATCATCTGCCTCGAAATTTAGATGCTCAGAGTTTGCATAGCCTACTTCTAATGGTAGAATCTCTTTTGTAATCAAAGTATCAAGTGTAGATTTTGCCGCATTTAGAAGATCATCTGCATCAAGTTTTTCAATTTCTTTTCCCATTGCGTTATGACTATCAACAATTAGTACCCTTTCAAATCCTCGGTTTTTACCATATTGTTCAAGCTCTGATTTTATGTAAAATGGAATATCTTCCATGCCATGAGGAGATAATGAGAGAATCAAGACTGCGGTTTTGTCAAATAACAATCCAGTAGTTCGTGCCTTGTTGACTTGAATTGTAACAGGCTTTGTGCTCTTTGAGCCTTCTTGGACTTTTAGAGTTTCCTGAAGGCTTGAGATATAATGATCAACTTGAGATTTGGAAGGCAGGTTAAGTGAGTGGTCAGATATGCTATGCATAACCATTGCAGAAGAATTAAGATTTTTATAAATAAGATACGGAATGTTGCTTCCACCTATTGGATGAAAAGGTCCTGGATGTAGGTCTGGAATTACCAGTCTGCAGTCTCCATCTTTTTTCTTGAATAGAATCTGAAATGTTGATACCTTTGATGGTTCAGAGCGTTTCTCCATCAATAATTCCATTGGTTTAGGATCATCATTTGTCCATGCTGCAAGATATGCTTGCAAGAACGCATGAGTGCTAGATAGTTTTCCACTGCCTGCTATTCTATCACTTATCAAAGTCCACAGACTTCCAAGGACACAAAAAACTATGCCATATGTGATAGATTTAGGATCAGACAACATTGGAATCCATTGATTAGTTGGAACAAACGCAAGAAACATTGCAAGAGGCTGGATTAATGAAATTGCCCAGGCAGTCTTTAGTTTTGCACCAAGTACTGATGTAAATATTGCAATTCTAAAACTAGTAAACAGAAACATTCCTTCAATGATATAAATTTGTAATAACTGAGGTTTAGAGAATACGTAAAATGAAAGTATTCCACACAGAATTGTTACAAGCCACAAAAGATTTCCAAATGCTGACATGTGTATGGATTTAGAATATTCAGTCTTCAAAATTCTAGTATCTATCACTTGAGTTATCATAAGTGCTGCAACAGTAACAGGAATTGTGTAGACTAGTCTGTCAGTTGACTTGAAATAATTAATGCTTGACACTGCTACAATAACACATGCTACAACAATAGCAATTACTAGAGATACATAGTGAGAAGTTGGAGTAAATGTTGTTAACGTATACCGTTTGTGAATGCGGGACACATCATTGGAGCTTTCCGTCATGGTGAGAAAAAGAATTTAAGAATCCACGAAATTCCAATCAGAGATGCTGGTATTGCAACTACTACCTCTGGTCTTAACTTGTAGCCTTTGGTCTCATCCTCAAAGAATCTCAATAGACCTGCACTTGATGCTGGAAGTGGTGCAGATTTTTTGCTGCTCATGATATTTCTGATTCAAGGATGTTTAAATAAATACCTTTTTGTGCCTAGATCTTCCCAAGTTTCTCTTTAATTGCAATTATTTCATTCATGGCATACAAGATCTGTTTTTGTTTCTCATAGTCTTTTTCCTTTTGAAGTGCTTCTGCCAGATCCCTTATTTTTTGATCCAAGACATCAATTGTCGCATTTCCAGATTTTTGTTCCATTTTAGGTAAGATGGTTTCGACCTCTTTTTTTGCTTCTTTTCCGCATGTAACACATAATGCATGACCGTCATTCATTATTCTAACACCCTTACAATATGGACAGGGGTCACTAACCAGTGTGGCTCCCTTTAGAAGCATCTCAACGGCTCTTTTTGTCAGTTCTTTTGACATAGATTATGATACTTCAACTAAATAAAAAACTTAGAGGAGGATAAACAAGGCTTAATAGTAAGATTTCGACTTTTTAGTTCGAATGGCGGTAATCTGCAACACTTGTGGACTTCCTAATGATTTATGCGCCTGTGGTGAACTTGAAAAAGATCAAACACAGATTGTTGTAAGAATTGAAGAAAGACGTTTTAAAAAGAAGGGGACAAAAATTGAGGGAATCAATCCGAAGATGAATGATTTAGGAAAAGTTGTAAAAGAATTAAAGGCTCGTTATGCTTGTGGTGGCACTGAAAAGGAAGGATATATCTTTCTCCAAGGAGACCACAGAGATACAATAAAGACAACGCTTGTTAAGCTTGGATTTCCTGAAGCTAGTATCGAAGTTCATTGATATCAAGTTTGGAAAAAATAGATAAGATCATAAAAATACTTTCCATTCCATATTCTGGATTTTTATCTGTGATATTTGGAATAATGATACTTTCATTTCCAATTGGTCTTTATGTGATGTTCAATTCAGAGATTGGAAAAGACATCAATTACCAGTATCCCATTAATGGTTTAGATTTATTTTTTGGTGGCATAGGCTACAAGATTCCAATTTCTTTTGAGATGGGAGATGCGTTTATCATAACGTGGGCAATTTTTTTGATATTATTTTCAATCTCATATTTTGGTCCACAGGATTCTCTATTGAAAACACTTTCAAATCTAATGTCAAGAGGCTGGAAGAATATGAAAGGCAATGGACTTGTAAATATGATGTCCTGGTTTTCAATTTTGATTTTAGCTTCTGTTATAATTGAGATGGTTCAGCAAAGCTTTGGAATCAAGATTGAATCACCCCAGTCTGATAACAATTTGATCCGTTTCTTTCAGCTAACCACTTCTCCTTTGACTGAAGAAGTAGGTTTTAGAATCCTACTAATAGGAATTCCACTATTTCTGATATATTCACATATTCCATCATGGAAGGTATTTTTCAAATCTTTGTGGAGACCTTCAAAATATCTCCATATTGAGAATTACAAAAAACCAATGATACTAATAATTACAATCGGATTATTTTTTGGAGTGTCTCACATAATTTCAGGTACTCCATGGAGTCCCGGGAAATTATCACAGGCAACTGTAGCAGGAATAATAATTGGTTGGGTCTATGTTAGATACGGTTTTGCTCCAGCAGTACTGATTCACTGGGCCACAAACTACTTTTTATTTTCATATTTATTTTTTATTTCAAATCTAAGTCAGGGTCCAACAATAAACGAGTCATCAAATCCATTCTCCAATACTCTAGAATCCATAATCATCATTACAGGAATAATTGCCATTACAATCAAGATTCTGTCACATATTGAATCAAGAAAGAATATAGATAAAGCAAGTATTGTGAAATGATAAATTAATCTAGAATTTTTCTAAGAGAATTTGCTATTTCGGTATCAGAAAATGACAGTATGAACCGAAGATCAGATTGATCATCTATATCCAGCATAATTCTTCGAATCAACACAAGTGCAGAACTCGCATTTCTTTTTTCTGCTGTATTCATGTGTATTTTGTAGCTGTCTTCATCATAATGCGTTTCCATTACATTAGTAGGAGTTCTAAAGAGGGCATTAGTTCCATCAAATTTTCGCGATGGTACAACAAGGACACAACGGTCAGATGTTCTCATCTGGTACAATGTACCCACATCTTCTGGCTGTATCAACGGGATATCTTGTGGAAAGACCATTGTTGCCCCAAATCCTTCTTGTGAAAAATAGTCATCTGCAAGCAAAACGGCACTGTTTACTCCCTGTTCAGATTCATCATAGATTCCAAGCGCTCCAAACTTTTTTCCAATACCGAGTGCCTTTTCATCCTTACTTACTAGAACGGTTTTTTCAATTATATCAGAACGTGTTACATTTTGTAAAACTGATTCTAACATTGCCTCACAGATTCTCTCAGTCCTATCCTGAGACAAATTAAGACGCGTTTTGGCCCTTGAGAAAGTTTTCACGGGGATTATTGCGCCAATACGCAAATTAGACATGTACTTGTTTTAGAATAAAAGATGCAAGAGCTTCTTCATCTTTCTTGTCTTTCATTCTTATCTTAGTTTCGTAAACTTTCATGTCCAAGTTTTCTATTTTTCTAGTTAGTAATCTGTCTGCAGTATCAATTACCATGTGTGATGCCACTTCAGAATACATTTTTGCAAGACCATAAACCGAGACTTCCATACCTGCAGCTTCCATATACTTTGTAGCAGGTCCACTAATTGCAGTATTTCCTATAAGAGGACTAACAACAACTACCTTTTTCTTTGATTTCGATAATTCTTTTCTGATTCCTTTAATGGATAATATTGGTCCAATGCTAGTCAGAGGATTACCTGGTGCAATTATCACTAATTTAGAATCATGAATAGCATTTACTGCGGATGGGTTTGCACGTGCCTTGTCTGCACCAATGTATTTTATTCCCTCTACTTTGTCTTGACCTTTGTATTTTACCCAATATTCTTGAATATGCAAGTCTCCCTTATTGGTAACAATTCTTGTTTCCACACTGTTATCAGTAACCGGAATAATTTTTGTATCAATTGCAAATTTTCTGCACATCCATTCTGTAATATCAGACAAGTTCTTTCCATTCTTGAGCATATTAGTTCTCAGAAGATGAATGGCTGCATCTCGGTCACCGATGTTAAACCAAGTCTCTTCTCCTAACACTTCCATTTGTCGTAAAAATCCGTATGTGTCCTTCTTTATTCCCCAGCCTTTGTCAGTATCCAAAATATCTGCTAGGCCATAGAGAATTGTATCAATATCTGGACAAATGTATAGGCCATACAGCCAATAATTGTCACCAACATTGGATATTACTGATATATCTCGAGTCTGGGTAGCTACACCGCGCACTAGTTTAACAGAACCGGTTCCACCTGCAAGAATTGTAATCATTATCCCATTTCCCCTGTAACGTTATTAGATTAGACCAACTAAATATTACTCTTGCCACTACATCAAAGAAAAATTTTCATCTGTGAAAAACAATGCTAAAGTTTATTACTATCGGACAGAGAATTCACACCGTGACTAAGAGATTTCTTTTAGCATCAGCAATTTTGGGTTTACTAGTTTTTGGAACAGTTGCACCAATTTGGGCAACAGTTGATTTTAATGCATATCTACCAATTGAAGGAAATCCAATTACACCAGAATTCAAATTCACAAAGAACGTCGCAATAGACTATTCAAGCGGTGGAAAATTAAAGGATGCTCTTATGGGGAAAAATATGACAATATCATTTTCTGACACTTCAGCTAACAATACAAGCATCAAATCGTTCATGGAGGCAATAAATACAGAGTTTGCTACAGATAGAAAGACTACTGCAACAATCTCCAATTTGAAAGTAGAATATCAGGTGCAGATTAATGGAGATGCCAATCATGCAACATTTGATTACTTGATAAAATTAATTCCTACAGTGAATGGTTACACCTTAAACAAGGGAGGCGGTAGTGTACCTACAGTATTAGACATATCATGGATGGGATTTGCCATGAAGAATCCAGTAATCATATCCACTCAACAATATGGGGACTTGGAAATCAATTCCCTAATAGGTGTAATACAGAAACAATTACCAGATGTATACAACATATTGAAAGGAACTCCTGCAGAGAGTCCAATGAGTGTTAACCTGATAGATGCAAGTGCTCTTGTTAATTATCCAATAGATAAATGGAATTCTATTTTCGATCCAGCATACACTCTTAGCGAAACTGCAGGTTATGGCTATTCAGGTCAGAAAGTTGCAGTGACAGGGTTTGCATATGGACAAAGTGATCTATACCAAGGACAATTAAAAGCCCAAAATGTTGATGTTGACTTTACAACAGATTCAAAATATCATTTAACCATAATTGAAAGAGCAAGTTCAGGTACAATAGATGCAGCAGGACATGCAAATGGATACATGGTGCAAGGCACTCCAGCAATCTCAACACTAACAGGAGTAAGTGGTACTGCATCAGTTCAAACAGCCCAAGGCCTATCCACTAATACAATATATGCAATGGCAGGATTTGCAGTAGTAATTGCAGTAGGAGTTTTCTGGTTTAGTAATCAAAAAATGAAAGCAGCCATGAAGCGAGGTGTAGACACTAGCCCCCCTCCAACATTCCAGTATGAAGAAAGAAAACACTGGGCAGACAGGTTTGATGAAGAAAAGAAAGAATAAGTAAAATTATTTTTAAAAAAGTTCATTTTAAAAAAAGTGCGTGCCAGCCGTAACCCTCCTTCTGTTTTTACGATATTACGCTATGCGGCCTACCTAAACAAAGTGCAGCGCTTATTGTTTGATTTGGCCTTTCTCCGCGCGGGACAGATTTTTCATTCCTTGCTGGAAACCTCAGGCATTACCATCATAGTACGCCAGGTTGGATTTTTTTCTGTGCTGTTGCCAATCATCTCTGATTATCCGTCTCCGGATCGCACTTGCTGCATGGAGGGAGGAGTTTCCTCTGCCGTGGCAGTGATCGTTCACCGGCTCGCACTTTAACAATATTTGAATTAATTACTATTTTAGTATTGACTACAGATTTAGAGTCCAGATGAAAAATAATCCTCATCAGATTGGATAATCCTCTTGGGCTTCAATCTAAACAAGAAACCATATATTTTGTAAATCACCCTATTCTCCATCAATCTAGGTGCAATCATATGCCAAAAGTATCTTGCCTTAATTGTTGAAAATCTGGAATCTCGGACGACAAATACGCTGTAAAGAGATTTTTCAACAATTTCAATAGTTTTTGGGCTAAAGGCTTGATCAGATTGATTACCTGCACCCACTATAACAATTTCTGGTTTCTGATTCAGATTCTGAAGAAGATCCTTTATTACATTAGTACTTGTCGGGTACACTCTTTCTACTGGAACTTTCTTTAAATCTAGATCAAACATTTTTTCATTAATTCTACTTAGAATATCACGTTCATCTTCTTGAGATTCAACGACGCCTCTTACAATCCTTATTTTACTATCCATTGATTTAGAAAAGGCATTTGCAATTTCAATACCTAAATCAGAATGGCGACCTTTATCATATGATACAACTATGTTAGACAATTCTTTATCAAATTCTTTTTTGATACTTACTCCAACAATATCACAGGTTGTTAGAGATAATAACTTTCTATTATTACGTAGATCGTAGAAATCCATTATAATCAAATTAACTCCTTGTTCTTCTGCAGTAACAAGGATTGCTTCCGTATTATCATGTGACAGTCTAACAAGATATCTATATTCTGTAGAATCTGGTAATATTTTTCTAAGATCAGCAAAAGAATTCATAACTGGTTCTGCAAATCCATGAGCCATAGTAAGAGGAATTTGGATTGGAACTGTTGCTACGTTTAGCAATGATATTTCTCCGTTCTTTTCTTTTGCAATAGCAGAAGCAATCTTTACAAGTTTTTCCACTGTTTTTTTATTGAAAACGACCATTATGCGGTAATCTTTTCTTTCAGGAGGTCCTACGTTTGCCATTAACGGAGCATAATGCTCTAATTCTTTTTTAATAGTATAGAATTTGTAGACTGAGAATCCAATTATCACCCAGATAATTGCAATTACCCAGCTGAGTGGATTATAGATGAGCAGATAAACTGCAAGTGCGGCATTAGCAAATGCTCCTATTAATGGAAATAGTGGAAATAGAGGAGTCTTGAAACCATAATCAAGTTTTTTGCCATACATTCTTCTAATAGTTATCGCAGCTAAGTTTACTTGCGCGAAAAGAAATAGAAACATTACACTTGCAGCAAGAGCAATTTGCTCAAGTGGGAGTACAGCCGCTATGAATGCCATGATAAATCCAGATGCAATAATTGCTAAAAATGGTGTATGGAATTTTTTGTGAATTGCACTAAACGTATGAGGTAGATTGTATTGCCGTGCCATTGCAAATGAAACTCTGCTAGATGAAAAAGTAGTGGCATTTAGAGCAGAAAGAGTTGATACAATTCCTCCCGCTAGTACTATAAACGATCCAAACGGAAGAATATATTTTGCAGCTTGAACTATTCCAAGCTCTTTATTTTCACCTATGAAATGCCAAGGATCATCTTTGAGTATTGCAGGGTTAAGACCCCCAATGAATACAAAAGTGAATAAGATATAGAGAGCTGTAACTACAAATAGTGAAATAAAAATCGCTCTAGGAATATTTTTCCTTGGATTTTTTACCTCCTCGCCGGTTTGCACAATTATTTCATACCCTTCAAAAGCTATGAATGTAATTCCCATTGCAATTATCAATCCTATACTTCCTTTTGGGATAAAATTTTGAAAGTTCTTACCCCAGTCAAAATTTGCAAAAACAATGGATAATGCTCCTGCAATTATAAGCGATACAATTACTACAAGTTGAGTTATCGTGATAGCGTTACCAATTTTTCCCGTACCTGAGACACCCTTAATGTTGACATATGTAAAAAGGCATATTGCCAATATTGCAATGATTTTTTCGAGTGGGACCCCAACATAACCTTCAGGTACTCCTAATACGATTAGCACATGTCCAAAGAATGAGCCAAAAGCAACAGCGTATAGACTTCCTGCAACCATGTGAGCAAACCAAGCCATCCATCCACTGATGAAAGCATTAGGTCTTGGAAGTCCCTCTCTAATCCATTTGTATCCTCCACCTGCTTCTGGAATGGCAGAACCAAGTTCTGCATATGTCATAGAAGTAAACATGGTGATTATTCCATTTAGAAGAAATGCTACCATTAGAGCAGGACCGACTTCATTCATAGCAGGACCTACTAGAACAAATATTGCACCCCCTATCATGGCGGCAATACCCACCATCGTAATATCCAATAGTGAGAGACTACGAACTAGTCCAGGAGAATCCTCGGTTGTCATGTAGACCTATTCGGGAGGATAGAACGGTCGAATAAATCTCTACTTACATTTTTCATCACAAGAATAAACTCATGAGGTATGAAGAATGCCATACTATGAGAGATCATTTTTTTGTATTTATAAAGAGACCTGTAAACCATCTTTCCAGGTAATGGATATCTTTAGATCTTCAAGCCATATTCTTGTGATATTTTTACAACATCATCAGCAGTTGTGGCATCAGAATAATCTTTTAGCAAATATTGATTTAGATCAAAAAATGTATGCCCCCACTTGAATTTCCCAATAACAGAATTTGCAAGTTCATAGTAATCCATGATATAAAGTGCGCCGGCAATTGCTTCAGCAGTTGTGAGTTTACCTATCTTGGAATAATTAACTGGATTTCCTGCAAGTAGTGGAGGAAGTTTTCGTGACAGACCTACAAATTTTTTGAGAAACATTTTTTGTGCCAATTCCCAAGAACAATCAATTGCCGTAATAGATTTTGTCAAATCCCTGTCAGACCGTAAGACAAATTCTTTTGCAAAGGGATTGAGTATCATGTCTTTTCCAGAGAGATGTTTTATGCGTTTTGCAATGCCAAATTTTACAAGTTTTGCAGCAGTACATTTTGCGGGGTCATCCTGCTCAAACATGAGAACTTGAATTTGCATAGTCTTAGTGCTTCAATCAAGAATAAATTGCTTGAGATTTGGAATTATTTGCCGATGTAAGTTACTTGGTAATAGAATCTAGTGACTTGATCCTTTTTGATAACACTAACATTCCATTGTCCGTCAGGCATTACATCATTTGTACTTGCTGGCAAGATAGTAAATTGTTGTAATCTAAGTCCTGCCCCAGAATAGCCAACAAGGAAATTCTTGCCATCAATTGTCACTGCCTGATATATCATGCCAGATTGTACGGTGGATTTTGTAACTAGACAGTTAGAGTCTTGACCTATAATACAAGTTCCATTTTGAGAAGTCACCTTAATGCTGACATAATTTTCATTGCCAGGGTTTACCCTAAGTAGGCCATCAAGTTGTCTTGGGGAATATGTCATGTTACCAATAGACTGTTCACTCAATGTAATTGGAATGGCAGAGTCTTGGAGTTTATTTATTTTTTCAACAAAGATGTTAGTTGATTGAGCATGTTTCTGAACTGGTCCGATGGTTGAAGGAATAACTGTTAGAGTAGAAGGAGGAAGTTGAGTTTCATTAGTTGGAGTAGGCTGTGTTTGGTTTGTTACTACAGGTATGTTTTGGGAAGGTAATTGATTTACAACACTAAAGTATGCTTTGAAAGCTCCAAAAGGCACCTGCGCAATTATTACATAGTCTCCAAGTTTAGCATTCTTTGGAATTTTATAATCATAACTAAAGGAACCGAATTGATCAAAGTAAGCAGTAGTTTTTGATATCGTATTTCCTTTCTTTGACATCACTTCTCCCTCACTAATGACAGTATCATTTTTCAAGCCAAATGCAAGGTCTATACCATCTGGTAAAGATACGATGTAGCTAGTTCTTCCAGTCAGTAGGACTGTTTGGCCAGGAAGATACTTGTCAGAGTCAGTAGTCATGAAGAGTTGTAATTTATCAGAACTTGTAGTATAAGGATCATTTACCTTGAATGACGTTATTACTTTATTTGCAAGATATTGGGCATATAGCTTGTAGGTTCCAGTCTTGTAAATACCAGTATGGAATGGAACTGTAACATAAAACTGCCCTCCAGGGTTTACAGTTGCATCACCACGGTATACTTGTTGCCCATCACTTGAATATATCAGAACTTGAACCACGGCGTTTGCCTCTTTAGTTGCAGCATTTTGAATCGGAATCACTTCACCCCAGATTCTTGCCACATCAGATGAGAGATAATCTGTTTTATCAGTTTGGACTATGATTGGAGATAAATCTTGATTTGGTTGAGGATTTTTAGAGACTTGGAAAAATAGTTCAGAGTTTGCATTTGTTGAAGCAATTGTTATTCTGTATATACCATAAACAGCAAGTGTTGGATCTAATACAGATGAGGAGGATCTATCAGTAGTTATCATAACACTGCCAGTTGTATCTTTTGCCGGTATGGTCCAACTCCATGAAAATTGTCCATTATTTACCTGTAATGGGAATGTGATTTTACTACCAGATGGTTTTACCAGAGTCAGCGTGTAAGAATCCGTACCAGTTAATGCAGAGATTTTTCCATTTAGTTGAACCAAATCACCTACACCGTAAACTTTTTTGTCGGTGTTTACTGCTACAGAGGAAAGTGAACCAGCAAGTGGATCATATACAGTAAAGGTTGTTGAAGCAGCCAGATTATTATAAGTCGCTTTTAGCGTATAAGTCCCTGGAAGGAAAATTCCGCTGTGAATGATTTGTGGTTGTACTTGAAATATTCCGTTAGCATCAGGAAATGCAGAATAAAATAATGCGGTAGATGTTGGCACAAATATATTATTAATGAAAGTACCGCCAGAAGAAATAGAGTTTCCTGCAGAATCAAGTACTTTGACTTTTACACTTATTCCTGCATTTTGAGTTGAAAGTTGAATTGGATTTAAAATATGACCAGAGATAACCAAAGCATCTCCAAGAGCATACAAACTTTTGTCCGTAGTAATACTAAATGGAGTAGAGGGAGATATTGTAGGCTTGTAGTCTGAAGGATTTTGTACTACAACAAAGTCAACTTCAGACATACCATTAGTAGTGGATATAATGGTCCTATAATTTCCCAAACTATCAGTTGTTCCAGGAATTACAAATTTGTAAGTAAACGTATTATCAGTTTGAAGATTAACTATTGTTCTCATGTTTATAGTATTTGTAACGATGCCACGATTTCCAAAAACTTGAGTGCCAGAACTTCCTCCAACAGTTGTCTGGATAATTTGCAGTCCGGGGTTTAATCCAAGATTTTGTAGACCTTGATTAAGAGTACCACCACTAATTATTACAGTTTCACCTGGAGCATATGCCTTTTTGTCAGTAGACATCTGTATCACATTACTTTGTACTTGGACTGGAATCAATGTAAAAGTTGTAAAAGTAGATGCACCGCCATAAGATGCTACAACTCGATATATTCCATAAACGGGATTAACTCCATTGATAAGCAACCCCGAACTTCCAGCACTTCTCTGATATTGATTTACTGTAGTTAGTTTTCCTTGAGAATCTGGAAATATTGTTCCCTGATATACTACAACATTAGTCGGATCATAGACCTTGTATGTTACGGGAGTGAGTGGAATTACTTTAGAAACAGTTCCTGTTAGTACAATAGGTTGAGAAATTGTATAATTGGAATTATCTGTAGAAATAACTATAGTTGTTGGTACAATCTGTGGCGGAGGTACAAAAGCTGTTGAGCCTAGCGAAAATGTTGAGGACGACTGGGCAGCACCATATGATGCAGAGATTGTGTATGTCCCTTCAGCAAATCCTAAGACTTGATCAGTCTTTGCAAATGTAGAGAATTTGAGATCAGTTCCTGGATATAGTGAAAATGTTTGCTTGAATCCATGAGGTCCTGACATGATTAAATTAACAGTCGTAGGGATTGAAGTTACTGCCGGGTTTTTTACAATTTGTGAAACTTGACCGCTAATGTTTACTATATCACCAAAGATGTAGTTTTGCTTGTCAGTTGAAATAGACATGGTAAGCTGATTAGCAACAGTAGTTGTTGGTGGACTTCCATTTGTAGATCCAGGAGTTCCAATCTTGTAGACCCAGCCATTTTGGGAACCAGTATTGTAACCATCATAGAGTCTCTGCCAAGTATTACCATCTCCTTGTGTGTCTGTAAGTGTTGGAGTTTGATCAATAATTGTGCCATCAGATCCTTTTAGTTGTATAACAGCACCTGCTTGTGGAAGCCAAAGTGGTTTATAGTGATAAACAATGAATTGTTGTGGCTGTATAGTGGTTCCTAATGATATTGTATTCACTTGTTTTAATCCACTAGTTGCCCCGATTGTCCAACCACCTATACTTACAGGAGAATTGGTTGGATTATACAGTTCGACCCACTGTATTGGTAATGCAGTATAATCACCTACGGGATTTAGTTCGACTTCATTTATGACAACATGGTTTGCTATTGTAACCGTTTGACCACTAGCTGCATAACTTTGTCCAATTACAAGTAAGACAAGAATTCCTGCAATAAGGTACGGGTTTGAATATTTCATCTGTAATACCATTTCAAGGCCATGTTTAGAATTTTAGGTGTTGATTGTGGAAAAGTTGAGCTAGTTGTTAATGCCCAATATGCCCTAGTCCGCATAATCAAAAGATCCTCTACAAGCATTATAAGTCGTACGTAGAATTCATATCAAATTAGTTAGAATACTATGGCATTTCTTGCTTGTCTGAATCACATTTAGGACATTTATTTTCAGTGATTTTTGCTCCGCAGATGGCGCAAATGCCCTGACCAACCGCTCTTTGAATCTGTCTTTTTCTCCTCCCAACAAATACTTTCATTGCAAAATATAATAAAATTGCAATCATTACAGAATAAATTAGATTCATGCCAGGCAATGCCATCAGGCCTATCATAATACATAAAATTCCTACAATTAAGAGAATTTCGCGTTTTTCGAATTTCAATTTAATCTAGGACTAGGACATTTCAATAAATAGATATGCCAGCACTCAGAGTCACTGAATTGGCATTCATCTTGTGTCATGTCTCTAACTCTTCTTCATCGCCTGGCTATCATGATCAGTTAAAGTCGGATAATAACTAATTGTATTTGATTCAAATCTAAGATACGCCTAAAATATTAAGTGGGATCGGCCGGATTTGAACCGACGACCTCAGGTACCCAAAACCCGAATCATACCAAGCTAGACCACGATCCCGATGTGATTGCACAAAAATGTCCCCAATTTAATCTTCTCATAGCGTATGATGATTTTAAATAATAATCCAAATTAAGCCATAATTGTTGCAATTACAGGATTACATCAATGCTGGAAAAATAGCATCAGAAGTAAGAGAGAATGCAAGAAGAAAGAATCATGTTGGTTCTACTCTTGAAGAAATATGCAATTTTATCGAAAAAGAAATTGAGAGTAAAGGTGGAAAATGTGCATTTCCAGTAAATGTCAGTTTAAATGAAATCGCAGCTCATTATACCGCAGAACCTAACGATTCCATAACAGTAAAAGACACTGATCTTTTAAAAATTGATTTAGGAGTTCAGATTAATGGGCACATTGCAGACACTGCAGTTACTGTATGCTATGACCCAAAATATGATTTTCTAGTGCAAGCTGCAGAGTCTGCTCTTAGAGAAGCCATGGCAATAATTCGAGTGGGTACAAAATCAAGTGATGTTGGAAAGACAATAGAGAACACGGTAAAACAGATGGGTGGAATTCCAATAGCAAACCTTAGTGGTCATTCTCTTGAACAATACACAATTCATGCTGGCAAGTCTGTTCCAAACATATGGTCAATTGGATCATTTTCATTTCAATCCACAGAGGCATACGCATGTGAGCCATTTGTCACTACTCCAGAAGGTTCAGGTTTTGTTCGAGAAGGTAAAACTAGAAATATTTTCTCTTTGATTACAAGAAAAAGAACAAAGGATGAAGAGGTAAACAAACTAATCGATACCATCTGGCAAAAATTCAACATGTTACCATTTGCATTAAGATGGCTCATACCAGAGTATAATGAAAAGACTGCAAGAGATCTAATCGAAAGATCAATTAAAAACAAAGTTGTTCGTTCGTACCCAATACTTGTGGAGGCAAATGAGCAAAGAGTTGCCCAAGCAGAACATACGTTTATCCCTAAAGAAAATGGTGTTACTGTAACCACTATTTGACAAGTTCGCCAAAAATTTTGGATATCATCATTTGGCCATTAGCGCATGAAGTGCATTTTTCCATTGTTTTAAAGATAAAGTCTCCTTCTTTGAATTTTCTCTTGTTAGTTTTATTGCAACTGACACATTGCTCAATGGAATATGAATCAAGTACTTCCTTCTTTTTCCTAAAGATCATTGTGCAACTCCAATTGTATTTCCAACTCCAATAACTAGAGCAGATTGGTCTTTTGATGTGTTGGCTCTGATAATATCATAAATTTGAGATGAGACTATATCAGAAGAGTCAGCAATCTCTTTTTTCATCAGAGTGATTGCTTCTTTAATTGATTGCTTTATCACAATTGCATATATTGGAATATTGTGCTTTGTTGCAACCTCTTCTATTTGGAATCTTTCGGTGCCTATTCCTCCAATTGCTGCACCAAATCCTTGTGCAATAGAGCCAGTATCTTCACCTTCAAGCTTTAGTGCTGCATCAACCATTACGATTATGTTAGGTTTCTTTTCAGCAAAAATTTTCTCAAGTGCATCGGCAGGCCTTCCAACTGTGGCAGCTGGCCCTTCAGCTTTCATGAAACAGAGTTTTCGTCCTTCAAAGTCTTTTTCACTCCAGACCGTCTCAAGTGCAATTGATTTTTTTTCGGTATCAAGCATCATTTTTCCAACAATCATAGGACCTATTCCATCTCCAATTGGTTGTCCTTGTTTGAATGCCGATACTGCAATCTTGAGTGCTTCTGCTTCTTCCATAATAAATGGCATCATCATCTGCAATGGTAAAATTAATGGAAAGTTATTTTGTTTCTTTGCAGTTAGGAAAAAGTGTCTTACCATTTTGTAGAACAATTGCAATGTAGCTACTGCTTCCAAAATGTTAGTAATCTTACTTATTTCCAGATGACTGATATTTTGGGATAGACTTTTGACTTGGTCTCTAGTGGAATCTTCTCTTGTTCTCATAATATGTCTAATTTTTGGAACAATTCCGTTAGGATCCATATCTGAAGGCATTATTGTAAAGTATTCAAAAAATCTATCAAGTTTGGAGGTTGGATCTTCAGAAGGTTTTAGAGTGGTTTTGATATAATCAATTAGTTCTTTTCTAGTATCGTCTCGATAAGATTTCAATTTTTCAAGCCCCTTATTAATGTCGGAGGAAGTTATGTAAAGTTGAATTCTTTGCCCATACAACATAAAAATAAAGATAGGTATGATCCAAACCATCCACATTAGTGGGTTAGAATTATCACTAGAGCTGAAAAGCTTGTCTAGACTTGTCGCATTAAAATCCAATAACAAAAAGAACTTTTTTTGCCAAATTAAATCTTTCAAAAAATTAAATCGTTTTAAACAATTGTTACTCACATACTATCATGAATGCAAATGATATAGGAGTTAGATTATCTAAAATAGTAAAATGTACTGTTTTATGGGATGATTATGCACGAAATTTTTATTCAGTAGATTCAAGTTCATACACCTTAAGGCCATCAGTTGTAGTTATCCCCCATAATGAATCAGATATAATCAAAATTATACGATTTGCAAAAAGATACAGCATTCCACTAACTCCTCGGGGAGCAGGAACCGGGCTTGTCGGTAGTGCTTTAGGAAGAGGCATCATAATAGACATGAAAAATCTGGATGAGATAAAACTTGGAAATAATTTTGTCAAAGTGGGCTCAGGAGTTTTCAAGGGGCAACTTGATAAAATATTGAAAAAATACAACAGATTCATAGGTCCAAATCCTTCCATAGGTCCATTCTGTACTATTGGAGGAATGATTGGAACCAATGCCAGTGGGACTCACTCTTTGAAATATGGTAGCATGATAGACAATCTAGTTGAAATCAGAATGGTAAATTCTTCTGGTAAAATAATAAAATTGCCTGATAAGACTGATTTAAAAAAAATTATTGGCATCATACCACCCAGGATTTCAGAATCATTTCCAAAAGTGTCCAAGAATTCCTGCGGATATAGGATTGACAAGATTCACTCAAAAAAAGACATGCATAAAATAATTGCAGGCTCGGAAGGAACTCTTGGCATAGTAACATCTGTAAAAATTAAAACATTTGCACACCCAAAGAAGATTTTGTTACTTGTCATACATTACAAAACATTGTTGGAGGCGGTAAAAGATGTTCAAAGAATTATATCATTAAAGCCATCAGCTATTGAACTTGTAGATAGCAACATAGTAAAGCACATCAAAATTAAAATTCCTTCCAATACTGGTTGTCTCCTTTTTGTAGAATTTGACGACAAGATTGAATCCAATAAGAATTACATTCAAAAAATCATATCAGGTAAAATAATCAGAACTGAATCAAACACAAATAAAATCAAAGAGTTATGGAGTTTTAGAAATTCCGCTCTTGCATTTAGTCTTAAAAGTATTACAAAGAATGAGACTATGCCTACTCTCATAGAGGATGCTGTAGTACCAGTAAAAAGACTGCCATTACTACTAAAAATACTAGACATTATTACCAAAAAGTATGACCTGAAAATGATCATTTATGGACATGCGGGAAACGGCAATCTACACATAAGACCAATCCTAAAGAGAAAAGATAAGCATCTCATCAAGAATATTGCCTCAGAGTTCTTTTCCAGTATAGTAGAAATTGGCGGAAGCATAACAGGAGAACATGGAGACGGGCTTGCAAGGTCAGAGTTTGTAAAATTACAATACAATAATGAAGTATATTCTATTTTTAAAAAGATAAAAAAACAGTTCGATCCTCAAAATATTCTAAATCCAGGAAAAATCATATCAAACCAAAGCACTGTGACAAAAAACCTAAAGTTCTAAAAATTCAAGTCAGTTATTTTATTTTAGTACCAAGTGTTACATCGTCAGGCACTGTTAGCCAAAAAGGCTTGTCATTTAGATCAGCTGCTAGAAGCATGGCACCTGATTCAATTCCTCCAATTTTTCTAGGCTCCAGATTTACAAGTGCTATGACTGTTTTACCTACCAGTTCCTCTGGCAGATAGTATTCCGCCCCACCGATTATAACATCACGTTTTTCATCTCCAAGATCAATCACACCTTTTACAATTTTTGATTTTCCCGGAATTTTTTCAACCTCTATTACCTTTGCTACACGCATGTCCAGCTTTGCAAAATCATCATAAGTAATCAGAGTCACAACATGTGTCAAATTATGACATTAAAATTGATTTCGGAATAAAAAATTGAGTTACCAACAGTTGTTCTTACCGTGTTATAACATAAATATGAAGAAAAAAGAACTCTCCTATGGTTCAGATTCAAGCATCCATTGAGATTGATTCTCCCATAGACAAGGTATGGGGTTTAGTATCTGATCTTGATTCCGAGCCAAAATTTTGGAGAGGAACTAAAGAAGTCAGGAACATCTCAAAAGAGGGGAACGTCATAACAAGAGAGGTTACCATAGCATTCAAAGACTCAAAATGCATGCAGACTGTAACACTTTATCCTAAAGAGAAAATACATGTTCAATTTACAAAAGGAATCATTGAGGGAAGTAAGACGATCACACTGGTTCCACTAGAAAACAAGACAAGACTTGATGTCGCATGGGACATGAAATTATCAGGCATGATGGGCATGTTTACAGGCATGATAAAAAAACACATTCAGAGTGGTACTGAGCAAGCCCTCGAGAGTATAAAGCAAGAATCTCAGAGATAGACAGATGTACTTTTTTGTGGACATAATCAACTACATTCTTGCAGCTATTTTGTTAGGTGTTGCCATAGCATGGATATTTTTGATAAAATCAATGTGGCTTACTTTTCGAGATTCGCCTTTTTTAGATAAATTTAATTCTATGCCACATAATTCTCCAAAGGTATCCATAATTTTGCCAGCTAGAAATGAAGAGGTATTTATTGAAAAATGTATAAATTCTCTTTTAGAACAAGATTACAAAAATTATGAGATAATAGCAATTGATGACATGTCAGATGATAATACAGGTAACATAATAAAAAAAATTTCTAAAGTAAATTCTAAAGTTGTACATGTTCTAGCAGACCCCAAACCTGAAAAATGGACAGGAAAGAATTGGGCATGTTTTGAAGGTTTTAGAAAGTCATCAGGTGAACTATTGTTATTTACAGATGCAGATACATTTCATACAGGAAAGACAATTTCTCTTGCAGTGGATCATCTAATGAGTGAAGAATTAGATGCACTTACAGTCATTCCAAAGATGCTCTGTCTTGATTGGTGGACAAAAATCACTCTACCAGTACTATCCACTTTTCTTCACACAAGATTTTCTGCTTTAAGAGTAAACGATCCTTCTAAAAAAACTGGATATTTTTTTGGTAGTTTTTTCATAATAAAAAGAAAAACGTATGAATCAGTAGGAACTCATGAGGGAGTAAAAAGCGACATTGTGGAAGATGGTGCACTGGGCAAAAAAGTAAAGGAACAAGGATTTAAGCTAAAAATGGTACGTGGGGAACATCTAGTTGAGGCAGTATGGGCAAGAGATTGGGCCACTTTATGGCATGCCCTTAAGAGATTAATGATTCCACTCTACATACAATCAAACAAAGTAGCTGTAGGAATATTCTTTGCAGTACTTTTCTTGCTATTCATGCCATTTCCAATTCTTGCCTATTCTGCAATATTTGCCAACATCTCAGAATCATTTGGTATCTTATGCTGGATTTCATTAATTTCAGTAGGATTATTTTATCTGGGAAGCATCATCGATGCAAAGAAGGGGTTATCGCTAGGATTTCGACATGCATTATTTGCCCCAATTGGTAGTACGGTGATTATAGCCGGGTTTCTGACAGGGATTTTACATGCTAGAAGAAGTAATTCTCTTACTTGGAGAGGGAGAACATATTCCCTATCGGAAACGGTACAACATTCCATTAATTTGTGAGTAAGGATTATACAGTAACCTCGGATACTTTTAGATTCTTGGATAAGACAACTGCAATTTTAGGTGGAACTTATGGAATAATTGTATTAATTTTGGTATTGACGTTTGTGTCTGGACAACAAAAAACAGATCCCATGCATCAAACTGTTACACCACTAGGAAACATTATTCAATCAAATCCTACATCACACTTGAGCTTGGCAGATCTTTTTTCTAAATCTCAGGATGGGGTTGTTCAGATTATAGTTCGTAAAACAAGTGATAATTCTTCAGACAGAGCTATTGGTTCAGGAATTGTATATGATCTCAGTGGACATATTATTACAAGCAATCATGTTGTGGATGACTATCAAAAAATTAGAGTAGTGTTTCATAATGGAGAATCTTACTCTGCCAAAATCACTGGTACTGATCAATTTGCAGACCTTGCAGTAATCAAAGTGGATGCAGATCCCCAAACATTCCATACACTACCACTGGGAGATTCTTCAAAACTTAGAATTGGAGATCAAGTCATAGCTATAGGAAGTCCCTTTGGTTTGACCGGTTCTATGACCACTGGAATAGTAAGCCAGTTAGGAAGAATATTGAATCCTCCTAACATAGGATCATTTTCTATTCCAAATGTAATTCAGACAGATGCTGCAATAAATCCTGGAAATTCAGGCGGTCCCCTTTTGAATGATCAAGGTCAGGTAATTGGCATCAATACAGCAATTCAAACTCAGACTGGAGAATTTTCTGGAGTAGGGTTTGCAATTCCATCAAACACCATGAAGAGAATTATCCCGCATCTCATTCAGGACGGACATTACAAACATCCGTGGTTAGGAGTATCAGGAATATCGGTTGACCCTGACTTGTCAGATAATCTTGGACTTTCTACACAATCAGGATTTCTTATCGAGAATATAGTACCAGATAGTCCAGCTTCTAAAGCAGGCCTACACGCATCAAATCAAACAAAGATGGTAGACGGGATCAAATACAAATTTGGTGGAGATATAATTACTGGAGTTGATAATAGCCCTGTTAAAAAACTAGAAGATCTCCTAAATTATCTTCAAGATAACAAATCCGCCGGGGATAAAATGATTTTGAAGATAAGTCGGGGGGGTAAATCCATGGATGTAACTCTAGTCCTGCAGGAAAGACCTAGTCAATAGCAGCACAAGCATAAATACAACTGTTAAAGCTATCATGACTAGTTGAGCGAGCTCGTCCTCAGTTCTGAGTTGTTAAATAGATTAATCGATGGCAGTGTACCATCAAAGGATGAAGCTTATCAAATTTATCAAGATGCAGAAAGAGACCCTTCAGAACTTTACAAAGTATCCCAATTTTTAAGAAGCAAACACAAGGGCACCATAGTAACTTATTCAAGAAAAGTCTTTTTTAATTTGATAAATCTTTGTCGTGATACATGCTCTTATTGTACTTACAAATCAGAGCCGGGTCAGGCAAAAATTTCAATGTTGTCAAAAAAAGACATTACAGAACTTGTGAATATTGGAAAAAACTACAATTGTACAGAGGCATTATTTGTCACAGGTGAACGACCCGAACAAAAATATCATGAAGCCAGAGCGTGGCTTAAAGAAAATGGATTTTCCAGTACTGCAGAATATCTGGTTCATGCATCAGAGATTGCGCTAAAAGGAGGACTTTTTCCCCACACCAACGCCGGAAATCTCACAAAAGATGAGATGCGCGAGTTAAAAAAGACAAATGTAAGCTTGGGTCTGATGCTAGAGAATTCAAGTGAGAGACTTTCTGAAAAAAACATGGCACACCAATTTGCTCCAAGTAAAAATCCCAAAGCAAGAATTAAAGTACTTCAAAATGCAGGAGAATTAAAAATTCCAATGACTACAGGATTACTGGTAGGAATTGGAGAAAGCCCCTTTGAATTAATTGATTCAATTTATTCCATAAAACAAATTCATGACCAACATCAACATATCCAAGAAGTAATTTTACAAAACTTTCAGCCAAAACAGGATACCCCTATGAGAGATAGTCCTTCCCCACAAGAAAAATACTTTAAAACACTAGTTGCAATGACCAGAATAATTTTTCCTAAAATGAATATTCAGATACCTCCAAATCTTTCTCCCAAATCATATTCATCGTTTCTTTCAGCAGGAATTAATGATTGGGGAGGAATATCACCAATAACTCGCGATTATGTAAATCCAGAATTCCCATGGCCTCAAATTGAAGATGTCAAGAAAGATTGTTTCAATGCTGGATTTCACCTAAGAGCAAGATTTCCAGTTTATCCAGAATTTTTCTCACTAGTAAATCCCGACTTGCAGTCAAAAATGTTAGAAATTGCAGACACTGAAAAACTAGTAAGCAAGGAGTATGTCAAATGAGCATAATTCACACATCTTCATTTGATGCGCTTCTAAGAAACTCAGACCCATTAATATCAGAGACTTTGAATCGTGCCTTGGATGAAAAAGAAATTTCAGTCAGCGAGGCAACAAGATTATTTTATGCAAAAGGACTTGATTTTCACCTAATTGGATTAGTTGCAGATGAGCTAAGAAAAAGAAGAGTTGGAGATATTGTAACATATGTCGTAAATCGAAACATCAACTTTACCAATGTCTGCATAAAACAATGTGGTTTTTGTGCATTTAGCAGAGACTTTCGTGAAGAGGAAGGATACTTTTTACCAATGGATGAGATAGTGCGACGTGCTAAGGAAGCACAGGCATTAGGTGCCACAGAAGTTTGTGTTCAAGCAGGATTACCTCCAGATATGGAAGGAGGTATGTATGAGAATATTTGCAGAGCCATTAAATCAGAAGTTGGCGATATTCACATCCATGGTTTTTCACCTGAAGAAGTTCTATACGGGGCTACAAGATCAAATATTTCAATTAAAGAATACCTAATTAGATTAAAAGATGCCGGAGTAAATTCACTACCAGGAACTGCAGCCGAAATTTTAGACCAAGCAATGCGAGATAAAATTTCCCCTGGCAGAATCAGTGTCAGCAAATGGATTGAAGTTATCAAGACTGCACACAAAATAGGAATACCGTCAACTTCAACTATCATGTTTGGTCATCTGGAATCACCAGAGGATAGAGCAAAACACATTGCACTGATCAGAGACATACAAAAAGAAACAAAAGGATTTACCGAGTTTGTTCCATTAAATTTCATTCATTCAGAAGCTCCCATGTACAAAGAGAATCTACACCTTAACATCAGAAATGGGGCGGATGGAAAAGATGTCTTGCTGATGCACGCAATATCAAGAATAATGTTAAACAATCACATTAACAACATCCAGACATCGTGGGTAAAAGAAGGGGCCGAGATGGCACAACTAACATTGTGCTGGGGGGCAAATGACTTTGGTGGAACGCTCATCAATGAAAGTATTTCCACCGCAGCAGGATCTGGACATGGGCAATTATTAAAACCAAAAGACATTAGACAAGTAATAAGACAAATAGGAAGAATTCCTGCCCAGAGGACAACATCTTACAAGATAATCAAGACTTACACCTCTGAAGATGGTAAAGACCCACTAGATGAAGTTCAAAATATATCTAGGTTTGGTTCATATCATGAATTAATAAAACTGGATAGATATAGGTACAAAAACAATAGGCGAAACTAGTTGTCATATTGTGATGACATACTCAAAAGATCAAAGGCCCTCCATTTAGACGAATGTGAAGCAATCTCAATACAGAAAAATATTACAACGGTAAGAATAACTGATTCTGAAATAGCAGAGATAAAGCACAATCAAGAAGATTCCGTTGCTGTACGCATAATTCATGAAAAGAAGATAATGTCGGCTAGATCATTTTCAGGCAAAGAAGAAAATTTCCTAGATAAAATTTTAAAGACAAAATCATTTGTACAGCCAAAGAATTTTTGGAAATCACTCCCATTTCCTTCGCATATATTGAAGATAGAAAGAACACATGATCCGCAACTTGCCAACATATCAGGCAATACAGCAATTGATATTGTAAATGAAATGATCAATTCTGCCACTCATGGAAAGATAACAAGAATATCAGGTTCGCTCAATATCGTTTCAGAGAGTTTTCAGATAAGAAATACTAATGGTTTGGATTGTTCAGACGATTCTACATTTATCTCAGGAACAATAAATGCAGAGTCTGAATCAGACTTGCCTGTCAGCGGCATAGGCATGAATTGTTCAAGAACTCTGAATAGTTTTTCAGCACAAGATGTTGGCAATGACGCTTCAGAGATGTGTATAAACTCAATTAATCCAAATAGAGTTGAACAGGACTCGTATGACATAATTTTTGAGCCTTATGCATTTGGGGAGTTGTTGGCATTTGTTTTTTCTTCAAACTTTAATTTGAAGACATATTCTGAGAAACGAAGTTGCTTTTCAGACAAATTAGAAAATAGCATTTCAAACGAGAATTTTAATCTAATAGATGACCCACATAGTCCAGACGGCATAGGCAGCAAGTCATTTGATGATGAGGGGACTCCAACATCTCCTCGATTTCTAATAAAATCAGGTGTCTTGACTGGTTTATTTTCAGATTCTTTTGAGGCATTCAAGAATGGAACAATTTCAAGTGGAAATGCAGGCAGGCCCGGGTCACCAATGGGAAGATCTACCCAGTCTATTCCAATTCCCATACCACATAACTTGAAAGTTCCAAATGGTAATCACAGTAAAAATGAAATTATTCAAGAAACAAAGAAAGGATTGTTGATTGGCAGATTGTGGTACACATATCCTGTAAATCCAGAACAGGGAGATTTTTCCTGTACTGCACGAAGTGGAATAAGAATAATAGAAAATGGTAAAATAGTTCATCCCGGCAAGTCTGTTAGAATAGTTCACAACTTGAAAACAATGCTCAAGAATATTTTATCAGTTGGAAATGATTCAAAAAATATTCTCCAGTGGAGTTCTTTACCATCCATAACACCTACTGTCAAAGTAGGTTCAGTAAAAGTAACTCCGATCTAAAGAGACGGCAGAACAAACTGCATGCCAATTCCTATTACATATAAAATAAGAAGCATTATCCCAGATTTTAGACCCATCTTGTTTCTAAACATGGGAATCAATGCAATAATAGTAATTAGTGTAACAAGTATCATTTGATTTTCTAATATCGCCGTGTTAGGTATTTTTGCTGTAAAGCCCCTGTAACTCATGGCTGCAAAAATGGCAACAGAGAGCAGTAGTGTATTGTTGAGTATTTTAGAACCAAGCACATTTGCTACTGCAATAGATGCACCACTTGCACTTTTTCTTGCAAGAAAGATCATGGATATTTTTTCAGGCATTTCACCTGCAAGCGGACTAACTATAACTGCAAGTACAACAACTGAAACACCAAAGTCTACAGATACCCCTTCAAGAGCATGTACAAATGGTTCTGCACCAATAAAGATTCCAACAGTTCCTGCAACAAACAAAATCATGGCTCTTGTAAAGTGCTTTTTTGATTTTATTTGTGAACGATTTTCATGAAGATTTACCTCAAATGGTACCATTTTCATTGCCTTCTTTTCTTTCTTCATCTCTCTAAAAGCAAATCCCATATAGACTGCAAACATTCCTGCAAACACTATTCCATCCATTATATCATATCCGTTGATGAACATAACCGCACCAGCAACAGCCGTTATTATTAGAAAAATTTTGTCCAGTCCAAATTCTTTAACATCAATGAATTTTTGTGGAGCTTTTGATAGGCGTGTAGTTGCTATAATTAACATGATTGCCAATCCAAAAGTCATCATGAATAAATTACTTCCAAGGGCAGATCCTATCGCAGTACCATATGATCCGTGTTTTGCAGCAGCAACAACTATCCCTATTTCTGGCAATGTTGTTGCCACACTAAGTAATGTCCTGCCTACAAATCTACCGCCCCATCTTTCTGCAAGGTGTTCGGCTCCATCAGATAACAACCAGCTAGCAAAAATTAATTCCCCTAACCAGCCAAGTAATAAAAGCACATTAGCGGCCACTGCATATTTGTATCAAATCAAGTATTATTATTTGTGACTAAATTAAATTTCAGTCAATTGGAATAAAAAGATCAATAAAGAATTGCAATGATAAAAAGCGATTTATTTTTTGTTAATCTTTAACAATAATCATAGTAAGCGTAGATTTTATTCCATCTAATTTCCTTATTTGATCAGTTATAGTCTCCCTCAATGATTCCATTGAATCAGATTCAATAATCATCAATACATCGTAGACGCCATAAACTGGATAGGCTTCTTTTACATGAGGTATTTTTTTTAATTCGTTTACAATTTGGAGTTCTTTTCCAAGTTCTGCATTCATCAAAACAAACGCACTATGCATGTAAAAAGTCAGTATGTCTAGAATAAAAACAGATTGAATTTGTCCAAAA